>NZ_SGPD01000034.1:0-27831 GCF_004208935.1 Pseudoalteromonas sp. CO109Y
CTGATAGCTGATAGCTGATAGCTGATAGCTGATAGCTGATAGCTGATAGCTGATAGCTGATAGCTGATAGCTGATAGTTGATAGCTGATAGCTGATAGCTGATAGCTGATAGCTGATAGCTGATAGCTGATTTTGGAGGTTCTATGTCTGATCTGGTTTTTTCTGATTCGTTTATCGACGGTGACTTTTATTCTACGAGCCAGCGTTTTAGTGTAGATAACCCCGCAACCGCTGAGGTAATTACTCAGGTTTCTGATATTGATGAAGCCGGGGTTGAGCAGGCTTTAAAAAGTGCTGACGAGGCATTTAGCAAACTAAAGCAAACAACTGCAACCGAACGTAGTGAAACGCTGCGCCGATGGTATGAGTTGGTTATTGAGCACAAGCAACAGCTTGCTGAGTTAATGACTAAAGAGCAGGGTAAGCCTTTAAAAGAAGCCTTGGGCGAAGTGGAATACGGTGCTGGCTTTATTAAATGGTTTAGTGAAGAGGCAAAGCGTAGTTATGGCGACACAATTCCTGCTACCGACAGTAAGCATCGTTTAACAACGATAAAGCAACCAATTGGTGTGGTGGCTGGTATTACACCTTGGAATTTCCCGATTGCCATGATCACCCGTAAAGTTGCACCCGCTTATGCCGCGGGTTGTAGTTTTGTGATTAAACCTTCGGAGCATACGCCATTATGCGCTATTGCCTTAGCCTACCTTGCTGATAAAGCAGGATTTGTAAAAGGAGCGCTGAACGTGGTGGTCTCTGAAAACGCAAAAATGGTGGGTGAGATCATGACCGAGTCGGAGCGTGTTCGTAAGTTCACATTCACAGGCTCAACCGGTGTAGGTAAGCAGTTACTATCGCAGTGTGCCTCAACAATTAAACAAACGTCAATGGAGCTTGGCGGCAATGCCCCGTTCATTATCTTTGATAATGCCGATTTAGATGAAGCTGTTGCTGGCCTAATGGGGGCTAAATTCAGAAACGCAGGGCAAACTTGTGTTGCCGCTAACCGAATTTTTGTTCAGGGCTCAGTGCTTGAAACTGTGCTTGAAAAACTCACTGACAAAGTAGCTGAGTTAAAGGTAGGTGATGGTCTTGATGACGGGGTAGATATCGGCCCATTAATTTACCCTAAAGCAAAAGAGAAAGTTCAAACGCTTGTGCAGGATGCGGTTGATAAAGGGGCGTCGTTAATCGGTGATAACAGCGAGCTTGAGGGTAGCTTTCAAGCGCCATTAATTTTAACTGATGTGACCCCAGAGATGGATATCTATCATGATGAAGTGTTTGGCCCTGTAGTCAGCATAATCGCCTTTGATGACGAGCAAGAAGTACTTCAACTTGCGAACGACGTACCTTACGGTTTAGCTGCGTATTTTTATAGTGAAAACATCAAGCAAGTTTATCGCGTAAGCGAAGCACTTGAATACGGCATGATAGGTATTAACGAAGGTCTTATCTCAAACCCCGTAGCGCCATTTGGCGGCGTTAAACAGTCTGGCTTAGGTCGAGAAGGCGGTCACCAAGGGTTAGACGAGTATCTAGAAGAGAAGTATCTTTGTGTTAAGGTTTGAGCCGTCAGCCGTCAGCCGTCAGCCGTCAGCCGTCAGCCGTCAGCCGTCAGACTGATAGCTGATAGCTGATAGCTGATAGCTGATAGCTAAATCCTCACCTTTATTTTTCATAAAATGATAGCGCTGTCATTTTAGTTTTTATATGATAGGAACGAATTATTAACAAAAATGAAAAATAGTACGCAGAAATACCGTACACTCAGGGCTTAAACGAGGAGAAAGTAATGGATTTTAAGAAGTCACTATTCGCGGTAATGCTAGCGACTGCGCCTTTAATGGCTAGTGCAGCATTAACTCAATCGCAAGTTGATCAGTTTGCGAAAGGTACCGAACTGCTGTTTTCGGTAGAAGATAACTTTCGTAATAAAGATGCGGGCTTTTTAGGAAAAATTACCCTCAACAATGGCTCTGATGTGGCGTTACCTGCAGGCGAGAGCGACTGGCAGCTTTATATTCACTCAGTTCGTAAAATCTCAACCGAGCATGTCGCGGGCCTAAACATTGAACACGTTAATGGTGACCTTCATCGCATCGTACCAACGAGCTCGTTTAAAGGTTTAGGTGCAGGTGAAAGTTTAGAGTTGCCGTTTGATGCGCAAGTATGGATTGTAGCTTACAGTGACTTTATGCCACGGGCATTTTTTGTTTCGGGGAAGAATAAACCAGCCGTATTTGCCAACACCGACACTGAAGACTTTAAACAGTTTGTGACGCCATTTACCCGTGAAAATCAGTTACGCCGTTACAATGAGCCAAAAGATTTATCGGTTTTAGCAACGGCAAAAGTACGTTTCGAGCGTAATAGCACTGATAAGGTGTCGGTTAGTAAAGAGGATGCTTTAAAGCGTATTATCCCTAAGCCTCGTAAAGTCGATTTTAATCGAGGTAGCGCGACGCTAAACAATAATTGGCAAATCAGTTATCAAGGCCAGCTGAAACACGAAGTTATGGTGTTTATGCAAGACTTACAAGATGACTATGGCATTAGCCTTAAAGCACAGCCTGATCATATCAATGTTGGCAAAGACAAAGTAATACGCTTAAAAGTCGACCCTAAACTCAATAATGCAAAAGCAGAAAGCTACACCCTAGAGATTGATGATGAAGTGATCACTATCGTAGGTAGCGATAACGCAGGTGTGTTTTATGCGATGCAAAGCTTATTGAACCTCATTCCTGCAAATAGCCAAGGCAGTGCCAGTTTACCGCAGTTAGAACTTGAAGACTCACCGCGTTATGGTTGGCGTGGTATGCATTACGATAATGGTCGTAACTATCATGGCAAAGAAGCAATGTTCAAGCTGGTTGAGCAAATGGCTCGCTATAAAATGAATAAGCTACACTGGCACTTTTCAGAAGATGAAGGCTGGCGACTTGAGATCCCAGGCTTACCAGAGCTCACTGACGTTGGCGGTTATCGCTGCTTTGATTTAGAAGAGCGCGAGTGTTTATTAACTCAGCTTGGCACTGGGCCATTTAAATCGGGCTCAGGTAATGGTTATCTGAAACGTGATGAGTTTGTTGAGCTATTAAAGTTTGCGAAAGACCGCCACATTCAAATCATCCCTGAAGTTGAAGGCCCTGGCCATGCACGTGCCTCAATCAAAGCGATGGAAGCACGTTATCACAACATGTTAGAAGAAGCTGAGAAAGCCGCTAAAAACAACATTAAAACGCGCTCTGCAAACAAAGAAATTCAACACATAGATATGGGGCCGGCAACGCAATACTTGCTTACTGATCCAAAAGATACCTCTGTGTACATGACGGTACAAAACTACAAAGATAACTCGATGAATGTGTGTATGGACTCTACCTACGCATTTTTAGATAAAGTAACTTATGAACTTCAGCAGATGTATCGCGAAGCAGGTGTGCAGTTAAAGAACCTGCATATTGGTGGCGATGAAGTCGGTGCTGGTTCGTGGATAGGCTCACCAATCTGTCAGGCATTATTTGCCGACCCTAATAACGGTGTAGCTGGCCCCGCTGATTTAAAACCTTATTTCACACAACGTGTTGCAACCTTACTTGAAAAACGCGGTATTTCTCCGGGTATTTGGGAAGATGGCATCATGTATGACCGCGAAAATTCGTTTAAACGTGATGAGTTCCCTAACAAAACTTTTACCGTTAATACTTGGGATAACATTTGGGAATGGGGCGTTGCCGATAGAGCATACCGCCTAGCAAATGCCGGTTATCAAGTGGTGTTATCACACGGTACGCATTTGTACTTTGACCACCCATACGAAGCAAGCCCTGAAGAGCGTGGTTATTACTGGGCCACTCGTTACACAGATACGAAAAAAGCCTTTAATTACATGCCTGATGACGTGTATGCCAATGCCGATTACACCCGTACTCGTGAGCCAATCGTTAATTTAGAAGCGTTGGTGGGCCGCCCACTACCTAAACTTGAAAAGCCTGAAAATATTCTAGGTATGCAAGGTCAGGTATGGTCAGAAACAATCCGTACTGAAGAGCAAGTATTAGCAATGATCTTCCCGCGTATTTTGTCAGTGGCAGAGCGCGCATGGCACAAAGCTGATTGGGAAGGCGAAAGTGTCGATAGTAAAAAACAAGCAAAAGACTGGGCTGAGTTCTCAAGTGCTGTAGGCTTAAAAGAGCTTGATAAGTTAGCTAAAGATGGCATCGAGCTGCATTTACCAGTACCGGGCGGTGTGATTGAAAATGGTAAGTTGTATGCCAATAGCGCATTTGCATATTTGAGCATTGAGTACAGCCTAGATAACGGCCAAAGCTGGCAAACTTATGCCGAGCCTGTGAAGGTTGATAACAATGCAAAAGTTGCACTACGCACCCGCTTAAACGCAAAACAAACCAGTCGCGTGACCGTTGTTGGTGAGTAATGTTTCTGCGATAAATAAATATGATGCCTACAGCAAAGCGTAGGCGTCATTTTTGCTTGGCGCGTCTTACATTCAACACCGTTCGCTCAAAACTGATAGCTGAAAGCTGACGGCTAATCCAAATTCATCGCGCGAAATAAATTTCACGCCTACGGTGTCTAAAAGAAATATGTCAGCGCTGTCATTTTTGTTGCGATAGTGTTATAAATATTTAATATCTCTTTTATATAATCATCTGAATCAGCAGCGCCGTAGAGTCGAACTGTGCTGTTATGGGAAATATTATGTCTGAAATGAATAAACAAAGCAGTGTTGTGCCTATGGCGATTGTTGCCACGCTGTTTTTTATACTGGGTTTTGCTACATGGTTAAATGGTTCACTGATGCCATTTTTACAGCAGATTTTGCAGCTTTCACCGTTTCAGGCATCGCTGATTATTTTCTCGTTTTATATCGCCGTGACTTTTACGGCTTTACCTTCGGCGATGATCATCAGAAAGGTAGGTTATAAAAACGGTATGGCGCTGGGTATGGCGACCATGATGGTGGCAGGTTTACTGTTTATTCCTGCTGCAAAAACGCAAATTTTTGCACTGTTTTTATTCGCTCAACTTGTTATGGGAGCCGGGCAAACGTTATTACAAACAGCGGTTAACCCATACGTAGTAAGAATCGGCCCAGAAGAATCAGCCGCGGCTCGCGTTAGTATTATGGGTATATTAAATAAAGGTGCAGGTGTTGTTGCGCCGATTGTGTTTACCGCACTGATACTCAGTGATTTTAAAGGCTTTGTAGGTAAAGAGCTTAGCCAAACTGATATTGATGCAATGGCCAATGGCTTAATATTACCGTATTTAGGGATGGCTATTTTTATTGGTATACTCGGCTTTGCGGTAACTAAAATGCCTTTACCAGAGCTAATTGATGACGACGTTGATGAACAAAAACCGGGGCAGGTAAAAGAAGCGCTAAGCCATCCGAGCCTTGCCTTAGGGATTGTGGCACTTTTTGTTTATGTAGCTGTTGAAGTTATCGCAGGTGATACCATTGGTAGCTTTGCGCTGTCGTTAGGTGTTGAAAAATATAGTGTTATGACATCGTACACCATGGGTTGTATGGTGCTAGGTTACTTTTTAGGGATTTTGCTTATCCCACGAGTGTTATCGCAGCAAACAGCGCTAACTATTTCAGCGGTATTGGGTTGTGTGTTAACGCTAGCGATAGTTACAGGTAGCAATGAAACTGTATTTATATCAACATTATTTGGCCTAAAATCGGTACTGCCTGATACCTTATTGCTCATTGCTGTGCTAGGCTTTGCTAATGCCATTGTTTGGCCTGCAGTTTGGCCGTTAGCATTATCTGGTTTAGGCAAGCTAACTAGTGTAGGCTCTGGTTTGCTCGTTATGGGTATAGCCGGTGGAGCGTTTGGTCCATTATTTTGGGGCTTAGCAAGTGGCGGCGTAAAAAGCGCAGAAGCACAACAAATGGCTTATATTGTGATGTTGCCTTGTTATTTATTCATACTTTTCTATGCTGTTAAAGGCCACAAGATGAAAAGTTGGAAGTAATTATGAGTTTGAGGTCGGGTGTAAAGCACACAACCTTGAACTTTGAAAAGTATTTCTAGTAAATAGAAATAATCCCGTGTGTAATGCCACCGAAAGGTGGCATTTTTTTGTTTGGGGTTTGAAAAGTTAGGCGCTAGGTATTAGGGGGCTAGGCATTAGGCGCTAGGTATAAGGCGCTAGGTATTAGGGGATAGGCTCTAGGTGCTAGGCTTTCGCGTGAAATAAATTTCACGCCTACAATATTTCACACCTCGCAGCTCTCGTTCGTAGAAACGGCTTTAGCCGTGAATTATCTTAGAGACTTCGGCACTAGAGTACTTCCTACATCGTAGGCGTCACGCTTGCTTGGCGCGTCTTACATTCAACACCTATCTGAAGGGGGAATGTATTGCGATCAAACAACACAGTTCGGCTCAAAACTAACAGGTGAAAGCTGACGGCTTTTTGAATTGAAAACAGGTGTTAAAGAAAAATCTTGAAATCCAAAATAAAAAATATTTAAGAAAATATAGGGATTTACAAAGGGGGAAAAGTGGGGCGACTGATGGGGCTTGAACCCACGACAACCGGAATCACAATCCGGGGCTCTACCAACTGAGCTACAGCCGCCACTGAGATACACCTCGTTTGGTGTGGCGCGCATATTACATAATTAAGGTTGGCTTGTGAAGCCCTAAATTGAAAAAAGTAGAAAAAACTTATTTACCTCAGAAAATTCAGAAAACCATCACTGGTCAGCTCGCGTTCAGTTTCGCAGATTAGACTTGCGACTTTTGTAATTGAGCAAATACTCATTTCGTAGTTTTATGCGTAATTTAATGATTTTTTAACCAAAGATCATATATAATTTGTACAGCGTGACGCTACAAATGAACTTCAGGAGAGAACATGGATACAATAATGAACTGGATCAACGAGAATTCAGGTTTAATCATACATTACGCCGTTCAGGCGGTTCTAGCGCTAATCATTTTCTTTATCGGTGGTCGCATCGCTAAATTCTGCGAAGGCTTAACTGAAAAAGCATTTGATAAAAAGAAAGTCGATAAAGCTGTAGGTTCATTTGTTGCTAGTATTGTCTATGCAATTGTATTTGCTGCAACAATCTTAATGGCACTATCTCAATTAGGTATTGAAACTACTTCATTCATTGCTATTTTAGGTGCGGCTGGTTTAGCAGTAGGTTTAGCACTTCAAGGTTCACTATCTAACTTTGCATCAGGTGTTTTAATCATCTTACTTCGTCCTTTCAAATCAGGTGACTATGTAGAAGCAGGTGGTAAAGCGGGTACAGTTAAGAAAATCGAAATTTTCTCTACAGAATTACGTACACCAGATAACAAAGTAATTATCATGCCCAACTCATCAATTATGGGCAGCCCAATTACAAACTTCTCTCGTGAATCAACTCGTCGTATCGATTTAGTAATCGGTGTTGGTTACGATGCAGATCTTAAAGAAGCAAAAGCAGTTCTTAAATCAGTTTTAGATAAAGAAGAGCGCTTATTAAAAGACCCAGCATACACAGTAGCGGTATCTGAGCTTGCAGATTCAAGCGTAAACTTTGTGGTTCGCCCTTGGGTTAACTCAGCTGATTACTGGCCAACGTATTTTGATTTAATGGAAAACATTAAGATCGCACTAGACGATGCCAACATCACAATCCCATTCCCGCAAATGGATGTTCATTTGCACAAAGAAGACTAATAAGTCTAACGTACAAGTAGTAAAGGTTATTTTTTAATGAAATTAAAAGCATTATCAATTCTAGTTGCAGCAAGCGCTGCAACTAGCGCATTCGCAGCAGATGAAACCAAAACTTGGGATGTAACCAGTGAATTAGGTGCTATCGTAACAAGCGGTAACACTGAAACAACCACACTTAAAGGTGGTATCAAGGTATTACATAACCTAGAAAACTGGAATAACGAGTACAAGTTAGACGGCATCTACAAAGAAGATGAGATCGAAAACGACCAAGGTGTAAAAGAAACACAGCGTACCAACGAAAAGTACTCAATTTCAGCGCAAGGTAACTATAAATTAAACGAAAAGCACTCACACTTATTCATCTACGGTTCGCACGTATCTGATTACTTTGGTGCATATCGTAATGAATCAGTAATCTCAGCGGGTTATGGTTTACGTTTAATCGACCGCTCTGATATGTGGTTAAACGCAGAAATCGGTCCGGGTTATAAGTACTTCCAATATCCAGACGACAGCACTGAAGTTGATGACAACGGTGACTCACTTGCCGGTGAGCGCGAAGGTGAAGCAATCGCACTAGGTAAAGTAGATTACAACTGGCAGATTTCAGACAGTGCACGTTTTACTCAGTTAGTATCAGTTGAATATGGTGATACCAACACTAAAACACGTTCAGAGTCTGCAATCCTTGCTAAGATCAACGGTTCACTACAAATGAAAGTAGCTTACAACATCACTCACAACTCAGATGTTGCCGATGATAAAGAAAACACAGATACAGAAACGTCACTAACGCTAGTTTACAGTTTTTAACTAAATAAATCGTTTTGTTGACAATTTAATGACAAAAAGGGACGAAAGTCCCTTTTTTATTTCTGTAATTTTCAGGTAGAATAGACAATCTTTTTGACTGTAGAACTATGGATATCCCTACCTGTGATGTTATTTAAAAGACTCTTCATTACTTTTTTGCTGTTAACTTCCGCATCAGTATTGGCTTTTACTCCTACAGCCGCACAAATCGAACAATTTAAAAAGCTTCCTAGAGCGCAGCAAGAGGCACTAGCAAGGCAGTATGGTGTAGATTTATCGACGATTACAGGTAAGAAATCTTCAACCGACCAAATTGAACAAGAATCAACAATACAACCTCGTTTAGAACAAGAAAAAGAACAATTAACAGATGAAGAGCGCTTTGCTCCAAAAGTTGATGAAGTAAAGCCTTTTGGTTATGACTTGTTTGCTGGTGAGCCAACATCATTTATGCCAAGTGAAAATGCGGCAGTTCCTGATACCTACTTAATTGGTCGTGGAGATACACTTAACATCAACTTTTACGGTAAAGAAAGCGAGAGCTATGAAGTTGTTGTTGACCGCGAAGGGCGTATCAGCATTCCAAACTTAAGTCCTGTTCAAGTGGCGGGTCTGACTTTTGCAGAAGTCAAAGAGTTAATCAAAGCAAAAGTTGAACAAGAAGTAATTGGTATTAAAGCATTTGTTTCAGTAGGTAAACTTCGTAGCATTCGTGTGCTAGTGCTTGGTGAAGCGTACAAACCGGGTAGTTATTCTGTTTCATCACTGACTACCGTATCGCATGCACTATTTGTTAGTGGTGGGGTATCTGATATTGCTTCACTACGTAATATTCAAGTTAAACGTGCGGGTAAGGTTGTTGCAAACTTTGACTTGTATGATCTATTAATCAACGGTGATAGCAGCAACGATATTATTTTAAAGCCTGGCGATGTGGTGTTTATCCCATCAGTTGGCTCACAAGTCGCTGTTGAAGGCTTAGTAAAACGCCCTGCTATTTTTGAGCTAAAAAAAGGTGAAACAGCAGCACAGTTATTAAAAATGGCGGGTGGTTTAAAGCCGCAAGCTTACGCTAAAAAAGCAATTGTTGAACGCTTCAATAACAATAATATGAAAGAAGTGTTATCAGTAGACTTTAGCGGTAATCAAATTAATTATACCCCTCGTGATGGGGATCGTATTCGTTTTAACCCTGTAAGCTTTCAATATCAAAACAGTATTAGCTTAATTGGTGCTGTTGCTCGTCCTGGCCATTATCAGTGGCATCAAGGAAAACACATCTCAGACATTCTAACTTCGGTGCGTGGTGACTTGCTGCCTCAGGCTGACTTAGGATACGGATTGCTTGTTCGTGAAGTTAATGTAGCAGGCGATATTAAAGTTTTTCAATTTGATATAGCACAAGCGATTGTTAAGGCTGCAGAGCATGATTTAGAGTTAAAAGCTAACGATAAGCTTTTTGTATTTAGCCGTTATCAAGAAAAGCAAGCTGAAGAAACTGCACTTGCAAATATGGCGCTTACAGAAGCGCAGCAAGAGCAGCAGTATAAAGTAAAACAATGGCATCAATACCAGCAAAGAGAGTTTGAAAAATACATCGGTGTTACAGGCTCATCAACAGGACTAAAGTCAAAAGAAGACAGAACTAAATCGATTGCAGATATTGCCAAGCACAATTTAACTGACGATGAAGAGCTACTTGAGACAAAAGATTATGCAGTTTTCAGTCGTTTTAA
Organism: Pseudoalteromonas sp. CO109Y; assembly: GCF_004208935.1. Taxonomy (NCBI): domain Bacteria; kingdom Pseudomonadati; phylum Pseudomonadota; class Gammaproteobacteria; order Alteromonadales; family Pseudoalteromonadaceae; genus Pseudoalteromonas; species Pseudoalteromonas sp. CO109Y. Next base: position 10,275 of record NZ_SGPD01000034.1, read on the forward strand.
TCTATTAAAGCCAATTATTTCTAAACTAAAGCAGCAGGCTACAGTCACTATGGCAATGCAGCTTGTAGAAATAAATGGCCATGTAACTTACCCAGGTGTTTATCCTCTTACAGTTAATGGCGAAGTAAACGATTTGATAGCCGCCGCCGGTGGTTTACTTGAGTCTGCTTATACTGAGCAAGCTGAAATAACCCGTGTAATGGATGGCGACGCATCAAAAGTTAAACATATAAAATTTAACCTGCAAGCTGCCATGTTAGGTAGTAATGGTGAAAATATCGCATTACGTAGTAAAGATAGTATTAATATCTTCTCTATTCCTAATTGGCAAGAAAACGTAAAGGTAGAGCTTAAAGGCGAAGTGAAATTCCCTGGGGTTTACACTATTCGTCGCGGTGAAACATTAAGCAACTTACTAGAACGTGCTGGCGGTTTTTCTGAATTTGCCGCGCCAAATGCTGCTATTTTTACTCGCGAAGCAATTCGCAAACAAGAGCAACAGCAATTAGCAAAACTTTCGGAAGATTTGCGTCGTGATATTGCATCAAAAAGCTTTGAAAACTCTGTAAGTAGTAACAGTCTTTCTTATGATGAAATGAATAAGCTATTGAATGATCTGGCTAACGTTGAAGCTGTGGGACGATTGGTTATTGATTTACCAATGATTGTAGAAGATAAACAAAGGCTTGTTCTGCAAAATGGTGATGCGCTTTATGTACCAAGTAAACGTGATTCAATCAGTGTAATTGGTGAGGTTAACTACGCAACCTCACACTTATTCCAGCAAGGTATTACGGTAGACGATTACATTGATCTTAGTGGCGGCTTAAAAGAGCGCGCAGCAGATGAACGAATCTATATCATCAAAGCTAACGGCTCAGTGAAAATCCCAAGTACAGGCAGCTGGTTTGCAGTTAATGACACAAACACGCTTGAAGCCGGCGATACCATCGTAGTGCCAATGAACTCAGATTACATGGACAACCTAACTCTGTGGAGCACTGCGACACAGATTGTTTATCAGTTAGGTGTAGCAGTTGCTGCTATTAGTAGTATATAAAGCCTATTTTTACAGAGATTAAAATGTCTAGTTTAAATCATAATATGAAAGTCGAAAATTCATCTGAAGATGTTGACTTAAAAAAAGTTTTTAATGTCTTTTTTAGGTACAAATGGCTGATTTCATCAATAACTTTAGTAGCAGCTTTAATTTCAGTAGTATTTGCTATTAACCAGCCAAATATTTATAAATCGACTACTTTAATTATGCCTGCTGAGCAAGAGAGTAAAGGAGGGCTGTCCTCTCTCGCTAGTCAATTTGGCGGACTTGCTAGTTTGGCAGGAATGAATATTCCATCACAATCAAATAAATCAAAGATAGCTGTAGAAATACTTAGGTCGCGCCTATTCATATCAAAATTTATAAATAAACATAACTTATTACCTGATTTGATAGCTGCAGAATTTTGGGATTTAGGTAGTAATAAGTTGAGTTATAACCCAGATTTATATGATGCTGAGATGAAAAAGTGGGTGAGGGAAGTGCAGCTTCCATTTACGCCTAAGCCTACAGATCAAGAAGCTTATAAAAGTTTTTTAGAGAAGCTAAGTATTATAGAAAACATTGAAACTGGCATGATCACTATTTCATTTGATCATATTTCACCTTATTTTGCTAAAAATATTCTCGATTTACTAATAGAGGATATCAATAATGAAATGAAAAAGAAGGATATTGAGGAAGCTAAAAAGAGTATCGCATTTCTAGAAGAGCAAATACGCAAAACAAGTGTTTCAGATATAAAGTCAATTTTCTATAACCTAATTGAAGAGCAAACTAAAACTATAATGTTTGCCGAAGTAAGAAAAGAATATGTTTTTAAGGTAATTGATCCTGCAATTGTTCCAGAATTAAAAGATAGACCCAAAAGGGCATTAATTTGTATTTTTGGCACTTTGCTTGGGTTTATGCTGAGTCTTTTGATTGTCTTTTTCTTGTCGAATATAAAAGGCATCTATTCAAAGTGATAGTAGTATTTGGCCTGAAACGCTATGAACAACTATAAATTTTACTTATGAATCTAAGAACTATAACTCAATACTCACTAGGACCTGTCGGTTCTGCGTTCCTTGGATTTGTAACTTTACCTCTGATTACATGGCATTTCAGTTCAGAAGATGTTGGAAGGCTGAGCATGCTATTTATAGTACAGAGTTTTGCTGTACTTTTTTTTTCCATAGGTTTAGATCAATCTTACATTCGTTATTATTACTCCTCAAAAGATGTAGGTCAATTATTTAAAGATTGTATTACACCAGGCATTATCTTATTTATAATTACGTCTTTAACATTATATCTATTTGATCCCACTCTGATATCTTACATTTTGTTTGGGATTGAGGATTCAACATTAACTTTAATGACTTTAGCATGTATTTTGGTCGTTTACTTACAAAGGTTTATATCTTTAATTGTACGAATGCAGGAAAATGCATTATTGTTTTCCTTAAGTCAATTCTTACCTAAAGTATTCTTTCTATGTTACTTTTTCATTATAATTTTATTTGAAGAAGGCTCAGGTTTTATATATTTGCTATTAGGTCAGCTTATTTCGAACCTATTAATTCTTTTATATTTATTGTATGGAAATAAAGAGGGAATTTATAAATCGATATTGATAAAGTTTTCTATTAAAAGATTTTCAGAGTATTTTAGTTACGGGTTGCCTTTAACTATTGGTGCTATAGCTTATTGGGGGCTTACTGCTACAGATAAGTTTTTTTTAAGAGCTTACTCATCATTAAATGAGTTAGGCATCTACTCTGTTGCTATAAGTTTCTCTACTGCAGCAATAATTTTCCAGAAAGTATTTACAACAATATGGACTCCATACGTTTATAAGACTATAAACGGCGGGCATGATGATAATGAAATTAGGAATATAAATAAGTATGTGGTTTTATTTGTTGCAGTTATAATTTCACTGCTCGGTATGGCAAGTTGGGTAATTGATTATATACTGCCAAATGAATATTCTTTGGTGAAATATTTAGTAATACCTTGCATGTTAGCCCCATTATTTTATGTGCTTTCAGAAACAACAGTGATTGGACTTAATATAGTAAAAAAGACTAATTACTCAATGTTAGCATCAATTTTTGCTTTTGCTATTAATTTTATAGGTAACTTTTTCTTAGTGAAAAAATTCGGTGCATATGGAGCTGCGATTAGTACAGCAACTTCATTTTGGGTATTCCTTGTTCTTCGAACTGAGTTGTCATGTTATTTTTGGAAGAGTATACCGAGGGTAAGGTTATATATATTAACCTTATTTCTTTTGGTAGCATCAATAGTAACAATAATATTATCAAGTAAAGTTATAGTGTTAATTTGGGTTTTTTTATCACTAGCAGTAGTAACCCTTTTCTATAAGGATTTTTTGTTCATGTTATCAACTATAAAAAAAGCAAAAGTATAGAGGCTTAAATGAAAATCTTTTTCTTTGGTCAAGCCACTGGCGGAAATGCATTATTGTGGTTCAACTTCCTAAACCATCAAACTAAAAATAATAAGCAATTAGAAATTACATTTTTGGCACGAACCCTTTGTACTTTGAAGCACTCTTTTAAGGTTTTTTCACCTTATGGTTATAAAAAACTACCAAAGGTAATTCAAAAACTAAGGAATAAAAGTGTTTCATTATTTTTACTTGACCTCTATTTATTCCTCCTAAAAAGAAAAGGAATACAAGATTTATTAATTCTACAAGGGAACTATACACCAGCGACTAACTTGAAAGTATTAAGTAAGATAGAGCATAAAAATTCAATATTAAACATTTATGGAAGTGACTTTTATAGAAAATATCTTAGAAAAGAACTTGATAAAGCTGGGCTGAAACAATTTATAGAGGTTCTTGAAAAAGTAGATGTAATTCATTGTAACTGGCATACAACGAAAGATGACTTCCTAAATGAGTTTCCACAGTTCAGTGAAAAGGTTCTGTGTTGTCCATGGGGAGCAGATTTAGATTGGTATGAACATGAAATGAAACCTAAAAAGAGAAAAGAAAACAAAGTCTTTTTATCTACTAGAGCATTGCACTCATATAATAATGTAGATCTAGTAGTTGAAGCATTTTGTAAAGCTTTTCCTAGTAATACACATCATCAGTTACATATAGTTGGTGCCTATGGTTGCGATCCTGAAGTACTTAAAAAGATACGTAAAACCATTATAGATTATGATCAAAGCAATAACATTAAAATTGATATAGATAAATGGTACGAAGGTATTGATCTAATGAATTTATATGACAGCGCTGATTATAATATTTGTTTTGGTTCTACAGATCAATTAACGATAAGTATCGTTTATGCTTATTTACGGGGAACAAAAAACATACTTTCTCCCTTAGATAATTACCAGTACCTTAGCCAATTAGGTTTCAAAACACAGTCTATATGTGAAGAAATTTCAGTTGAAAACCTTAAAGAAAAGTTTCTATATTTAGTTGATAATTCGATGGATGAAGAAAGTATTATAAGTGATGAAAAATTAGCAAGAGAAGTTTTTAATTTAGAAACAGTCTTTAATCACTATATGGAAAAAATTAATGAATAATAATACTACTCCAGGCTATATAACATTATTAGATATTTTAATTAAGGGCTCTGATAAGCTTGATTTTTCACTGGATTCTATAGAAGCAGGGCATAATGGGCCTTATAAAGATGAAGAGACAAGAGCTAGAAATATCGCACACTGGATAATAATTTTCAGTTGTATATATAAGGAAACTAAAGAAATTAAATATAAAGAGTTTTCTTATCAAGCTATTGATCTTCTTTTATCAGAACAGTTCCGCCCGATGAAAGCAGCATTTTTCTGTCGAAAAAATCCTCTTAAAGACTTCTCTAATGGTGTTATGGGACAAGCGTGGATCATGGAAGCATTAATCTATTCATCAAAAGTTTATAATGATAGTGAGTTGATGAAGCAGGCTATTTCTCTTTATAGAATGCATTCATTTGACAGTAACCGAAGTCTTTGGAGGGTATTGAATGTAGAAGGCTCTTTTGGAGACTTCGACCAAACTTTTAATCATCAACTTTGGTTTGCATCTATAGCTGCAAAGTTGGACTTTAGCATTGCAAAAGAGCAAAGCCTAAGCTTTATGGATAATGTATTAAGCAATGTAGAATTGTATTCAGATGGAATTATCTATCATAAATCATCGATTTATAGTTTTAAAATAGAAAAGAACCTAGGATTTGGTTCGATCTTAGATTATTTTTTCAATAAAATGTATTCTTTTAAAATTAAGCGTTCTCTTTATTCTAAATCTGTAGGTTATCACTCCTTTAACCTGGTCGCCTTAAGTTATTTATATTCTGAATTCAAAGAACATGCTTTTTTCAAAAGTAAAAAGTTTGAGAAAATTATATCAGTAATAAAATCTGAACAATATTTAAAGTCATTAAAGAAATCTAAATATTCTTATCAATATAATCCGCCAGGTATTGAGGAGGCAATAGCACTCTCAAATATTATTTCAGATGAGAATTATGCAATTAAAGCACTTGAAAGGCATTTTTCGATTACAGGAATCAGTAATACAGTCAATGTGCATGACTACCATACAAGTTTAGCTAGGCTTTATGAAATTGCTTTGTTAGATATTAAACTAACTACACCTATTAAGGTATCTTCTGAAATGGTGTCTAAGTGACAAAAGATAAGGTCAACTTTGTAATATTCTTTAGCATTTTCTTTTTTCCATTATTTCCATCAATAATGGTTAATTCTCAGGTTCATATTAATATTTTAGTTTTTTTACTTTCAATACTATACCTGATTATTTATAAAAAAAGTGTTGATTTTTACCGTGACAAGGTTGTTATAAGTTATTACTTAGTCCTTTTATTATTACTTAGTGTTAGTTTTATTTTTGACATCGTAAGCTTAGAGATATCTATTGGAAGTGGATTTTCCTACTTAAGGCCATTGATGTTGTTGGTGATAACTATTGCCGCTATTGATGCTGTCAAAAATTCTGATTTTGTATGTAAGCAACGGCTGGCTTTGATTGTTCTTGCTTCGACTTTATATGTTTTTGTTGAGTTGATTTTAAACTCTCAGCCATATTTTCATGAGCTCGTTTTTTATCTTTATAAAAGAGAGTTTAGATTTGAACTTTTATTTTATGCTGTAACCTTTTTTGGAACTAGTTACTATTCAGGCTATGCTTTTCTGATTCTTTTCTTTTTGGCATTAATTAATTATAACAAGTATCAAACTACACTTTTTGGTTTCCTTTTAGTCGTCTTTACAGCACTGCTGGTTTTATTATCACAGAGTAAGTCGATGATTTTCTCTTTGTTTATCTGTATATATTTGTATGCTTTTTTTAAATCTAAGAGTTTATTGCTTAAGTCTATTCTATTCTTCTTCCCTTTTGCGTTAGTGTTTTTATTTTTTATTAATAAAGATGTAATTTCTAATCTACTTATCTCAACAGAACTTCGCTCACTAAAGTCTCTTGATACATTATTAATGAATACATCAAACTCTGGAACTTTGAATGTCCGCTTTGAGCAAATAATTTCAGCTTTTAATTCAGCATATGAAAAGAGCATCTTTTTTGGAAGCGGGCTCGGAAGGGATGAAAGTTTAGAATCATTACCGGCTGTATACTTTTTTAGATATGGACTCCTATCAATATTTTTCCATTATTTTGTTGTATTTTTTATTGTAGTCTTCTCATTTATAAAAATGCGTGAACTGCGTAAATCAGATGACTTTATTTACCCGCTTGTGGTATTCTTATGGGCTTTTACTTTACCCTTAACGCAATTTAGTGGGGTAATGGTAGAAATGTCAAAACTATCATATATGTCAGCGCTGATGGTTGGTTATCTTTTAAAGTTGAGAGGTTTGAGTGCCAAATAAAGTTCTTGTATCAGTAATTATACCTTACTACAACTCTAGGGCTAGTTTATCCAAACTGTTATCTTCAATTCCTGAGCATGATTGGCTAGAAGTAATTGTTGTTAATGATCACTCTGACAGTATAGAAGATATAATTTCTAAACATAAACGTTCTATTACTTTTATGCAATTACAAGGGCATCGGTGGGCTGGAGCGGCGCGAAACTTAGGCTTACAAAAATCAGTCGGTCAATTTATTCTATTTGCTGATGCCGATGATTGTTTTTTAGAAGGTGCGTTTGATAAAGTTTATAATTATTGCCATAAATCAAATGATTTAGTTTTTTTTACACCGACGAGTAGAAAAGAGTCGGGAGAATCATCTACAAGGCACCTAAGTTATAAACAGCTTATCTTAGATTTTATTGAAACAGGCAAAGATGCGATAAAATACAGATTTCATGTTCCTTGGAGTAAACTTGTAAGTAGAAAGTTAATTGTAGATAACAATATACTTTTTGATGAAGTGATTGCTTCAAACGATGTTAACTTTTCTTTGAAATGTTCATATTTCGCTAAAAATATTGCTGTTACTACTGATGAAATATACTGTGTTGTTGAAAGTGATCAAAGCTTAACAAAGCAACTGTCTGAAGAAGTAATTGACTCTAGGTTCGATGCACTTTCACGCTACAATGACTTTCTTATTTCTAAAGGCGACCCGAATCTAGCTGCTATGTCAGGCCATCTTTTTTCAGCTTATAAATTCGGCTTTAATAAGTTTTTAAGTCGTTATTTCTACTGTCGCTATAGAGGGTATAAAATTTTTTATAGTTGGTCTCATATTTTTAGTGTTATTAGGAGAAGAAAGTTAGTCTAATGAAAATTTTATATTTGCATCAATATTTTGCTACCCCTTCTTCTAAAAGTGGAACTCGTTCTTATGAGATGGCTAAAAGGTTAGTTAAAAATGGCCATGATGTGACTTTTGTTACATCTTCGGCTTATTTATCTGATGAATTCAGTTTAAAAAATGGATGGAATTATTTAGAAATTGAAGGAATTAAACTTCATATCTTAAATCTTAATTACTCTAATAATGATGGTTTTATTAAGCGAATTTTTAAATTTATTAACTTTTCTATTCGCTCTACATTTAAAGCTTTAAAAGTTAAATCCAATGTGGTTTTTGCTACTAGTACTCCTCTTACAATTGCGATTCCAGGATTAGTCTATTCAAAAATTAAAGGAAAGCCTTTGGTTTTTGAGGTCAGAGATTTATGGCCAGAGCTTCCTATTGCAACAGGGGTGATTAAAAATCCATTAATAATTTCTTTTGCTAGGTGGTTAGAAAAGTATACATATAGAAACTCTTCTCGCCTGGTTGGTCTTTCTCCCGGAATGTGTGATGGTATTGCTCAGCAAGGGATACCTAGAAGTAAAATAACCTTAGCTACTAACAGTTGTGATACAGAACTCTTTGATGTCGATAGTATCGTTGGTGAAAATTATATTAACTCCAATTTTAGCTTTCTAAATGGCCGTAAATTAATTGTTTATACAGGAACTTTCGGTTTGATCAACGATGTTGGGTACCTTGTCGAAATAGCTAAGGAAGCTATGAACATTGCACCTGAGTTATGCTTTGTTGCAATAGGTGAAGGTATGGAGAAAGAAAAGGTTATTGAGAAGGCGTCAAGTGCAGGAGTTCTCAATAAGAATCTTTATATATTACCTGCTGTACCTAAAACGGAGATTGTAAAGATTCTTTCCGCTGCCGACTTATCACTCTCATTATTTGGACCTATAAAGGAGATGTGGAATAATTCGGCTAATAAACTTTTTGATTCTTTGGCCTCACAGACTCCGATTGCTATAAATTACGGAGGCTGGCAAAAAGAATTTATACTTGAGTCTAAATGTGGTGTTGTTCTTGACCATAGGAACTATAAATGTTCGGTTATTAATATCAAAGATTTCTTATTTGATATGAAGGCATATAACCTGGCAAAGGATAGTTGCCGCACACTTTCTTATGAGCGTTTTTCGAGAGATATTATGGCTAAAAAGTTAGAGAACACGATACTGGAAGCATGTGATGATTAAGCGGTTTTTTGATTTTATTGTTTCGCTTTTTGCTTTGCTTTTATTATCCCCACTAATGCTTATTTTATCTTTATTGGTGCGATTCAATATAGGCTCACCTATTCTTTTTAAGCAGGAGCGGCCAGGTCTCAATGGTCATGTGTTTAATATGCTTAAATTTAGAACCATGTTAAATGATACAGATAGTCAAGGCCGACTCTTACCCGATGAAAAAAGAATTACAAAGTTTGGCGCGTTCTTACGTTCAACAAGCTTGGATGAATTACCTGGTCTCATAAATGTTCTCAAAGGTGAGATGAGTTTGGTTGGTCCAAGACCTCTTCTTGTTCAGTATTTACCTCTATATAACAAAGAGCAGGCACGACGCCATGATGTTCGTCCAGGTATAACTGGGTGGGCCCAAGTTAATGGCCGAAATGCTATTAGTTGGGAAGATAAGTTTAAATTTGATGTTTGGTACGTCGATAATCATAGCTTTTTACTTGATATAAAAATTCTTTTTTTAACAGTAAAAAAGGTATTTGTTCGTGAAGGTATTAGTGCTGATGGTGAAGCAACAATGCCACTCTTTAAAGGTAGTGATAAAGAATGAAAGATATTATAGTTATTGGCGGTGGAGGCTTTGCCAAAGAAGTTATTTGGCTAGCTAATGATTGCAATCGTAAAGTTAGAGGTGTCTTAGACGATAATTCCGAAACTCATGGCCTTGAACTTCAAGGTGTAAATGTCTTGGGAAATATAGATTCTTGGATTGAATATGCTTCAGATTGTCAGTTTGTAATTGCAATTGGTAATCCTCGTGTGCGTAAGTTAGTGGCTGATAAAATGAAGCTTTTAGGGGACCCTGATTACGCAATCTTAGTACATCCTAGTGTACGTTTCTCAAACACAGTTAAAATTTCCAAAGGAGCTATTGTTTGCGCTGGAACTATTTTGACAACAGACATTGAACTTGGTGAGCACTGTGTTTTAAATCTTAATGTCACTGTTGGTCATGAGTGTGAAATTAGAGATTTTGTAACAGTTGCACCTATGGCTGCTATTTCAGGAAATGTGACCTTACATGATTTGGTTGAAGTTGGTACTGGGGCTGTAATTAGGCAGGGGCTAACTCTAGAAGGCGGTTCAATGCTTGGGATGGGTGGGGTTCTAACTAAGAATATACCGGAAAAATTTATTTTTGCAGGTAACCCAGCAAAGAAACTCAAGGAGATTGTTGAGTAATGGAAGTATCAATCATTGGTTCAGGTACAATGGCAACAGGTATTGCCCAAGTTATTTGTAACTGCGTTCAGATTACTAAGGTTAACATTATTGCTCGCACAGAAGCTAAAGCAGCTAATGTGATAGATATTTGCGAAAAAGGTATGAAGCGACTTATTCGTAAGTCTAAAATTACCGAAGAGCAAGCTTCTACATCTGTTGAAAAATTACAAGCCTGTACAGATTTAGAGGTCATTAGGAATTCAGATTTAATTATAGAAGCTGTAGCCGAAGACTTTACAGTAAAAATGGAATTATTTTCTAAGCTATCTAACTTAGTGTCCAATAATGCAATCGTAGCAACGAACACTTCTTCTCTATCAATTACTGCTTTTGCCAGTGTACTGCCTAATCCTAAAAATGTTGTAGGCTTGCACTTTTTCAATCCTGCACCCGTAATGGAGTTAGTTGAGATTGTTGTTGGTCATGAAACATCTAGCTCTATTGTGGAAAAGTTAGAGTCACTAACAAAGATGTTAGGTAAATCACCTGTGGTTGTGCAGGAGGCTCCTGGATTCGTAGTTAATCGTATGCTTATTCCTATGATTAATGAAGCTGTTAGTATTTTAGCTGAAGGTGTTGCTACAGCAGAGGATATTGATAAGGCTATGAAGCTTGGTGCGCATCATCCGATGGGCCCATTAGCTCTAGCTGATTTAATTGGTAATGATGTGAATTTATCAATTATGGAAACGCTTTATAGCGAAACAGGTGATCCTAAATACCGAGCACATCCTTTACTAAGGAAAATGGTTCGAGCAAATCATTTAGGGCGAAAATCTAAAAAAGGCTTTTTTGAGTATAAGTAATGTTAAACACTCCTTTTTCTCCGTGGCCAAGCTTTACCCAAGAAGAAGCTGATGCTGTTAGCCGCGTTATTTTATCGAATAAAGTTAATTATTGGACCGGTACAGAAGGCCGTGAATTTGAAAATGAATTTGCGGCTTGGACTGGTACAGAGTACGCTGTAGCGTTAGGTAATGGAACTCTTGCTCTCGATCTTGCTTTAAAGGCATTAGATATAGGTCCAGACGATGAGGTAATTACTACACCTCGTACATTTTTAGCTTCTGCGAGCAGTATTGTTACTGCAGGTGCATCGCCAATATTTGCTGATGTTGATCTTAACAGTCAAGCAATCACAGCTGAGTCTATTAAAGCCGTACTTACTCCTAAAACTAAAGCTGTCATAGTTGTGCATTTAGCTGGAATGCCGGCTGAGATGGATGCAATCATGGCGTTAAGTAATGAGTATGGATTCTATGTTATTGAGGATTGTGCTCAGGCACATGGAGCAAAATACAAAGGTAAGTCAGTTGGGAGCATTGGCCACATTGGAGCTTGGAGCTTTTGTCAAGACAAAATAATGACTACAGGCGGTGAAGGTGGCATGGTTACCACAAACTCTAAAGAGTTATGGTCAAAAATGTGGAGCTACAAAGATCATGGTAAAAGCTTCGATGCCATTTACAATCGCGAGCATCCTCCAGGATTTAGATGGCTACATGAAAGCTTTGGTACTAACTGGCGTATGACCGAGATGCAGGCTGTAATTGGACGTATTCAGCTAACTCGTATGAGTGACTGGACTGCAAAGCGTCAAGCTTATGGTGCACAACTAGATCAGGCTGCAAGTGGTTATAATTGTGTCCGTTTAGTGTCAATACCTGAATATATTGAGCATGCTGAGTATAAGCATTATATGTTTATAAAGCCTGAATCTTTAGCTGAAGGATGGGATCGGGACCGAATAGTTAACGAAATAGTAGCTCGTGGTGTGCCCTGTTTTCAAGGAAGTTGCTCTGAAGTTTATTTAGAAAAAGCTTTTGATAATACTTTGTGGCGACCAGCTGAGCGCTTGAAAAATGCTGTCCAGTTAGGTGAAACCTCATTAATGTTCCTTGTACATCCATCTCTAACTCAGCATGAAATTCAGCAAACTACAATTGCTATACACGAGGTTTTAGAAGCCGCATCTAAATAACATAGTCTTAAGTGGTAGTTAGTTGCTTCTCCGGTAACAAATTGCCACTTTTTTTTACAAAAAAGCAAAGGATTGTTAAGCACTGCTCAACTAGATTATAGGAATTGTTTTAGTTGTTCCTAATGTAGTAGAATTAGAGTAGGACTGATATGTTACTTTTTAATAGGGACCCTTTCTTGTTTTTAGATACTCTTGTCAAATTACCGCGAAACCAAAAAAGAGTTGTTTCTTTAATTATAGATACTTTTTTTATATTTTTATCTTTTTGGCTTGCATTTATATTAAGACTCGATAGCTTGAAAGAGTTTTATGACTACCAGAACTGGTTATTACTTTTAGGGGTATTACCATTAAGTTTGTCTGCTTTTGTGAAGCTAGGCTTATATCGTGCTGTTTTACGGTATATTAACTCTCAAGCTTTATGGGCAATTTTAGCAGGTGTGATCTTATCCACGGTCTCTCTAATTGGCCTTTCATTCTTTATTGGGGCGCAAGTCCCAAGAACTGTACCTGTTATATACTTTTGTATCGCTTTGCTGCTTATTGGTGGTAGCCGATTAACAGTACGTGCGATCGTCGGTAAACTCATTATGCGCAGAAAAGAAGGCGTGGTTATTTACGGTGCAGGCTCTGCTGGACGTCAATTAGCAACTGCGTTGGCTAATGGACCTGAATATGCCCCAGTTGCGTTTTTAGACGATGACCCCAAAAAACAAAATACATTCGTACAAGGGTTGAATGTTTTTTCATCTAAAGAAATTGCAAAAGTAGTTGCTACTAAATCAGTCACGAAAATTTTATTAGCTTTACCAAGTGCTACCCGAAGCCGCAGAAAAGAAATCCTCAATGAAATTGAGTCTTTTAAACTACAAGTTATGACGATTCCTGGAATGGCCGATTTGGTAGCAGGGAACACTTCATTAGAACAAATAAAAGAAGTAGGTGTTGAAGATCTTTTAGGGCGTGACCCAGTAGAGCCAAACACCGAATTAATGTCTGCTAATATTCAAAATAAGGTTGTTTTGGTTTCAGGTGCAGGTGGGTCAATTGGCTCTGAGCTTTGTCGTCAAATTGTTAAAAACTCACCAACGAAGCTAGTCTTGTTTGAACTTTCTGAATATGGCTTATATGCAATTGAAAAAGAGCTGAAAGACTACGTTTTTCAAAACTCCTTAAATATCGAAATAGTGCCAATTCTTGGCTCTATTCAAAACTTTAAACTCATCTCAATGACACTTTCGTCATTTAAAGTGCAAACTATATATCATGCTGCGGCTTACAAGCATGTGCCTTTAGTTGAGCATAATGTTATTGAAGGTGTTAAAAATAATATATTTGGCACCAGTAACATTGCCCGTGCTGCGATAGAAAATAACGTTGAAACCTTTGTACTTATTTCAACCGATAAAGCGGTTCGACCTACCAATGTGATGGGGACAACCAAACGTATGGCTGAGTTAGTGCTGCAAGCATTATCTGATACGCAAAAAACTACGCGCTTTACTATGGTTCGTTTTGGTAATGTTCTGGGTTCTTCAGGCTCTGTTGTACCATTATTCAGGCAACAAATTAAGCAAGGCGGCCCTATCACTTTAACCCATAAAGACATAACTCGTTATTTTATGACGATTCCTGAAGCTGCACAGCTTGTTATTCAAGCAGGTGCAATGGGTAAAGGTGGCGATGTGTTCGTTTTAGATATGGGCGAACCGGTTAAAATAATGGATTTAGCGACTAAGATGGTCCACCTCTCTGGCTTAGAAGTGAAGTCAAATAAACACCCTGAAGGTGATATTGAAATTCAATGTACTGGCCTACGTCCTGGTGAAAAGCTTTATGAAGAGCTATTGATTGGTGATAACGTTGTTGGTACTGATCATCAAAGAATCATGAGTGCACACGAAGTTAAAATGCCATGGGATGAGCTTGAACAAGTTTTACTTGAGCTTAAATCGTCATGTGATTTAAACGATCACCACTCTATTCGTAAGTTGTTGTTAGAAGCACCAACAGCCTTTAATCCCACAGATGGTATTTGTGACCTCCATTGGCTTGAGAGTGTAAAAAATAACGAAAACGTAACTGTATTAAAGAATGCAAAGTAAAAAATAAAGTAGCTTAATTAGGTATATATGAATATTACAATCGCGGGTACAGGTTATGTTGGTTTATCTAATGCCATGTTGTTGGCCCAACATAACAATGTAGTAGCTCTAGATATTGTTGAAGAAAAAGTAGCGCAACTAAATGCCGGGAAGTCGCCAATATCAGATACAGAAATTGAAGATTTTCTTGCTAATAAACAACTGAGTTTTACTGCCACTACAGATAAGCAATTAGCTTATCAAAATGCAGATTTCATCATCATCGCTACACCTACCGATTATGATCCAGAGACCAACTACTTTAATACAAAGTCAGTTGAAGCTGTTATTGCTGATGTACAAACAATAAACCCAACAGCAGTAATGGTTATTAAGTCAACTGTACCTGTTGGCTTTACCGAAAGCATTAAGCAAAAGTTTAATACAGGAAACATTATTTTCTCTCCAGAGTTTTTAAGAGAGGGTAAAGCGTTATACGACAACTTACACCCATCGCGTATTATTGTGGGTGAACGATCAGAGCGCGCCGAGGCATTTGCAAATTTATTAGCACAAGGGGCTATTAAAGAAGGGATTGAAGTATTGTTTACTGATCCAACTGAAGCAGAAGCCATTAAGTTGTTTTCAAATACTTACCTTGCTATGCGCGTAGCCTACTTTAATGAGCTTGACAGCTACGCAGAAAGTCATGGTTTAAATTCTAAACAAATAATCGAAGGGGTAAGTTTAGACCCACGTATAGGTGGTCATTACAATAACCCTTCCTTTGGCTATGGTGGCTATTGCTTACCTAAAGATACCAAGCAATTATTGGCTAACTATCAAAACGTGCCAAACAACATGATCCGCGCCATTGTAGACGCAAACTCTACTCGTAAAGATTTTATCGCAGAGTCGATCCTCGCAAGAAAGCCAAAGGTAGTGGGTATTCACCGTTTAATCATGAAGGCTGGTTCGGATAACTTTAGAGCATCCGCTATTCAAGGCATCATGAAGCGAATCAAAGCTAAGGGTGTTGAAGTGATAGTTTATGAACCTGAATTACATGAAGAAACTTTCTTTAACTCTAAAGTGACCCATGACCTAGCTGAATTAAAGTCTTCTGCAGATGTAATTATTGCCAACAGAATGGTAACTGAGCTCGATGATGTTGCAGAAAAAGTGTACACCAGAGACCTGTTTGGTAGTGATTAGTTCTCACTTGGGGTAATAACAATTTTGTAATAGACACGCCTAAATTCTCTGCGTATAATCGCTGGCTCATAAAAACCAATCCTTTTGGATTGGTTTTAAGGAAAATGAGTATTTTAGGTGTGACTATGGAAAGTTGGTACTTACTTTTTTGTAAATCAAAACAAGAGCTAAGAGCTCAAACTAACCTTCAAAACCAAGGTTTTGAAGTATTCTTTCCCGAACATAAAATCGAGCGTATCGTAAAAGGTCGCCGTTCAATTCGTACATCTCCTCTTTTTCCTAGTTATTTATTTATAAAGCTAGACTCGCAAAACTGTAACTTTTCTGCGGTAAAAAATACCCGTGGAGTAAGTGGTTTTGTTGCTTATGGTCATAAATTTCAAATCGTACCTGAGCAGTTAATTGCTCAACTCAAATCTATGAGTGATATGAGTGAGGTAACATCTTCGCTACCAAAAGCCGGTGATGTTGTTTACCTAAACACAGAGTCATTTAAAAATGTTCAAGCTATTTACCAAGAGTCAGATGGTGACATGCGTAGCATTTTGTTAGTTAATTTATTGAACAAACAAGTTACCGTAAGTGTAGATAATAAAGAAATCAGTTTATAAGTCGCGATTCAAAACGACATTAACGTAGGAACGCTTTTAGCCGTGAACATGATTTAAATGTTCGGCGTTAAAACGCCTCCTACATAACGGGTAATTTATAAGTCGTGATTCCGCGCGACATTAACGTAGGAACGGCTTTAGCCGTGAATGGGGAAGAATATTCGGTGTTAAAACACCTCCTACGGTGTAAGCATTAAGATTTAACACGTAAAAAAACAAATAATAATAAAATCAGTACGTAGGAACTGCAACCTAGGGGCGGAAGCGTGCCCGGAGGGCTAGGCAAGGCGTAGGCGTCACGCTTCCTTGGCGCGTCTCAAACACGGCACTGTTATTAATAATTCGCGCGAAATAAATTTCACGCCTACAAAAAGGCGAATTCCGAAGGGTAAGGTGTAGGCGTCACGCTTGCTTGGCGCGTCTCAAACACGGCTCTGTTGCTAATAATTCGCGCGAAATAAATTTCACGCCTACAAAAAGGTGAATTCCGAAGGGTAAGACGTAGGCGTCACGCTTGCTTGGCGCGTCTCAAACGCGGCTCTGTTGCTAATAATTTGCGCGAAATAAATTCCACGCCTACAAAATGGCGAATTCCGAAGGGTAAGGCGTAGGCGTCACGCTTGCTTGGCGCGTCTCAAACGCGGCGCTGTTGTTAATAATTCGCGCGAAATAAATTTCACGCCTACAAAATGGCGAATTCCGAAGGGTAAGGCGTAGGCGTCACGCTTGCTTGGCGCGTCTCAAACACGGCACTGTTATTAATAATTCGCGCGAAATAAATTTCACGCCTACAAAGAGGCGAATTCCGAAGGGTAAAGCGTAGGCGTCACGCTTGCTTGGCGCGTCTCAAACACGGCACTGTTGTTAATGCTTCGCGCGAAATAAATTTCACGCCTACAAATGGTGAATTCCGAAGGGTAAGGCGTAGGCGTCACGCTTGCTTGGCGCGTCTCAAACGCGGCACTGTTGTTAATGCTTCGCGCGAAATAAATTTCACGCCTACAAATGGTGAATTCCCAAGGGTAAGTCGTATGCGTCACGCTTGCTTGGCGCGTCTCAACCGCGGCGCTGTTGTTAATAATTCGCGCGAAATAAATTTCACGCCTACAAAAAGGCGAATTCTGAAGGGTAAGGCGTAGCCAATCCCGTAGGAACGGCTTTAGCCGTGAATGGTTGAAAAATTTCGGCGTTAAAACGCCTCCTACTAAGTAGGCTTTTGTATTAATAACGCGATACCGCTTGCAAACACACACAAGCAACGATTTACAATCTTGAAGAACCTAGAACCTAGAACCTAGAACCTAGAACCTAGAACCTAGAACCTAGAACCTAGAACCTAGAACCTAGAACCTAGAACCTAGAA
>NZ_SGPD01000001.1:0-25010 GCF_004208935.1 Pseudoalteromonas sp. CO109Y
ATATTCATGGCTAAAGCCATTCCTACAAGTAAACTTTGCCTAGAGCCTAGAGCCTAGAGCCTAGAGCCTAGAGCCTAGAGCCTAGAGCCTAGAGCCTAGAGCCTAGAGCCTAGAGCCTAATTGCATAGGAAGACGCAGCACCAAACACCCACACCGCGCGGCTGATCGCTGACGGCTGAAAGCTGATAGCCCTGTGTTGGGTTTCGCTCCGCTCTACCCAACCTACGCCAGACCTTCAAACTTTCCCCTCGCTAACTTTACTCTCGCAACTCGTAACTCATTAACTCATCCCCCAAAAACAAAAACGCCAGCATATAGCTGGCGTTTTTTAATCTGAGGGTAAGCTTGATATTAAGCTTTTGGACCTGCTGATTTGATTGCTTCTGAAACATCGTATTTAGCGAAGTTTTCAGTGAAGTCAGAAGCTAGCTTGTTTGCGTATTCTGCGTACTTCTCTTTATCTTCCCATGTGTTGATTGGGTTAAGAAGTTGGCTGTCTACACCTGGAACTGCAACTGGTACATCTAGGTTTAGAACGTCGATGTGTTGAGTTTCTACGTCAGCTAGTTTACCAGATACAATGGCATCAACTACAGCACGTGTCGTTGGGATATCGAAACGTTGACCAGTACCGTAAGGGCCGCCTGTCCAGCCTGTGTTAACTAGGTATACTTTTGCGCCGAATTCACGTACACGCTTCATTAGAAGCTCTGCGTAAACGCCAGCAGGACGTGGGAAGAACGGAGCACCGAAACATGTTGAGAACGTAGACTCGATGTCGCTTGTTGAACCGATTTCAGTTGAACCTACTTTCGCAGTGTAACCACTTAAGAAGTGGTATGCAGCAGCTTCTTCAGTTAGTACTGAAACTGGTGGTAATACACCACTTACGTCACATGTTAAGAACACAACGGCTTTTGGCTCGCCAGCACGGTTTTCTACTTTACGTTTTTCAACGTGCTCAAGCGGGTAAGCTGCGCGGCTATTTTGTGTCAGGCTTGTATCATGGAAATCTGGTACACGATTTTCGTCAAGTACCACGTTTTCTAAGATTGTACCGAAGCGAATTGCATTCCAAATAACTGGTTCGTTCTTTTGTGAAAGGTCGATACATTTAGCGTAACAACCACCTTCGATATTAAATACGCTACCAGGTGCCCAACCGTGCTCGTCATCACCAATAAGGAAACGAGTAGGATCTGCAGATAATGTTGTTTTACCTGTACCAGATAGACCGAAGAATAACGCAGTATCGCCTGCTTCACCTACGTTTGCAGAGCAGTGCATTGGTAATACACCTTTTGCAGGAAGTAGGAAGTTTTGTACAGAGAACATTGATTTCTTCATTTCGCCTGCGTAGCGCATACCAGCTAGTAGTACTTTACGTTGTGCGAAGTTAATGATTACAGTGCCGTCACTGTTAGTGCCATCACGCTCTGGGTCACATACAAATGAAGGTACATTCATTACCTGCCACTCAGGGAAGTCAGCAGTATTGTATGTTTGAGGTTCGATAAACATGTTTTTGGCAAAAATATGATGCCATGCAGTTTCTGTTGTAACTACAACTGGTAAATAGTGCTCAGGATCAGCGCCAACTTCTAGGTGAGAGATGAAGTGGTCGTTGCTTTTCACGTGTTCTTCTACACGGGCCCATAACGCATCAAACTTGTCTGCATCGAATGGGCGGTTTACGTTGCCCCATTGGATTTCGTTTTCAGTGCTTGGCTCTTGAACAATAAAACGATCTTTTGGAGAGCGGCCAGTGCGTACACCGGTTTTAGCAACAAAAGCACCATTAGCGGCTAGAGTCCCTTCGCCACGACGAATAGCGTGTTCGACAAGTTCAGCTGCTGTAAGATCAACAAAACTAGTAGCGTTTGCAGTCATGTTTATACCTAAATTGTGAGAGATTGAACGGGATAGCTCTGGGGTTCTTAGTTTTCCCTTTTGCTAAAATAATAGTAACAGAAGGATTAGGGATATTCGAGTGTCTGAAGGGCTTAAAAAGGCATATATTTGGCAAAAAACATGAATAATTTCAATGATACCGGTGTCATAAAATGGCGCTTTTTCATGACACCGGTATCATTAGTTTTGATATTTTTTTTAATAAAAAAGCCGCACTGATGGCGGCTTTTAATATAATAATATTTATTATGGTGTATTAATTAAATATGGCTTTAATATCTTGCTCGTTAAAGATGTAATCTTTTAAGCAATAATGACAGCTAATTTTTACTTCACCATTTGCTTGCACGTCGGCAAGTAATTCGTCTTGACCTACATTTACTAATGCAGCAATTGTTTTGTCTCTGCTACAGCCACAACGGAAGCTAATAGACTGTGGTTCGAATAACTGAGGATTATCTTCATGGTAAAGTCGAGTCAGAACAGTATTGGCATCTAAACCTAGTAACTCTTCATCTTTAATCGTGTTACTGATCGCTTCAAGATGAGTGAAGTCTTCAACTGACTTGTCTTTATTTACAGGTAATACTTGCAAGAATAAGCCAGCAGCTTTGGCTGTGTCTGCTGTTACTTCAGTCGCAAACCAAAGACGTGTTTTTAACTGTTCCGATTGCTCAAAATAGTTTTCAAGGCATTTATCTAAGCTATCGTGCTCTAACGGTACAATACCTTGGTATCGCTCACCTTTAGTTGGCGTAATTGTAATAACCATATAGCCATTACCAATTAAGTCTTTTATTGAGCTACCGGTTACTTCACCTTGTAGACGTGCGATGCCTCGCATGTTTTGTTTATCGTCACCATTAATTACCGCATATTTAACAGGGCCGTCGCCTTGTAGTTGAACGGCAATTTCGCCTTCAAACTTTAAAGTAGCTGTTAATAAGCAGGTAGCAACAAGTAGTTCACCTAATAAGGTTTGCACAGGTGCTGGGTAATTATGGTTTGCGATCATCTCTTGATAAGTGTTTTCAATTTGTACGAGTTCGCCACGTACATCGAGCTGATCAAATATATAACGATGAAGTAAATCTTGTTGCATGAGTTGCATTACCTAACTTGATTTCATTTTTAACAGTTCACGTCTTTGCTTCTTATCTGGTTTACGATCAGGATGTGGAGCAAAGAAGCTGTTGTTCTTTCGGGCGATAGCATTTGCTTCGCGTTTCTCAATACTAGCTTGAGTTTCTTGATATAAGGTTTGTGCAATGGGGGCACCTTGACGTTTTTCAAGGATCTTTTCGATTGTCACAACCTTTTCGTCGACCCCTTGTAGCAGTTTTACCACTGCACCTACTTCGACAATTTTGCTGGGCTTGGTACGTTGTCCATTATAATGTACTTTGCCGCCTTGCACCATGTCTCGTGCTATTGAGCGGGTTTTATAAAAGCGGGCAGCCCATAACCATTTATCAAGGCGCACGCTTAATTCGTCTTGTTTGTCTTGCGACTTTTGAGTGTTACCTTTTGACACAATTGTGCTCTTTTAAAGCTGCTTATATATAGGCAAAATTTACCATGAAACTTAATCACAAAGAAATAGTCATAGTTATTCCTTGCAGCCCCTGTTTGTCGAAATTACCTTGTTTACAAAGTTTAATATACGTGCGCTTGTTGAATGAAAAATGAAAAGGTACTATAGGCCAGCTATCAAGCAGTAAATTAAAATAAGAAATAGAGTTTATGGATCAACACTTACAACAAGTTAAACAGTTTTTAAACGGCTTACCTCATGCCAAGCTAAGTGCATTTGTAGTGCTGTTAGTTGTTGTTTACATTGCTTTTTTGTCATCTAAGCTGTTTTGGCTTGTGTGGCCAGAACCCGATACAAGAGCACTGCCAGTAACCGGTGTTAACAGCATGGCTAAACGAGTTGAGACAGTCAGCTCTCGCCAAATTATTGAACAAAATCTATTCGGCAAAGTTGTTGTCGAAACTAAGAAACCTGCCGCGAAACAAAATCAAGTCATTAACAACGCCCCTGAAACACGTCTAAGTATTAACCTAACTGGTATTGTTGCGGTCAGCCAAAATGATCAAGCGGGTCTTGCTATTATTGAATCTCAAGGCAAGCAAGAAACCTATGTTGTCGATGATGCAATTAAAGGCACTCGTGCCAAGCTTGCTCAAGTATTACCTGACCGAGTAATTTTAGATGTAAGCGGCCGCTTTGAAACCTTAATGCTGGATGGCCTCGACTTTACTAAAAAAGTCTCTATGCCTGTATTGGCGGAGCGCAAAGAGTCAGAATTAACCGCAGGCCCTCAGCTTGTCGAAAATAATGAAATAAATGCGACTGAAGATGAAGATGTAAAAGAAGCGCTTATCGAAACGCGTGAAGAAGTATTAGACGATCCCGGTAAACTATTTGACTACATTCGCGTCTCTCAAGCGATGGTTGATGGCGAGTTAGTGGGTTATCGCTTAAGCCCAGGTAAAGATCCTGCTCTATTCAAGCAGATGGGACTAATGAATAATGATTTAGCTATTGCGATTAATGGCTATCAATTAAATGATTTGAAACAGGCAATGTCAGCAATAAACGAATTACGAAATAGTACTGACGCAAGTATCACTATCGAACGCGATGGTGAGCAAATTGATGTGCAATTTAGCCTGCAATAACTAGCTTTGGAGTTTTTATAGAATGGTTCACGCGCTACACCTCACAAAAATCAAAAAAGGGTTAGCTAAATATGCAGCGCTTTTTTTATTAACAGGATTATCGCTTTCAGTATCTGCTGTTGAGTATGCGGCTAATTTTAAAGGCACTGATATTAATGAATTTATTAATATCGTTGGTAAAAACCTAAATAAAACCGTCATTATTGACCCGAATGTGCGCGGCAAAGTCAATGTGCGCAGTTACGAGCTAATGGACGAGAAGCTTTATTACCAGTTCTTTTTAAATGTACTTGAGGTTTATGGTTATTCAGCTGTAGAGATGGATAACGGTATTATCAAAATTGAAAAAAGTTCTGACGCTAAAAAGTCGAACGTACCGCTGATCACTGAAGATAACCAAGCCAGTGGCGATATGATGGTGACACGTGTTGTACGTGTTAAAAATGTAAGCGTACAAGAGCTTGGCCCTCTAGTTCGTCAATTTAGTGATCAAAAAGATGGCGGCCACGTTGCTAACTTCAATGCAGCAAACGTGATGATGTTGACCGGTCATGCCGCGTCAGTTAACCGTTTAGTTGAAATCATTCGTTCGGTTGACCAAGCCGGTGATAAGCGCGTTGATATCGTAAAACTTAAATTTGCTACCGCTGACGATGTAGTGTCGGTTGTTGAGAATATTTACAAAGATGGTGGCAAAGGGAGTGTTCCTGAGTTTTTAATCCCTAAAGTTGTTGCTGATGGTCGTACTAACAGTGTGATTGTCAGTGGTGAAGCACAAGCGCGTACACGTGCTGTTGAATTGATTAGCCGTTTAGATGGTGAGCTAGAAAACCAAGGTAATACTAAGGTTATCTATCTTAATTACGCCAAAGCAGAAGACCTTGTAAAAGTATTGCAGGGCGTAAGCAAGACATTAGCAGAAGACGCGCAAGGCGGTGCAACAAAAACTCGCTCACGTAATCAAAACGAAACAAGCATTGAAGCACACCCAGATTCAAACTCACTCGTAATCACTGCACAGCCTGACACCATGCGTTCGCTTGAGCAAGTTATTGAGCGTCTTGATGTTCGTCGTGCTCAGGTTTTAGTTGAAGCTATTATCGTTGAGGTGTTAGAAGCCGATGGTATCAACTTAGGCTTACAGTGGATTTCAGAGCAAGGCGGCATGATGCAGTTCAACAATGGCACCACAGTACCTGTTGGTTCGTTAGCTGTTGCTGCTGAACAAGCTCGTGATAAAACGATTGAAGGCACGGTAGTCGGTACTGAAACTGGCACTGTGACAAGTACCTCTGAAACACAAGAAGGTGACTTAACAGCACTTGCTTCACTACTTGGTGGTATTAATGGTCTAGCAATGGGTATTGTTAAAAATGACTGGGGTGCAATTATCCAAGCTGTTTCAACGGACACTAACTCTAATATTCTTGCTACGCCGTCTGTAACGACCATGGATAACGAAGAAGCATCAATGATTGTTGGTCAAGAAGTACCTATTATCACAGGTTCGCAAACAGGCTCAAATAACGCTAACCCATTCCAAACAGTTGAACGTCAAGAAGTGGGTGTGAAACTGAAAGTAACACCACAAATCAATGATGGCTCAGCAGTTCAATTAACGATTGAACAAGAGGTTTCAAGTGTAAGTGGTGCGACTGCGGTTGATATTTCAGTAAACAAACGTGCTATTAAAACTACGGTTATGGCTGATGATGGCGGCATGGTTGTACTTGGCGGCTTGATTGATGAAGACGTGCAAGAAAGTGTTTCTAAAGTACCATTATTAGGTGATATTCCAGTACTTGGTCATTTATTCCGCTCAACCAGCACGAGTAAGCGCAAGCGTAACCTGATTGTATTTATTCGTCCTACCATTGTACGCGATGGCATCAGCATGAATAAATTGAGCCACTCGAAATATAACTTTATTCGTGGCGAACAACACAAACAAAAAGAAGATGGTATTGATTTAATGCCGTTGACGGATGCACCAATTCTTCCTGAATGGAATGATGCTTTGATATTACCGCCAACGTACGAAGAGTACCTAAAACAACAAAACGCGAATGAGCGCAACGATGACTAATGCAATTACAGAAATCAATGATGAGTTAGCGTCAGAAGCGCCGGCAAGTCATGATGAGCTGCTAACAAGTGATGATCTTGTTAGCTTGCCAACCAAGCGTTTGCCATTCTCGTACTCGCGTCGTACAGGCGTATTATTGAGTAAAGATCAGGATAACTGGACTGTGTATTACCGCGGTGAGTTAGATGTTGATGCTTTACTTGAAGTACGCCGTATTGCGGGTCATGGTTTTTCGCTAGAACAATTACCTGATGACAAATTTGAGCTGTTGCTTGAGGCTTCTTATCAGCGTGATAGCTCTGAAACACAGCAAATGATGGAAGATATCGGTAACGAGGTTGATTTATTCTCGCTTGCAGATGAATTACCACAAACTGAAGATCTTCTTGCTGGTGATGACGATGCGCCAATCATCAAACTGATCAACGCAATGCTCAGCGAAGCAATCAAAGAAGGTGCTTCAGATATTCATATCGAAACCTTTGAGCAAGAGCTGGTAATTCGCTTTAGGGTTGATGGTGTATTAAAAGAAGTGTTAAAGCCGAACCGTAAACTCGCTTCACTGCTGGTGTCGCGTATTAAGGTTATGGCAAAGCTAGATATTGCTGAAAAACGTATTCCGCAAGATGGTCGTATTAGTTTACGTATTGCTGGTCGTGCTGTTGATGTGCGTGTATCGACAATGCCATCAAGCTTTGGTGAGCGTGTTGTATTGCGTCTACTTGATAAAAACAACGCGCGTCTGAACCTTGAAGATTTAGGTATGACTGAGCGTAACCGTGAATTGTTTGCTGATTTAATCAGTAAGCCGCACGGTATTATCTTAGTAACTGGCCCTACGGGTTCTGGTAAAAGTACCACCTTGTATGCGGGGATGAGCCAAATCAACTCACGAGACCGCAATATTCTTACTGTTGAAGATCCAATCGAGTACGAGATCCCAGGTATTGGTCAAACTCAGGTTAATACCAAGGTAGATATGACCTTTGCCCGAGGCTTACGTGCCATCCTTCGTCAAGACCCTGACGTCGTAATGGTGGGTGAAATCCGTGACCTTGAAACGGCACAAATTGGTGTGCAAGCGTCATTAACCGGTCACTTGGTTATGTCGACACTGCATACTAATACAGCTGCTGGTGCTATCACGCGTATGGAAGACATGGGCGTGGAGCCTTTCTTACTGTCATCATCGTTACTCGGTGTATTGTCACAACGTCTTGTACGTACTTTATGCAATAGCTGTAAAGAAGGTCACATTGCTGATGAGCGTGAGTGCCAGTTATTAGGTGTTAATCCTGCTGAGCCGCCAACAATTTATCGTGCAGTTGGTTGTGAAGAGTGTAACTTTAATGGTTATCGCGGTCGTACTGGTATTCATGAATTGCTGGTTGTTGATGAAACAATTCGCGAAATGATCCACAGCGGTAAAGGCGAACAAAGTGTTGAAAAATACATTCGCAAACATAGCCCAAGTATTCGCCAAGATGGCTGTAATCGCGTACTTGCAGGTCGCACTACCTTAGAAGAAGTCCTGCGTGTAACACGTGAGGAAGGTTAATTATGGCAGCATTTGAATACCGAGCCCTCGATGGCAGAGGTAAAGAGAAAAAAGGCATTCTTGAAGCTGATACGGTAAAGCAAATCCGCCAAACCTTGCGCGATCAAGGTTTAATGCCTTTAGAAGTCGTTGCTGCTGCAGAAGGTGAAAAGCAAGCGACTGGGGCAAAGGGCTCTCTATTTGGTAGCTTCTTTAAACCAAAAATTTCGACTTCAGATTTAGCATTAATCACTCGCCAGCTCGCAACTTTAATCCAGTCAGCATTACCTGTTGAAGGGGCTGTCATGGCGGTGGCTGAGCAGTGTGAAAAGCCGCGTTTAAAGCGCATGCTAATGGCCGTGCGCTCAAAGGTTGTTGAAGGTTATACCTTAGCAGATGGCATGAGTGAGTTTCCGCATGTATTTGATGATTTGTATCGCGCCATGGTGGCAGCCGGTGAAAAATCAGGTCACCTTGACCAAGTTTTAAATCGTTTAGCTGATTACACGGAACAACGTCAGCATATGCGTAGTCAAATCACACAGGCGATGGTTTATCCAACCATACTTGTGGTATTTGCTATTGCCATTGTCTCTGTATTGTTAGGTACTGTGGTACCAAAAATCTTGAAGACCTTCGAAAAATCAAAACAAGTATTACCCTGGACCACCGAATGGGTAATGGCTGCGAGTAATTTTGTACAAAATTACTGGTTTATAAGTTTAGTCATTATAACCGTGTTAGCAGTGGCTATTAAGCAAGCGCTTAAGCAGCCGCATATTCGTTACTGGTATGACGAAAAAGTGCTTTATTTACCGGGTATTGGTAAGGTAGCACGCGGTGTTAATACGGCGCGTTTTGCTCGAACTTTAAGTATTTTATCGTCAAGCTCAGTGCCGCTACTTGAAGGGATGCGTATTTCAGGTGGTGTACTGGTTAACGAAAAAATGAAAAAGTCAGTGCAAGATGCTGCAACACGTGTGAGTGAAGGGGCGAGTCTTCGTGCTTCACTTCAGCAAACCAAACTTTTCCCACCTATGATGCTACACATGATAGCCAGTGGTGAAAAATCAGGTGAACTTGAGCAAATGCTTGAGCGTGCTGCAAATAACCAAGATCGTGAGTTTGAGAGCATGGTAAACGTGTCTCTGAAACTATTAGAGCCCGCGATGATTGCTTCAATGGCGGTAATTGTATTGTTTATTGTTATGGCAATACTACAGCCGATTATGGCAATGAATAAGGCTGTAGGTCTTTAAATTAGGGAACACTAGAGCAATTAGCAGCTAACACTGCCGCTCTATAATAAATTTTTGAAGAAAGTTAGAGGTATTTTTGTGAACAAACAGTCAGGTTTCTCATTACTAGAAGTCATGGTAGTACTGGTTATCATCGGTATGATCATGTCAATTGTGGCGCCAAATATCATGGGTCAGCAAGAAGAAGCTGCAATCGATAAAGCACACTTAGATATTCAACAAATTGAAGATGCGTTAAGTCTATACAAGCTTAAAAACAAAGCGTATCCAACCACAGAGCAAGGCTTAGAAGCGCTAGTAAATAAAACAAGCATTGAGCCAATTCCAAAGCGTTTTCCTGATGGTGGTTTCCTTGAGAAATTACCAGAAGATCCATGGGGTAACCCTTACCAACTAATCAGCCCAGGAGAAATCGGTAAAATTGATATCTTTTCAATGGGTCCTGATGGTGAAGCTGGTACTGATGATGACATCGGTAACTGGGATGAAGAAAAGTAATAATGCCTAAATTCAGCCAACTGAACAAAGCTTATACACATCAAGGCTTACTATTATGGTAAGCCTTGGTCGTTTGCGTTTGGCTGGCCGTGCTAAGCACGCGAAAGGGTTTAGCCTCATCGAAATATTAATGGTGCTCGTGGTGATTGGTTTTGTCACCAAAATGGTTGCCTACAGTTTTGATGGTGGTGCTGAAGAAGAACTCGAAAAACAAGCGCTCAGATTACATACTACGATTAATATGGCGTCTGAGTTTGCGATTTTAAATCAGGTTGAGCTGGGTTTTCATCTTGACCAAGATACATTTGAATTTTTAGTTTTTGACGGTGATAAGTGGGTTACGTTTGACCGTGAAAAATTGTTTGCCCCAATTAAGGTTGATGAACGCTTTAAGCTCACTCTTAACCTTGATGATTTAGCCTGGGCACAAGATAACTTATTAGAGCAGTCAAACTGGCGTGAATTAATGAGCGGTGGTGACGAAGACAGCCTACTTGAGCTACAAAAGCTCAAAATACCGCAGGTACTTATTTTATCTTCTGGCGAAGTCAGTGCGTTTCAATTGGTTTACGAGCTTAAAGAAGAGCGTGAACCGCAATATTTTATCGAAGGCGAATTTCTGGCCCCGGTAAAGTTTCGTATGGAGCCTGAATAATGAATAAGTCAGCAGGTTTTACCTTACTTGAAGTGATGGTTGCACTGGCTATTTGTGCAATGGCCGGTATTGCCGCAATGCAGGCAACTGGTGAGCATATTAATCATCTTTCGTCGATTGAAGAACAAACTTATGCTTCTTGGGTTGCTGAGAATGTAATGGTTGAGCAACGCGCCAAAGGCGATAAATGGACAGGCAAAAATGGCGTTAAAGGTACTGAAACGCTCGCTGGTTTTGAATGGTATTGGCGTCAGGACGTGGTTCCTACTGCTGATAAAACCTTTGTAAAGGTCACCATTAACGTGTTTGCCGATGAAAAGCTTGAATACCCAGTTTATGAGCTTTCTACTTATTTGAATAAAGGTGATAAGTAGTGAAGCAACGCGGTTTTACCTTACTTGAAGTGATTGTCGCCATGGGCATCTTAGCCTTTGTGGTGTTATCGACCCATCAAATACTGGATTCGACAACCAAAGCAAAAGAAGCCTCAGACGAGACAATTGCTGAGTTAAATGGCTTTCAAACCTTATTTCGTTTGATGGACCAAGATTTTAGTCAAATGACTAAGCGTCAGGTTCGAAACGAAGCCGGTGATTTTCAAGAAACGTATGTGTTAGCTGGTCGTTATGTTCTTGATAGCCAATACGATGGCATTGGCTTTGTTCGTGATGGTTGGGTCAACCCAATTAATCTACTGCCGCGCTCTGAACTGCAAGCGGTTGGTTACCGCGTTATCGATGACAAGCTTGAGCGAGTGTATCGGGTGTATGTTGATCAACTAGATAACATGGAACCGCGTTCACAAGTCATTTTAGAAGACATTGAAGACCTTAAATTTGAATTTTTAGATGATAAAGACGAATGGCAAGAACAGTGGCAAATTAAAGCACTGCCAAAAGCGGTGGCAGTCACTATTCAAAAAATAGAACAGGAACCCATTCGTCGAGTGTTTTTAGTGCCAGGTGAAGGCAAAGTCACTGCCCAAGCAAATAATGGTAATAATAACGGAACGGGTGGTTAGCTATGACTACTATTAAACGTTCTAAAGGTGCTGCGCTTGTTATTGTGCTATTTATTGTGGCGCTAGCAGCTATGTTAGCCGTTGAGATGAGTGCTAATTTAATGGTGCAAGTGCAGCGCAGCAGTAATATTCAAAACCATCAACAGGCTAAATGGTATGCCTTTGCAGCTGAAGAGCTGGCAATTAAAGCACTAAAACAAACTAAAAAAGATGATCCTGATAAAACGCATTTAGAGCAAGTCTGGGCACAGCAGGGTGGAGTCCCTTACCCGGTTGATAATGGTACCTTAAGTGGCACAATTACAGACTTACAAGCATGTTTGAATTTAAATGCATTGCATGTAAAGCCAGATCAACAAACGGATCCAAATAATAAAACGAACCCAGCACATAAGGCATTGTTGGCATTATTAGAAAATATTGAAGACTTGCCAACCGATGAGTCTGAAGAAGCCATGGCCGATAGCGTGTTTGATTGGTTAGACGCTGATAGCATTACCTATCGTTCAGGTGCAGAAGAAGATGAGTACTTATCTCGACAATACCCATATATGACGGCAAATAGCTATTTTGCTTCGACGTCAGAACTTCGTTTAGTAAAAGGCTTTAACCCACTCGTTATGGAGAAAATTTTACCATTTGTGTGTGTTATTCCAGGTAGTGAGTTATTAGAAATCAACGTTAATACACTACCTGTAGAAAGTGCCATTATATTAAGCTCGCTTATTGATGGCTTAAGTCTTTCAGGCGCTGAAGCGGTATTATCATCACGTCCTCAAGATGGTTATGATGATTTAGAGGCATTTTTTGAAGAGGTTAATCAACAAGGCGCACAAAATGTGAAAGCCGTTGAAGACTTATTCAGTATCAACAGTGAATATTTTAAACTACAAACGCAGGCTGAATTTGCAGAACTGCGTTTTTCGATGACCACCTTACTCCATGCCACTAATGGTACAGTAACGATACTGGCGCGAAAATTTGGAGGCGTACAGTGACAGAGATATTGTTGATCCGTACGGGTCAAACATTAAAAGACAGCCTTAACTGGCTAATTTACTCACCAACAGAACAAGAAATAATTGCTAGCGGCGAAATTGCCAATGCAACACAACTTGGTGAGCTAACAGAGAGAGCACAATCACGGGAAGTGGTTGTACTACTACCAAGTGATCAAGTACAACTAAAAACGGTCGCATTGCCAACCAAGTGGAGCCGCAAGTTAGAGCAAGCACTTCCTTACATGCTAGAAGAAGAAATAGCCTGTGATGTTGATGACTTATTCATAGCGATTGCAGAGCCAACACTTATTGATGAGAAGCACGCGATTAACATCGCGATGACCGATCGTGAATGGTTTGAGCAATGGCTGGCTGAGTTTAATGAGCATGGCATCGAAGTATATAAAATACTGCCGGATGCTTTATTGTTACCTGATGTCGATGACAACACTCAGTTACGCGCTATTGAGCTTAATGGTCAGTGGCTATGTAAGCAGGGTAACTGGCATATTGCCGCTGTAGAGACAAGTTGGCTTGCTGGCTATTTAACAGCATTAGGTAACCCTGATGTTGCACACTTTAGCCCTGCAACGGCTTTTCCTGATACGGTTAACCTTAGTGCTCAAACGCAGCAATACGATTTACCTTTAGCCTTATTTGCTAAGCAGTTACCTGAGGTGAAATTCAACCTTCGCCAAGGTGTTTATCAGCTTAAGAAGAAATCAGCAATTTGGTGGGGCTATTGGCAAAAAGCAGCTATTGCAGCAGGTGTTGCATTAGTTTGCAGTGTAGGTGTTAAGTCGCTTGAGCTTTATAAGTTAAATAACCAGCTTGAAGCCGCAAAAGCTGAAGTGGTTGCTAATTATCAGCGTGCTTTTCCAAATAAAAAAGTGCGTCCTCAGCTTATTCGTAGCCAAATTCGCAGCGAACTTGCATTGATAGAAAGTGGCAGTACAGCTGGCTTCTTAGATTTGACTAACGATCTGGTTGCTATTTTTAGTGAAGTAAAAGATTTCACACCAGAAACGCTTCGCTATGATCAAGGTCGTAACGAATTACGTATTCGTGCGCGCGGCAAAGATTTCCAGTCATTTAGTAAAGTAAAAGCAATTTTAGAGCAGCGTGGCTTAACCGTAGATCAAGGCTCGCTAAATAATGATGGTGATTTTGTCGTTGGTGAAATTAAGTTACGAGGTGCGGCATGAAAAACCAAATAATCAATTATTGGCGCTCGTTAAAAGAACAAGAGCAGCAACTTGTAATGGTTGCAGGTGGTGTGTTTGTTATTTTTGTGTTGGTTATGGGGGTCTTTCGTCCACTTAACGCAGCTATCGAAAAAGCAGAGCAAGACACAATAAAACAGCAAGAGCTGCTAGCGTGGGTTGATGAAAGTATTATTAAACTTAAAGCGAGTGGTAACGCGCGTAATACGAGCAGCCGTAGCTTAAGCCAAATCGTTAATAGCACCCGCAATCGTTATCAAATTATCATTAGCAAAATGCAGCCAAATGACAATTCACTTCGTTTAACCATTGATTCTGTTGAGTTTAATAACCTTGTTGAATGGTTAGATGAACTGGTTAATTCACATGGCGTGCTAATTGAGAATTTAGATTTAAGTAAAGATGACAAATCAGGCTTTGTGCGTGTAAGTCGTTTGGTACTAGAGAAGTAAACGATGAAAAGAGTTATTTTATTAATCACAGTGTTTGTGATGTGTTTTTTGGTGTTTACGCTGGTAAAAACACCCGCTGCCGTTGCACTTGATTTAGCTAAGCCACATTTACCAAAGCAATTACAATTAGGTAAAGCCAGTGGCTCGCTATTGGACGGCCGCATTATGCAGGTACGTTTTGATGGTGAGCAATTAAATAATGTGCGTTGGCAGTTATCGGGCTGGTCACTGTTCACAGGTAAATTAGTGGGTACGGTACGCTTTGGTGATCCTCGTGATAAAGCGGGTATTTCAGGCCATGGTGATTTTACATATGGCCTCTTTAACCAAGCCATCACTGTGAAAAAGACTACTTTACGCTTGACGGTTGAACGTGCCATGGAGCGTTTACAACTCCCTTTACCGATTAGTGCACAAGGCCGCGTAATAGTTGATTTAGACGAGTACAGCTCAGGCGAGCCATACTGTGAAAGCCTAAGCGGCGAAATTGCGAGCCCTAGCATTGATGTTAAAGGAATGAACAACTGGTTTAGCATTGGTCCTCTGAGCGGTCGTTTAAGCTGTAAATCCGGTGATGTAGCAGTGCTTGTTGACCCAGAAAACCGTTTAGGGCTTGAAGCTGATGCAGTATTAAAAGCGAATCTAGACTTTAAAGTAGCTGGTTATATTAAACCTGAAGCAAGCTTGCCAAAAGAAGTGCATGATGCAGCTAAGTTTCTTGGTCGTCCTGATAACGAAGGCCGTTATCCGCTTAACTTTTAAATTGGATTAATCGAACAGTATGCAATTACCTGAGTTTTCAAAGCAGCAAAGTGAGCTTTTAAGTCAGTTTTTAGCGCAGCATCAAGATGCGCTTAGCTTGTCGCAAACCCAAGGCTACTTATTTGCGGTGATCTGTGCTCCTGAGCCGCTTGATGTTCATCAGTGGTTAGAAGAGGTTGCACCTGGCTCTGATGGGAAAATGGACGAGCAAGTGCTGTTTGCATTTATGGCTTTATATCAACAGATCAGCGAACAAGTATTCGAAACGGGTTTTGCATTACCTGTGAGCCTACAGCTGAGCTCTCAAGGGCAGCAATACTTAGACATTCAAGAATGTCAGCATTGGAGCCAAGGTTTTATGCATGGTGCACAAGGTTACGTTAACAAGCTATTAAGCGCGCCACAGTTAGCTGATGAGCTTAAAGAGGCGTTGGCTAGTGCACTACAAAGCTTAGGCTTTTTTACCCTTGAAACGAGTGAAATTGCAGCCCTTGCAACTGATAATGGTTTATCTGAAGGGCAACTATGCCAGCAGCAGTATGAAGTTATGAATGAATTCGCCGCTGGCTTTGCTGAGCTAATTGAAGTCGTTGCTGTAAATAGCCAGCTATATAATGATGAGGGCTGGAACTAACCCAGCTCTAATAGGATGTCTGTGCAACCTTTGGCACAGCTTACAACGCCTTTACCTGGCTGATCAGTCTTCAAATCTAAGGTAAGGGCGCCTTTACATACTTCACAGTATAAGGTTTGCCCTTTGCCCAGCTTTTTTAGCATATTGCGTTGTTTGGCAAACGAGTCGCTGGTTTTTTTGTTTAAAGCTGAAAAGTCCATTACTTGTTTAGCCTTTCTTCAAGTGCGTTCGAGACAATACTGCATACGCGGTTTAAGCGTTCGCCATAAAAATATAAGTTAATATCTTTTTCACGGCAGTAGTGTAAGTGAAAAACTTGTAGTTTATCGTCAGTGGTAAATGTCTCTTCAATATACTCAAGCTCTGAATTAGATAAATTCAGCTGTGACTTAATATTATTCTTAGCCATATTTGCCGCAGGACTTCGGTTGACTTTACTGGCATCAGAAATAAGGCTTACGCCTTCACCTAGTAACCTTTCTCTTGGCTCTTTGATCAAAGGATGATCAATCGTGAAAAGTGCTAAAATAATAAGCACTAAAATAAGAAATTTTTTCATAGCACAATAATCTTTGATCTAAATAAATACGGTATATGTGCAAGTTTAATAAAATGGTCGTTTTAAAAGCAAGCAGATAAGTTTAAATAATTAAAACGTCGTATTTTCGATCAATCCCTGAAATTTTCTATAGATTGAGTATAATGCTCTATAGATTTAAAGTTTCAGAAATCTTTGAACGTAATGAGATGTATTCTGATTTGCTTATTGGCACAGAGAATCTCTTACTGCAAACATATGTTTGAGTATTATTTCCTAGTGGCGTTGAGGAATTTTAATGGATAAACAGATTAAGGTTAAAAATATCCCAACGGAAGTAAAAATCCAGAAACCGGAAAACGCTTCCCTCGATGATAGATTTAATCCACGTAACCGTATTTATGTCCGAGCTGTAACAGGTTTGCACCAACTGTTGAGACAACGGATTGGTTTTGTCGGCATGCTTGCATTTATGCTACTACCTTGGATTAACTTCAACGGCCAACAAGCTGTGTTGTTTGATTTGGTGGGGCAAAAGTTTAACATTTTTGGTTTAACGCTCTGGCCACAAGATCTGACTATCTTAGCCTTCATATTAATGTTGGCAGCGTTTGCGTTGTTCTTAGTAACGACCTTTTATGGTCGGGTCTGGTGTGGTTATACATGCCCGCAAACCGTTTGGACCTTCATTTTTATTTGGTTTGAAGAAAAATTCGAAGGTAGTGCAAATCAGCGTAAGAAGCTAGATCAACGCCCAATGGACTTTGATAAGTTTTGGCGCAAAAGTGCTAAACACGGCAGCTGGTGGTTATTCTCGCTTTATACCGCATTTACTTTTGTAGGTTACTTTACGCCAATCCGTCAGCTACTGCCTGATCTGTTTACCCTTGATGCAACCGCGTATTCGTATATTTGTCTAGCCGTATTTGCTGTGTGTACCTATGGTAATGCCGGTTGGATGCGCGAGATTATGTGCTTACACATTTGCCCTTATTCTCGCTTTCAGTCAGCTATGTTCGATAAAGATACCTTTACCGTGAGCTATGACGAAGCACGTGGTGAAAGCCGTGGTCCTCGTTCACGTAAGCAAGATCCAAAAGAGCTCGGCTTAGGTGATTGTATCGACTGTAACTTATGTGTGCAGGTCTGCCCAACGGGGATCGATATTCGTAACGGCTTACAATACGAGTGTATTAACTGTGGTGCATGTATCGATGCGTGTGATGGGGTGATGGATAAAATGAATTACCCACGCGGGCTAATTTCCTACACCACAGAGCGTAACTTAGAAACGCCAGACAACAAAACACATGCACTGCGCCCTAAGTTAATTGGCTATTTAGTTATCTTAGTCGTGCTATCAGGGGCGCTAGTAGCAAATATTGCGATGCGCAAACCGATGGAACTCGATATTATTCGTGACCGTAATCAGCTATATCGTGTTGACTTTAATGGTTTAGTCGAAAACACCTATACACTAAAAGTAATTAACAAAGCTCAACATGAGCAAACCTTTAACATTCGTGTTGAAGGACTCGATAACTTTGAGTACATCGGCAAACAAACATTCACAGTACCTTCTGGTGAATCTTATAATGTGCCACTGTCATTAGTTGTTGATCCTTATGATTTGAAAAAGCCCATGACGAAGTTTGAGTTTGTACTTTCTGTCGATGGTGAGCCTGATGTGCAGATTTCGCAGCCGAGTAACTTCTTTAAGGCGCGATAATTAAGTACACTGAGCGAATGAATAAAAAGCGGGATTTTCCCGCTTTTTTTATATGATGAGACATTATGAGTAAATTTAGTTTTGTTGACCTTACACCCGATTCAATTTTAGATGCAGTTGAAAGTATCGGTGTTTATGCTGAATCAGGGCTGCTGGCATTAAATAGCTACGAGAACCGTGTTTATCAATTTAAAGCAGAAGATGGCCATCGTTATGTTGTTAAGTTTTACCGCCCAGAGCGCTGGAGTAAGGCGCAAATCTTAGAAGAGCATGCGTTTGCATTTGAGCTTGCCGAGGCTGAAGTGCCGGTTGTTGCGCCTGTAATTATCGAAGGGCAAAGCTTATTTGAGCATAATGGTTATTTATTTACGTTATTCCCAAGTGTGGGCGGGCGCATTTTTGAAGTTGATAATTTAGATCAACTCGATGTACTTGGCCGCTTAATTGGGCGAATGCACCAAGTAGCTAAGGCAAAGCCATTTGAACATAGGCCTGTAATCAGCTGCGAAGAATACCTTCAGACAGCTAAAGTTCAGTTACAAGCAAGTAATTTGGTGCCAATGGCATTAGAGAACGCCTTTTATACTATTTTAGATTTGGTGATTAAAGAAACCACAGAGCAGTATAAAAATGTTGAAACC
Source organism: Pseudoalteromonas sp. CO109Y (assembly GCF_004208935.1). Lineage (NCBI taxonomy): Bacteria > Pseudomonadati > Pseudomonadota > Gammaproteobacteria > Alteromonadales > Pseudoalteromonadaceae > Pseudoalteromonas > Pseudoalteromonas sp. CO109Y. The sequence goes on from NZ_SGPD01000001.1 coordinate 18,633, forward strand.
ATCCGCCTGCACGGCGATTGCCATGCCGGTAATATATTGTGGTCTGGTGACGCGTTAATGTTTGTTGATTTAGATGACAGCCGACAAGGGCCTGCAATTCAAGATCTTTGGATGATGCTCAGTGGCGATCGTAACAACCAACTGTTACAGTTAGACACCTTAGTGGCTGCTTATGAAGAATTTTGCGACTTTGATCACAGCCAATTAAAGTTGATTGAACCACTTAGAGCAATGCGAATGGTGCATTACATGGGGTGGTTGGCAAAAAGGTGGGATGATCCTGCGTTCCCACGGAACTTTTCATGGTTTGCTGAAGACAAATACTGGGAGCAGCAAATACTAGCGCTAAAAGAACAGCTTGCAGCGCTACAGGAAGCACCATTAAAATTATTACCATAAATTTTTAAAGTTAAGAAAGACGAGAAAACAATGTTTAAAAAATTAAAGTTAAGTCTACTCATTTTATGTTTACCTTTTGCGGCCCTTGCTGCTGATTTTGAAGCAGGCAATCAATACGAAGTATTAAAAGTTGAGAAAAGTGCAACACCTCAAGTAACCGAGTTCTTTTCGTTTTATTGTCCACACTGTTTTCAGTTTGAACCGGTCGCAAAAGCATTAACGGCAAGTCTTCCTGAAGGGACTGAATTTGTAAAAAGCCATGTTAACTTTTTAGGTGGTGTATCTAAGCAAACGCAAAGTAACTTAAGCTATGCCTACTTAATTGCTAAGCAACATGGCAAAGGTGAGCAAGTTGCTGATCAAATCTTTAATAGCATCCACAGACAGCGCGCTTTACTAAAAGATATAAAAGACGTGAAAGCATTACTTGCGACCAATGGTATTAGCAACGATGTGTTTGACGCTGAAATTGCAAGCATGCCAGTGATTAGTGCTGAAAAAGCGATGCAAGATAAGCAGCAAAAATATTCAGATATGGGCGCCCTTACTGGTGTACCAACTTTTATCGTCAATGATAAATATAAAATCAATTTAAACACCATCAAGAGCCAGCAGATGCTTGATGAGTTAGTCGAATTTTTATTAAAACAATAATTTTGGAGTAAGAAGTAATGATCAAGTTAGTAAAAGCTGTATTAATGGCTGCCACGCTAGGTTTAGCGGCAAATGCCTCAGCTGCTCAATATGAAGAAGGTAAGCATTATGAAACGATTGATGCACGCGCTTCTAAAAAGCCTGAAGTAAAAGAGTTCTTCTCATTCTACTGCCCACACTGTAATAACTTCGAGCCAGTAGTGAAAGAGCTTAAAACACTTCTTAAAGATGGCGTTAAATTCAAAAAGAGTCATGTTGATTTTTCAGGTCCTCGTGACCCAGAAATTCAGACTATCTTAGCGCAAGGTTATGCGACGGCTAATGTGTTACCACAGAAAGACGCGTTAGTAGCCGCTGTGTTTAATCATATTCACGGTAAGCGTGCTCGTATTAACGAACTTGCAGATATGAAAGACATCTTTGTTTCACAAGGTGTGTCGGCTGAAGATTTTGATAAGTACTACAATAGCTTCTCTGTACGTACTATGGCATCTAAGATGAAACGCGATCAAGAATATTACCAACAAAAAGGTGCTTTAAAAGGCGTTCCAACTTTTATTGTTAATGGTAAATACCGTGTAATCCTAGGTGCGGATTCAGGTATTAGCGATGCGAAGAGCATGGCAGACTTAATTAACTACCTAGCTGATAAATAAGCTTAGTTAGTTGAATTTAATAGAAAGCTCCGTTCGCGGAGCTTTTTTGTTGGTAAAGCAAATGCAAAAACTATTAGTTTCAAGCTGTTTGTTAGGAAATCCTGTTCGTTATGACGGGCAATCGCAAAACTTACTCCATCCTGGTTTAGAAACTCTTAAACAGCAAGGAAGGCTCGTTGCATTCTGCCCTGAAGTAGCTGGTGGCTTACCTACACCAAGGCCGCCTGCAGAAATCAAAGCGGGTAGAGTACTTACCAAAGATGCACAAGATGTCACAGTACAGTTTGCTTATGGCGCAGAACAAGCACTTAAGCTTTGCAAAAAGCAGGGCATTCGCTATGCGCTGTTAAAAGAATCAAGCCCTTCATGTGGTCGCAATACTATTTACGATGGTAGTCATTCAGGAAAGAAAATTTCAGGGATGGGGTTAACTGCAAAACTGTTAAAAGACAACAATATAGAAGTCTTCAGTGAGCAGCAGTTGCCAGCGCTATTTGCTGCGCTGGCAGATTGATTTTATTTACGTTGTAAAAACACACCTGATTCGATGTGGTGGGTGTAAGGGAATTGGTCAAAAATCGCAAAACGTTTTACTTCATGGGTTTTGCATAAGTGATCAAGGTCACGCTCTAAGGTATCTGGGTTACACGAGATATAAATAATATTGTCGTAGTTCGCAACTAGGTCACAAGTTAGTGTGTCCATGCCTGCACGTGGTGGATCTACTAAGATTGTTTGGCAGTTATAGCTTTTCAGGTCTATGCCATCTAAACGAGAGAAAGTACGTTCGCCTTTCATTGCTTGGGTGAACTCTTCACTCGACATACGAATGATATCTAAGTTCTCAACCTTGTTTTGTGCGATATTGTATTGCGCAGAGTAAACTGATGATTTTGAAATTTCAGTGGCTAATACACGGTCGAATGAACCTGCAAGAGCAATCGAAAAGTTACCATTCCCACAATATAACTCCAGTAAGTCATTATTGAGTGGTTGGCAAAGGGCTTGTGCCCACTCTAGCATCTTGATGTTTACTTTCGCATTCGGTTGCGTAAAGCTATTTTCGACTTGTTGATAAATAAGCTCTTTACCGTTAACGTTTAAACGCTCGATAACATAGTCATTACCAATCACTTCTTTTTGCTTACGAGCACGGCCAATAAAATCAATCTTAAACAGTGTGCTCAGTTTTGCTTTAAGCTCTTTAATTGCTTGTAGCCACTGCTCATCTAGTTGTTTGTGATACAACAAGCTAACAAGGATCTCGCCACTTAAGCTTGAAAGGTAATCGATTTGAAACAGCTTACGGCGCAGAACTTCATTGTCTTTTAAGTTTTCGATCATCGCTTGCATCACTTCACCCACTAAAGGTGCGGCAGGGTCAAACTCATCTACGCGGATCTTTTCTTTGGTTTGTTGATCAAACATGATGTGAAACAGGTCTTCACCTTCATGCCAAACACGAAACTCTGCACGTTGGCGGTAATGAATAGGATCAGAGCCGAACACTTCTAATTTTTCGACCCCAAAACGTCGAAACTGTGAGGTGATGCGCTGCTCTTTCTCACTCAATTGTGCATCGTATTGAGTTGTATCAATTTTTATAACCGCCATGGCTGATTACCTTTTATCTCTTAGCTTTATAACGGCGCTATTGTAGGGAGCGCTGAGGATTTGTCTAGTTTTGTTATTTATTTTAGTGTCGTTTTTTTATACAAAAAACTTAAGTTTTGTGGTTTTTGGCCGATAATGAGTTAACCATAACATGGAGTCGGATCATGAAAATTGGCAACCTAGGCTATATGCCTAATACAAATGTGAATAAATACAATGGTAAACAGGCACTGCAGCAGCCTACCATTCAAAATCGTCAAGATAGTTATCAGCAACGCGGCAGAGAGCTCGCGGCAAAAGTTCTTGATGATAAACTTGCTGAAGCACTAGGTTTACCTAAAGCCGAAGAGAAAAAAGATAAACCCTTGTTCGACTTTGAAGAGATCGTGAAAAACGTACTCGACTTTGTTGGCGGCGCACTTCGTAAAGCAAAAGCCGATGGTGCTGATGATGAAAAACTCAAAGGCATGCTAGGTGATGCACGTAAAGGTGTGCAAATGGGCATCGACGATGCGTATGATGAGCTTAAAGAGTCAGGTATTCTTAACGATGACATCGAAGAGGGTATCGAAAAGTCTAAAGAAGGTATTTTTAAAGGTATTGATGAATTAGAAGAAGACTTGTTCAATCCTAAGCCTAATGCGGTTTCAGTAAGCCAAGCTCAATACATCAGTTTAAGTAATAACGCAGAGTACACTTTCACCACCGCTGAAGGTGATGAAGTCAGTATTAGCTTTGCTGATGCATACGAAAGTAAGTCTGCAAGCAGTTATAGCAAAAATGGCGACAACGAAGCCTTTGTCAGTGAGTCTTCGCAATCACGTGATTTATCATTCTCGATGTCGGTCAATGGTGATTTAAATGAGCAAGAGCAGCAAGCTATCAATGAATTGATGGAAGACTTGCAGAGTGTTAGCGAAACATTCTTCTCTGGTTCATTAGAAGATGCCTTTGAACAAGCTAAAGAGCTTAACTTAGGTAACGAGCAACTCGTTGGCTTTACCATGGATTTGAAACAAACCAAAACAGTAGCAGCTATCAAAGGGTATGAAGAATATAAACCTGCTCCCGAAAAAGAAGTTGCTGAGAAAATAGCGCCATTTAATGACGACTTGAAACAGGCGTTTAATAAAGCGGGTGACATTGGTTTGCAAAATGAACTGGCTGGCATCTTACAATGGTTAAACCAAGATAAAGAAGAAGTCAGTAAGCTGGTGGATTATACCAAAGCAATGTTTGAGCAAATGAATAAGCTTCGCTCGGCAACAGAAGAAGAGGCTTAGCCCTTTCTTTCTTTTTATCAAGCTGCATGGCAAACTGCTGACCTTTGATGATCCGAGGTAAGCAGTTTGTCAGTTCATATAATGGTGTTTGATTCTGGTATAGGTGGAACAACTGTACTTGAACAGATCCAAGCATTGATCCCAGATGCTGATTATAGTTATTTTATGGACAATGCTTTATTGCCTTATGGCGAGCAAAGTCAGCAAACGATCATAGCCCGCCTTTTTGCGCTACTACAGTTTATCGAAACAGCAAACTTACACGTTGATATCCTAGTTATTGCGTGTAATACCGCCTCTACCTCTGCCTTAGAAACTATTCGCCAGCACACAAATATAGAAGTTGTCGGGGTAGTACCTGCGATAAAACCCGCTTGCGCTATAAGTAACAGCAAACATATTGGTTTACTGGCAACACCATCAACCATCAAGAGTCGCTATACTGCAAACTTAATTAGTACTCATAGCCAAGACACACAAGTCAGCTTATATGGCTCAACTGAGCTGGTAGAAATTGCAGAAACACTATTTCATACGCAGAAAATCAATAAAGCAAAGCTTGAGAATGTATTGAGTGATTTAGCGATAGCAGAAGATATAGATGTATTGGTACTTGGCTGTACACACTTTCCATTACTAGCCAGCGCGATTAGTGACTACTATAAACAACAGATCTTCCTTATTGACTCAGGCAAAGCGATTGCTAAGCGCGTTGAAAGTTTAATTGCTCTACGAGGCTTTACTCTTACTACAGATAAAAAAAAGCCGCTGCACTATTATGCAACGGCTCCTATTGGTCATTCGCAATTAAGCGTTGAGCTTATTACGCTGACTGATCAGATCCCTCACGAAAGCTGTTAGCTTCGTTCTCTTGTTTTTGTTTTGCTTCACGCACTTTTAAAGTACGTTGTTGGAATTCGCTATCATTTAATTGATTGATTGCTTTATCTGCATCAGCTTCAGCCATTTCAACAAAACCAAAGCCACGACGTTTACCTGTATTTTTATCTTTTAATAAACGTACATTGAAAACTTTGCCTTGTTCTTCGAATAAAGCACGAACAACACCTTCATTAGCACGATAAGGTAGGTTGCCAACATAAAGTGTTTTTGTTTTTACTTCGGCCTCCTCACTTGACGCTGATGAAAGTGCTGCAATAACTAAAGCACCAATTAATAAGCCTGCACCAAATAGCAATGCTGGGTCTAAAGCTAAGCTTGCAAGTGCGAACTTAACAACCACAAAACCTAAAACAGCAAGAATAACGGAGAAAAGAAAAGATTTTTGATCGGGTAATTTCATTTTGATCTACCAATAAACAAGAAATAAACATTAATTTAACATTGTGAACTTGCTATCTTAACGAGTTAAATGAACATAGCAATGAAATTTGCATTAAATTATGAATATTGGCTTAAAAAACAGCCATAATAGCGACCGTTTTTGCTGTTTTCGGTAAATTTAGTTCGCTTTTTGAGCGAACAGTAAAAAGATCGAAAAAAAGTGTTGATCTGTTTTTGGATCTCCCTATAATGCGACCCCACTGACACGGCGGGCAGCAACGAAAGACGCTGAGCAAAGTGACACAGAGTTAAGTGAAACTTCGGTTTCAAATAATCGAAAGAAAGTTTGAAATTAAGTGTTGACTCGAAAAATTAAGGATGTATCATACGCATCCCTAGCGACAAAGTCGCAACGTTCTTTAACAATATAAAGCAATCATCTGTGTGGGCACTCGTACAGATTGAGTTCTAACAGCGAAGCTTAGTTT
>NZ_SGPD01000011.1:0-436453 GCF_004208935.1 Pseudoalteromonas sp. CO109Y
TGGTCGAATGCACCGGTCTTGAAAACCGGCAGGGGTTTGTAGCCCCTCTAGGGTTCAAATCCCTATCTCTCCACCATCATTGAAGCCGCTGAATTTATTCAGCGGCTTTTTTGTTTCTTGTGCTTTTCATTTGTTCTGCAAATTACGACTATTGTCGATATTTCGCATTTTAACTAGTTAGTCCATGCTTAACACTTCTCGTATTATCTTTGTGACATTAGGGAATTTATGAAACATCGTTTAGCAAAGAGTGTAGGACTTTCTTTATTATCGCCTGTGATCATAGGTTGTATCTTAGGCCTTTATTATGCGTTTACACTTGAAGGAAATGGTTTAAACATTTTCTTTAACTTATTCGTTAGCGCAATCGCCAATGCCCACATTGTAGGTCTAACTATGGCAGCGTTTGTGGTGCCTGGTTATTTACTTATGTATAAGTATGCAAAGGTTAATTATTCAGGTGTTCTGACACTTGGCTTACTAGGTGGCGCAATTTTCAGCTACTTACTTAGCGCTACAACAGGTATGGCTTTTATAGTCAATGCTGTGATGTCTGCTCTGGCAGCTGGACTGTTTTTATTTGGTTTAAGACAGGGCCTTACAACACAATCTTCTCATCAATAGCAGAATATTTAATCAAGCTGACTGAAATTGAGGGCAAAATGTTTTTTTTTGCCCTCAAAAGGTTTCATTTGTCGTCTACAAAGAGTACCTTTAGCTACTGTATGTTTAATAAGAAGTAGTTTGGTATGCAAAAGCAAGATTTTTACCAGTCATTAGTTAAACAAACTGAGTCGCTAATCACTGGTGAATCAAATGTTATTGCCAACATGGCAAATATTAGTGCGCTGTTATTTACCTCTTTAGAGGATATCAATTGGGCGGGCTTTTATTTAATGGATTCACCTGAAGAATTAGTGCTAGGGCCGTTTCAAGGTAATCCTGCATGTATCCGTATTCCAGTAGGTAAAGGGGTATGTGGAACTGCCGCGCAAACACAACAAACACAACTCATTGAAGACGTGCATGCATTTGCTGGTCATATTGCCTGTGATGCTGCATCTAACTCAGAAGTAGTTGTGCCGATTTTCAAAGACGGTAAAGTATTTGCTGTACTTGATATCGACAGCCCAAGCATTGCGCGATTCGATGCTGATGATCAAGCTGGTTTAGAAGCATTGGTAAAATGCTTTGAGGCAAATCTAAAATGAAAGATCTGCTAAATGTGCAAGATTACCTCTTTGCAATCCAAGATGTTGGTGATTGGGAAGGGGAAGAAGAAGTTGTTGCCGAAAGGCTCAACGACTTGATTCATATGGCATGGGAACGTCTACCGGATGACCTTGACTGTGAATCAATTGATGAAATTATAAATGGTATTTGGGAACACCTTCGTGGTGATTTAGCGCTTATTGAAGCGGACTTCGAAGAGTTGACCGACTGGGTAACACACTATGTCGATTCATCACTTGATGAAAAGATGTAATAAAAGGTTCTAACATGGAAACCACAAACAAGCTAAAAGATATTAATGAAGTACTGGATTTCTTATACCAAGAATTTCCAAAATGTTTTAAACAAAAAGACGGTATTCAGCCGCTTAAAGTAGGTATTTTTAAAGATATCGCTGAGCGTATTGAAGGTTCTGAGAAAGTAAGTAAAACTCAGGTTCGTCAAGCACTAAGAAAGTACACCTCAAACTGGCGCTATTTAGAAGCTGTGACTAAGTCTGAGTTCCGTATCGATCTTGATGGTAATCAAGACGAAAAAGTAGAACAAGAGCACATTGAGCACGCACAAAAAGCGTTAGAAGAAAGCCGCGCTAAAATGGCGAAGCGTAAGAAGCCACAACGTCCACGCAAAGACGGTGACACAAAATCTTACAAAAAGAATAGTGGCCACCACGCTAAATCTGGTGAAAAAGGCGCTAAAGTAAATAATAAGCCTGCTAAAGCTGCTCCTGCAAAACGTTCAGGAAAAGTTGAACCTTTACCTGCCTCAGAGGTCAAGGTTAATAGCAAAGTTAAAGTTAAACTTGGCCAAGCACTTGTAAACGCGGTTATTACTGAAGTGAATAAAGATGAAGTTCACGTTGAGTTAGTAACAGGGATGCAAGTTAAGACCAAAGCAGACAGCCTGTATATCATTTAATAGCTGTAAAAAATAAAGGAGTTGTGTATGAGTAAAAAGTTTACGCTCATTCCGTTAGTCGCTGCCCTGTTTTCAGGTTCATTATTGGCATCTTCAGACAATCTGACTGAAAAAGACCTGCCAGTACTCAAGCAAGAAAGCCAACATAGTACGGCAAGCAAACGGGTGACAAACTTATTTACTCGTGCACACTACAAACCAATTAAATTTAACGATGAATTATCTGAGAAGGTTTTTGATCGTTACATTGAATCTCTCGACTACAATAAAAATGTGTTTTTAGCCTCTGACATTGCCTCGTTTGAGCAATATAAAGACCAGTTTGATAATGCATTGTCGACAGGTAAATTGGGATTTGCCTTTGATATTTTTAACTTAAGTTTAAAACGTCGTTTTGAACGCTATGACTATTCTTTATCGTTACTTGAAAACGAAATGAAGTTCGATAAAGAAGATGAGTATCTGTTTGACCGCGAAGACGCTAATTGGGCAACAAGCCAAGCTGAGCTTGATGAACTTTGGCGTCAGCGCGTTAAATACGATGCTTTACGATTAAAAATGACTGGTAAAGATTGGCAAGGCATTAAAGAAGTCTTGACCAAACGTTACCACAATGCGCAAAAGCGTTTAGTACAAACGAACAGTGAAGATGCTTTCCAAATCGTGATGAACTCATTCGCACGAAGCATTGAAGCGCATACCTCTTATTTATCACCTCGTCGCGCTGAGCAATTCAAGATGGACATGGATCTTGAATTAGAAGGTATTGGTGCGGTACTCAGTTATGACGAAGATTACACGGTAATCCGTAGCTTAGTACCTGGCGGCCCGGCTGATAAGTCTGAACAAATTAAAGCAGATGACCGTATCATTGGTGTTGCCCAAGAAGGTGAAGACTTTGTTGATGTGATTGGCTGGCGTTTAGATGACGTAGTTGATTTAATCAAAGGCCCTAAAGGCACAAAAGTTCGCCTGCAATACTTAAAAGGTGCAGATGCTCACGGGACACCAAAAGTGGTTGAAATCACGCGTGATAAAATTCGCTTAGAAGACCGCGCTGCAAAATCTGAAGTATTTGAAGCAAAATATTCAGACTTAACCAGCAAAATTGGTGTGATTGAAATCCCTGGTTTCTATAATAATTTATCGCAAGACGTTAAAGTTGAAATTGCAAAATTAAAAGAAGCCAAAGTAGACGGTATCATCATCGATTTACGTCAAAACGGCGGCGGTTCACTTTACGAAGCGACTCAGCTTTCTGGCTTATTTATCGATCAAGGTCCTGTAGTACAAATTCATACGCTAAATAATCGTATTGAAGAGCAAAAAGACCGTGACGGCGTCACTTTTTATGATGGCCCACTCACTGTGTTGGTTGATCGCTACAGTGCATCTGCCTCAGAGATTTTTGCAGCAGCGATGCAAGATTACGGCCGTGCTATTGTGATTGGTGAGCAAACCTTTGGTAAGGGTACTGTACAGCAGCACAAACCACTTGGCCGTGCTTATGACTTATATGACCATCCATTAGGTAGCGTGCAGTATACCATTGCAAAATTCTACCGAATTAATGGCGGAAGCACACAGCACAAAGGCGTGATTCCAGATGTGTCATTCCCATCGGCAATTGAGCCATCAGAGTGGGGCGAGAGTCAACAAGACAACGCGCTACCTTGGGATAGCATCATACGTGCTAAGTACAACTCTGTTGATAACCTAAAACCAGCGATTGCTTACGTTAATAAGCTTCATGATGCGCGTATAGCAGATGAGCCTGAATTTGGTTATGTGTTTGCTGACATTGAGCGCTATCAAGAAGAGAAAGACCGTAAGACTATCTCATTGGTTGAAGCGACCCGTCTAAAAGAGAAAGACGAAGGTGAAGAACGCGCGTTAGAACGTGCTAATGAACGACTTGTTCGCCTTGGTGAAAAGCCAGTAGAGAAGCTTGACGATTTACCTGATAGCCTTGACGAGCTAGACCCTTTCTTAGAAGAAGCGGCATTAATCACCCAAGATTATATAAAATATGGTCGTATCGCTAAGAAATAATTAGCAATTAATTAGCAATATCGATTAATAAAAAGGCGCTTAAGCGCCTTTTTTGCTACCTAAAACAGGTTAGATTGGTATAATCACAAAATCTGGCTGCATAAGGCCACTGAAGTTTTGCGTCAAAGCTTACAATAATAATTAAACACGCCACATAAGACGTGTAGGAGACTATCTTTTGAATTCAATTGAAGAGAAGCCAATTAAACAGGCCAGTTTTTTAGATGCCTTAATCCCAATTACTGTGCTCGTGTGCCTACTAGGCGCTGCTGTTTATTTATTCGGTGACAACTCATCATCGGGTCCTAACCAAATCGCTTTATTATTCGCTACGTTTACCGCGGCATTAATTGGCTTAAAAAATGGTTATACCTGGAAGAAACTAGAACAAGCCATGATTGAGGGGATCACCTTATCCCTTGGAGCAATCATTATATTATTAATGGTAGGTGCCTTAATCGGTACTTGGCTGTTATCAGGAACTGTACCCACTCTAATTTACTATGGCTTACAAATTATCAATCCTAGCTGGTTCTATGCCGCTAGCTGTTTGATTTGTGGCATTGTGGCTATGAGTATTGGTAGCTCTTGGACTACAGCTGCGACTATCGGTGTGGCGTTATTAGGTGTTGCAACTGGTCTTGGGTTAGAGCAAGTCGTCACGGCAGGTGCGGTCATTTCTGGTGCCTACTTTGGTGATAAATTAAGCCCGCTTTCTGAAACAACAAACTTAGCACCAGCAGTGGCAGGGGCAGATTTATTTGAGCATATCCATCATATGCTTTGGACTACAGTGCCAAGCTTCATTATTGCGTTAATTATTTTTATCTTTATGGGCTTTAATGCCGGTGGTTCTGCTGAAGCTGGCCGTATTGATGAAATCGTTAATTTATTAGAGCAAAACTTTAATATTGGTTTTGAAATGCTAGTACCACTGGTGGTGTTATTGTTTTTAGCAATTCGTAAAATGCCAGCTTTCCCTGCTATTTCGATTGGTGCGGTGCTAGGTGCGATTTGGGCTATGTTATTTCAATCAGATTTAATAAATAGCCAAATTGATGCATCACAAGGCCAAGCAATTGGTTACTTCAAATTAGTTTGGACAACATTCTTCGATGGTTTCAGCATTGACACTGGCGATGAAAAAATGGATTCACTATTAAGCGGTGGTGGTATGGCTGGCATGCTAACAACCACTTGGCTGATTATGACGGCCTTGATGTTTGGCGCTATCATGGAAAAAACCGGCTTACTTGATATGTTCGTTAAGAGCATCTTAAAGATTGCTAAAAGCACAGGTTCTCTTATCACTGCAACGATTGCAACGTGTATTGGTACCAATGCGGTTGCAGCTGACCAATATATCGCGATTGTTGTTCCTGGTCGTATGTTTAAAGACGAATATGAAAAACGCGGTTTAAAGCCTGTAAATTTATCTCGTACATTAGAAGATGGTGGCACAATTACTAGCCCACTTATTCCTTGGAATACCTGTGGTGCCTATATGCAAAGTGTTTTACTAATCAATCCATTTGACTATGCAATGTACGCGTTCTTTAATTTAATTAATCCATTCTTAGCGGTTGTTTATGCCTATTTTGGTATTAAAATTTTACGTATTACCCCAAAACATCTTAAACAAGAAGCTAACGCCGAATAAACTATTTAGGCCCTGCTAAGCAGGGCCATTTGGAGTCAGTAATGTCTGCTACGAGTAAACCTCAAGCTCAATATTTAAAAGATTACCAAGCCCCACAATTCTCAATCCAACACATCGATTTACGCTTCGAATTAGCCCCTTTAAAAACATCAGTGCAGTCAACAATGACAATCAATCGTACCGATGAAAGCAATGCAGATCTTGCGCTAGATGGTGTTGATTTAACGCTAATTTCATTGATGGTTGATGACAAAGCGTATGATGATTACACGCTTGAAGATGAAAAGCTGATCATTCATAACTTACCTGAAAGCTTTATTCTGAAAATTGAAAACCATATTGACCCGCAAACGAATACCTCGTTAGAAGGTTTGTACTTGTCGGGTGGTGCTTATTGTACGCAATGTGAGGCAGAAGGTTTTAGAAAGATTACTTATTACCTTGACCGCCCAGACGTGCTTGCTAGCTTTGATGTAACCATTATTGCCGACAAAAAGTACACTCACTTGCTGTCTAATGGTAACCAAATTGAATCAGGTAACTTAGATGACGGTCGTCATTTTGTAAAATGGCAAGACCCATTTAAAAAGCCTAGCTACTTATTTGCATTAGTCGCCGGTGATTTTGACGTATTACGTGACCATTACACGACGCAGTCTGGACGAAAAGTTGAATTAGCCTTGTTTGTTGATAAAGGTAATTTATCAAAAACGCCTCATGCCATGACTTCTTTAAAGAAATCAATGCAATGGGATGAAGAGCGCTTTAACCTTGAATACGATTTAGATATTTACATGATTGTTGCCGTTGATTTCTTCAACATGGGCGCAATGGAAAATAAAGGCCTGAATATCTTTAACTCTAAATGTGTTCTTGCTAATCAAGAAACAGCTACAGACAAAGATTACCATACGATTGAATCAATTGTAGGTCACGAGTACTTCCATAACTGGACCGGCAACCGTGTGACTTGCCGTGACTGGTTCCAGTTGTCTTTAAAAGAAGGCTTAACGGTTTTCCGTGACCAAGAGTTTAGTAGCGACTTAGGCTCACGTGCGCTTAATCGTATTGATGCGGTTAAAGTAATGCGTACTCACCAATTTAGTGAAGATGCAGGCCCTATGGCTCACCCAATTCGCCCTGAAAAAGTCATTGAAATGAATAACTTTTATACAGTGACTGTGTATGACAAAGGGGCTGAAGTTATTCGCATGATGCACACCTTACTGGGAGAAGAAAAGTTCCAACAAGGTATGGCATTGTATTTCGAGCGCCATGACGGACAAGCAGTTACTTGTGATGATTTTGTCGCTGCCATGAGTGATGCGTCTGGCATTGATTTAACGCAATTTAAGCGCTGGTATAGTCAAGCGGGTACACCTAAGCTCAATGTAGAGCAAGCGTATGATGAACAAAACCAAACTTTCACATTAAGCATTGAGCAGTTTGCACCTGATAATCAGCCTAACAATGCCTTACTGCATATTCCTTTTGCTATTGAACTTTTAGATAGTGAAGGGCAGTCGCTACCACTTGTGATTGATAATCAGCCACAAGATTCGGTATTGAATGTCACAGAAAAAACACAGCAGTTTGTTTTTGAGGGCATTAAACAGCGTCCAGTCGCAGTACTACTAGAAGATTTCTCTGCGCCATGCATCGTTAATCAAAATACATCTGCAGCGGAACTGTTACATATTATGCGTTTTGCTCGCAGTGACTTTTCACGTTGGGATGCTCAGCAGCGCTTATTTACTAATGAAATGAAAGCGGCGATTGCCAGTGGTGAAGCTTGCTTATCGGATGATATCTTGTCGGCATTAAAGCTACTAGTTGATAATCGTGAAGGTGACCTTGCGCTGATTGCGGAGCTGTTAAAACTGCCTAGCTACGATACTCTTGCAGCTGAATATGCTGTCATCCCTGTTGATGACATTATTGCTGTTCAAAATGCATTTGAATCGCAAATTGCCAACTTTCTAACAGAATCATTGGTTAATTGTTATAACGCGCTTGAAGATGATGGTTCAACATCTGCTACAGCCGTTGCAGTGCGTGCTCTTAAGCAACTTTGTTTACACTATTTAGCGAAAACAAATCACAGCGACGTTAATGGCCTTATCGAAGAGTCTGCCCACAGTAATAATATGACCAATGCACTTGCTGCATTAAGTGCTGTTGTAAAAGCAAATCACTCACTATGTGATACGCTTTTAACAGAGTTTGATGCTAAATGGCGTCATGATGTGCTCGTTATGGATAAATGGTTTGCACTGCAAGCGATGAAAGATTCAGCAACGAGTATCAGCGATATTAAAGCGCTCTATGATCACCCAAGTTTTGACTTTGGTAATCCTAACCGTGTGCGAGCTTTGGTTGGTAGCTTTAGCCACTTTAATATCACTCAATTCCATCGAGCCGATGGTGAAGGGTATCAGCTATTAGGTGACTTATTAGTGAAGCTTAACGATATTAATCCGCAAAATGCATCACGCATGCTAACGCCATTTATGTCATGGAAACGCTATGATAAAAATCGTTCTGCTGCAATGAAAGCACAACTTCAACGTTTAGCTGATTTAGACGGCCTTAGTGATGATCTGTTTGAAAAAGTAGAGAAAGCACTCGAAAGTTAATGACAGAGTACTATTTTGCCTTGTATCTGAGTTACTCAGAGTGTCTTGATTACTATCATGGTAAATATAAATCTGTGCAAGTTACAGAGGATGGTGGCAAGACAGTTCGCTTTGACGCTCACCATTTGCGTCCTTTTATTTCTTCACTAGGAATAAGAGGGCGCTTTAGGTTGACATTAACGGCTGAAAATCAGTTTTTAAAACTCGAGAAAATTAGTTAAAAAAGCAGCATTAGCTGCTTTTTTTGTAATATTTGTCGTCCAAAATGCTAAATTTCACTGTCCCCAATTCGCTAAATTTATTATATTTTTGTTAATTCGATTTGTTCTATTGTTAATTTACGTGTATAAAATATCTGGTATGACGTCTTACCAATACGTAAACGTCACATTTTTAAATAAATATTAACCGATTGAACGCGTTCTATATTGTAATTTTACTGTTTCGCTTCTATCGTTAGAAAGATACTAAAAACAACAATTTGATCACAAAACAACCCGTTACAGGGGGATGAACACAATGATAAAACGATCGCTTTTTGTTAAAAACAAAATAGCTTTGGGACTCGCGGCGGCTACACTCGGACTCTCAAGCACATCTTTGCATGCGGCAAACTTTGAGTTAGGTGACTTCGATATACGTTTTGACTCTAACTTCTCTTATGGCCAAAGCATTCGTGTTGAAGACCGAGATTTTCAACATATAGGTAAGAGTAATAATCCTTCATTTGACTGGACGGGTTATCATTCTGCTTTAAATCCAATTTATTCTTCTGCTGATGTATGGAACCAACCAGGTGCATACTCAAATAATGGTGATGCAGGTAACCTCAATTTTGATAGTGGTGATTCATTCTCAAAATTATTAAAAGGTAACCATGAGTTATCAATCAGCAAAGATAATTTTGGTTTCTTCACTCGCTTTATGTACTTTTACGACTTTGCCTTGATGGATGGTGATTACGCTTATAGCAACCCAACATCAGGTAACAAAGTAGACCCATGTGACGATGACGACACAAAAGAACAAGTGTGTGCTGATTTACGTTTACTAGACGCTTATGTATGGGCAAACTTTGATTTAAATGAAGGCCGTAACCCGCTGTCTATTCGTTTAGGCCAACAAGTTGTGAACTGGGGTGAGAGTACCTTGATTTCTCATGGTATTAACGTTAACCCAGTTGATATCGATCGTTTAAAAGCGCCAGGTGCAGAGTTAAAAGAAGCTTTCATACCTGTTGGTATGCTTTGGGCATCACTAGGCATCACAGATAATTTAACGCTAGAAGGTTTCTACCAATATGAATGGCATGAAACACGTCTTCCAGCGGCTGGTACATACTTCTCGACGAACGATTTCGCGTCAGAAAATGGTTATCAGCAAAATATTCAATTGGGCTTCACGTCAAACCCGGATATTGATTTAGCATTCTTAACTGAAAGCTTAAATAATTTAGATGACATTGTTCGCTCGCAAGGTGTTGATCCTACATCAGCACAAGGCCAAGCAATGATGGCGCAAATGTACTTAGCTTACCCAACCAAAGTGGCGTTAAAAGGCAAAGGTGGTGCAGGTAAAAACGAGCCAGACGATGGTGGCCAGTATGGTTTACGTTTAGGTATGTACTTACCTGAATTAAACGACACTGAAGTGGCGTTATACCACATTAACTATCATAGCCGTCGTCCGGTAATTTCTGGTCAGGTATCAAACTTCACTGATGCGGCAATCGCTGCTGATATCGGTATGTTATTAACAACAGATATCACAGAAGATAATGTAACTAATCTTCAAGCATTCACTAAAGGCCAGTTAGAATACCCTGAAGATATTAAACTGTACGGTCTTAGCTTCAATACATCAGTAGGCGAAACGGCACTTGCTGGTGAATTTGCATTCCGCCAAGATGAGCCTCTGCAAATTGATGACGTAGAGCTGTTATATGCGGGTATGCCTGAGCAATTAGCAGTTGCAGGTATTCGTCCTGACTTTGCTGGTATTTCACAAATGAGCCTAGGCGATGCTACAAGCGTTGTAGGCCCTGGTGAAGTAGCACAAGGTTTTATCCTACGTAACACTGCACAATTACAATTTACAGCAACACACCTATTTGGCCCTTCACTTGGAGCTGATAGCTGGGCGGTAGTTGGTGAAATTGGTGGTGTACGCATTAACAATATGCCAGATTACGATGAGCTTCGTTTAAATGTTGCTGGTACTGGTCGAAGCGGTATTATGCAAGGCCCATTAAGTGATGATTATTCAACACTGCACTTAGGTCTTTCTAATGGTCCTGAAACGAACCCGTTCCCAACGGCTTCTGCATGGGGTTATCGTTTAATTGCGAAAGGTGATTATTATAACTTCTTCAGTGGTGTTAACTTCTCTCCACGTTTTGTGTTCTCGCACGATGTGAATGGTATTACACCTGATCCAATGTTCCTATTTGTTGAAGACCGTAAATCGCTCGGTGTTACTATGAACTTCAACTATCAAAATGCGTGGTCGTTCGACTTTAGCTACAACTCATTCTGGGGTGGTGGCGCAACGAATACTTTCTCTGACCGCGATTATGTATCTTTCAATATTAAATATTCAATTTAAGGGTAAATTATGATTATTAGAAAACCTACCCTCATTGCTGCAGCATTTTGTGGCGTTTTCGCAAGCTCAAGTGTACTTGCAAAAATTACCGCTGATGAAGCGGCACGTTTAGGTAAAGATTTAACACCTATTGGCGCAGAAAAAGCTGCGAATAAAGATGGTTCAATTCCAGCTTGGGATGGTGGTATCACAACACCACCTGCTGGTTATAAACCAGGAATGCATCATCCTGATCCGTTTGCTGATGATAAAATCTTATTCACGATTGATAAATCGAATGTAGCTGAGTACAAAGATTTCTTAAGCCCAGGTCAAATTGAATTATTCAATACCTATCCTGATACGTTCAAAATGAACATCTATCCAACACGTCGTAGCGCGTCTTATCCTCAGTTTGTATATGATGCAACTAAAAAGTATGCAACGACAGCTGAGTTAGTAGAGGGCGGTAACGGTATTAAAAATACCGCTGTGGGTGTTCCGTTCCCAATCCCTAAAGATGGCTTAGAAGCGATTTGGAACCACTTATTACGTTTCCGTGGTTTATCAATTGAGCGTTCTGGTGGCCAAGCTGCACCGACAGCATCTGGTTCATATAACTATGTAGGTTTTGATGAGCAACTGTTAGTTGAGTATTCATCACCTGAAGCAACGCCTGAAAAGCTACAAGAATCTAATATCTTGTTTAAGTTTAAGCAAAAAGTAACTGAGCCAGCGCGCCTTGCAGGTACTGCGTTACTAGTTCATGAAACAATGGACCAAATCTTAACGCCACGCCAAGCATGGACATACAACTCAGGTCAGCGTCGTGTTCGTCGTGCACCTAATGTTGCCTATGATGCACCGGGAACAGCAGCAGATAGCTTACGTACAACTGATGACTTTGATATGTTTAACGGTTCTCCAAATCGTTACAACTGGACATTAAAAGGTAAGCAAGAGCTATATATTCCTTATAACAGCTATAAGCTTCACAGCGACAAACTAAGCTACGATGATATCCTGCAAGCAGGCCATATCAATCCTGAACATGTTCGTTATGAAAAACACCGTGTTTGGGTTGTTGAAGCGAACCTGAAAGAGGGCACGCGTCATATCTATAAAAAACGTGTTTTCTTTATTGATGAAGATAGCTGGCAAGTTCATGTAACGGATATCTATGATAACCGTGATCAAATGTATCGTGTAGCGATGGCGCATGGTCTTAACTACTATGAAGTACCAACTCATTGGAGTACGTTAGAAGTTTACCATGACCTTAACTCTCGTCGTTATTTAGCAATTGGTTTAGACAACCAAGAAAAAATGTATGATTTCTCACAATCATTCAACGATAACGAGTTTACTTCAAGCGCATTACGCCGCGAAGGTCGTTAATCAAATTAAGGCACCTGACCCCAGGTGCCTTTTGCAATTCGCGTAAGTCATCAGTACACGCAATAGATTTCTCAGTGGCTTTTTTGACTTCTCTTTTTATTTTTTCGAAGGCGATTTATCTTTATGAAGTATTTGCTTTATGCCTGTCTTGCTTATAGTGCTTCATGTTTTGCTCAAGACATGCCTATGCCGCAACAAGCGATTAGCGCTGTTAACGCAAACAAAACTCTTCTCACCGACATTGAACTAGCTGGCCCAAATCTCATTGCAGTTGGTAAACACGGTGTGGTTATCACAAGTACAGACGCTCAAACTTGGCAACAAGCCAGTGTGCCTACTCAAGTGCTGCTAACAGCCGTTGATTTTTATAATAACGATTTAGGCTGGGCATGTGGTCATGATGCAACCATCATTAATACTGTAGATGCAGGAAAAACCTGGCAGTTACAGCAATCTTTACCAAACATGGATAAGCCATGTTTAGATATTTTATTTACTACTGAAAAACATGGCTATGCAGTTGGTGCATACGGAATGTTTTTTGAAACTAACGATGGTGGCCAAACTTGGCAGAAACGTTTTTTAGATAGTCTGTTATTTGAAGAAGACCGTGAATACCTCAATGATTTAAAAGACAGTGACCCAGAAGGCTATGAAATTGAAACAGCTTCAATACTGCCACATTTTAATCGCATCGTTAAAACTGAGGAGAGTCTATTTCTAGCCGGTGAAATGGGTTTAATGGCACAAAGTTTCGACAATGGTCAAACCTGGCAGCGTCTTGAAGAGATCTATATGGGCTCCTTCTTTACGTTTGCGTCAACTGCAGATCAAGGTGGTGAAGACCTAGTTGCAGGCCTCCGAGGCAACATTTTCACTCGCCAAGCTGGCAGTGAACAGTGGCAACAAATACCACACGACAATTATGCAACCGTAAATAGCGCAATTAAATACAACAACCAGTGGTTATTATTTGCCAACAGCGGGGTGATTTTCCAAATTGAGGATGGCCAATTATCAGAACAACAAATGGCCGATGGTAAATCGTTACTTGATGGTGTTGTGTTTCAAGACAAACTAGTTATGGCTTCAGAAAATGGCATTAAAGTGAAGGAGTTGAATCCGTAATGCGTGGTTTTTTAGATATTTTAGAAAGAGCGGTGTTTCGTCATCGCTTATTCGCAATTATTTCCTTTGCTTTGATCACTTGTTTCTTATTATTCAAAGCAACACAAATTCAATTAGACGCGTCGTTTAATAAAAATATTCCGCTTAATCATGACTACATGAAAGTTTACACCAAACATGAAAAACAGTTTGGTGGAGCAAACAGCATTTTGATTTCTGTCTGTGATGCAGACGGTGATATTTTCAATGAAGAATTTTTCACCCAACTTAAAGCAGTTCATGATCAGCTTTACTTTATTCCGGGTGTAAATCGTCCGTTAGTTAATTCAATCTTCGCACCGAGTGCGCGTTTTGTTGAAGTGGTTGAAGATGGTTTTGCTGGCGGTCCAATTATTCCAGCAAACTTTACCGCTGATAAACGTGGTCTTGCGGTTGTAAAAGAAAACATCGAAAAAGCAAAAGTCGTTGGCCGTATGATTGCCAGTGACTACTCATGTGCGATGGTGACAGCCCAGCTACTCGAAACTGATCCACAAACGCAAGAAAAACTAGATACTTTAGCCTTTGCTGAAAAGTTAGAAACACAAGTTCGTGAACCGCTAAGTACTGACAAGGTCAGTATTCATATTATCGGTTTTGCAAAAATGGCAGGGGATGTCGCAGAGGGCGCTAAGGGCGTACTGCTATTCTTTGCTATTGCCATTGCTTTCACATTTGTGATGGTTTGGCTGTTCTGCCACTCTTTAAAACTGACAATTTTACCAATTGCCTGTTCAATCATTGCTGTTGTTTGGCAGTTAGGCTTGCTTTCAAGCTTAGGCTTTGGTTTAGACCCTATGTCTATTTTAGTGCCGTTTTTAGTGTTTGCAATTGGTGTAAGCCATGGCGTGCAAATGATTAATGACATAGGTAAAAAAGTGTCTACGGGTAGTTCAACTCGGGTTTGTTGTCAGGCAAGCTTTAGAGCACTTTTGATCCCTGGTGGTATTGCACTGCTATCAGACACAATTGGTTTTTTAACCTTACTCACCATTGATATTGGTATTATTCGTGAACTTGCTATCACAGCGAGTTTAGGTGTAGCGGTAATTATTTTCACCAACTTAATTTTATTACCTGTATGGGCATCGTACATGCGCTTTGAAGGTTCTGTGCATATTCAAGCAGGTACTCACACAGACAAACCAAATCTACTAGACAAGTTACGCGAGCTATTAGTAAAAGCGACTGATCGTAAAACAGCTGGTTTTATTATCGTCTTTACGGCTGTGTTATTTGCAGTGGGTTACTGGCAAGCTGACAAAATGCGTATTGGTGACTTACATGCTGGTGCGCCATCTTTACACCAAGATGCCCGCTATAACCAAGACACCTTTTTGATTTCTGATAAATACACCATTTCATCAGATATCCTAAAAGTGATTGTAGAAGCGTATCCTGCTGCGTGTACTGAGCATGATGTTATGGAGCGTATTAGTCGTTTCCAATGGCAGATGGAAAACGTTGCAGGGGTACAATCGGCTGTGAGCTTAAGTTCAGTTGCGCAATCTGTGAACGCCGGCTTTAACGAAGGTAACCTAAAATGGCAAAGCCTGCCGCGCAACACGGCAAGTTTAGTGCAAGCTACTTCACGCGTTGAAACAAGCTCAGGTTTACTCGATGGTAACTGCTCTGTAATGCCTGTGATTATTTTCTTAAATGACCACAAAGCAGAAACAATTGACCATGTGGTAGCTAAAGTTAAAGAGTTTGCTAAGGCTGAAGAAACCGATGAATTAAAGTTTAAGCTAGCGTCAGGCCCTGTCGGTGTAATGGCTGCAACGAACGAATCGGTATCGGCTGCACAGCTACCTATGATGCTTTACGTTTACGGCGCCGTAATCCTGCTATGCTTAATTAGCTTTAGAAGTGTTAAGGCAACGGTCGCGGTTGTATTACCTCTGTACATCGTATCAACCTTAGCGCAAGCGTTGATGGTACAGTTAGAAATTGGTTTAACAGTGTCGACATTACCAGTTATCGCTTTAGGTGTTGGTATTGGTGTCGATTACGGGATTTACATACTTTCATCAATGATGGGGCAGCTAAAACAAGGTGTGGCACTGGAAGTAGCTTATCGTAATGCGTTAGCAGAGCGTGGTAGTGCAGTGCTGTTCACAGGTATTACCTTAGCCATTGGTGTTAGCACATGGATTTTCTCTGATCTGAAGTTCCAAGTGGATATGGGTATTCTTCTGACCTTCATGTTTTTGGTTAACATGTTGGGTGCAGTACTACTTTTACCTGCAATTGGTAGCTTTCTCTGGACTGACCAGAAAAAATAATGTGAATAATTGTGCTCCAATATGGCCAGTAATGGCCATTTATATCTATATTTTGTGAATAGATGACCAAATAGCTGAAAAGCTTAAAATGATTTCATCGAAAAGGCTGTTTATTAGCTGTAAAAGAGTTAGAATTTACCTGACTCCACGCTAATAAATGGCTGTACAAATATTCTACTAATCGATAAGTAGTATAGATTAAGGAACATACAATGACACGAAATGAAGGGCAAGCCTCGGTTATCTTAGATAATGTCTGTAAGCTGATCCAGAAAAAAGTTCACGCTGATAATGTGTTACTCGTTGAGAAATTCGCCAAAGCCTTGTACAGCAATATGTCTAAAGAGGATTTGGCTCATCGCAACGATAGTGACTTATATGGCGCTGCACTAAGCCTATGGAACTCGCTAGAAAAAAATAATTCTGATGACGCGGTTGTCCGTGTTTTCAATCCTGAAGTAGCAAAAGATGGCTGGCAGTCATCGCACACTATTGTTGAAATCATCGCGAAAGACATGCCTTTCCTCGTTGATTCTGTGCGTATGGCCATGACCCGCGCAAACATCGCTTCTCACTTATTACTTCACTCTCCGCTGAAAATCCAACGTGATAAAAATACTAAAATCACGGGTATTTCAAGCCTAAAAGCAGAGCAAGAATCAACGTCGACAAAAACTGTGTTCTTTATCGAAATTGATCGTCAAACAGATGCAAAAGTAATTGAGTCTTTCAAAAAAGAACTTGAGTCTGTGTTAGTTGACGTATCTATCGCTGTAGAAGATTGGCAGCCAATTCGTGAAAAGCTAATTGCGGTAACGAAAGACTTACCTAAACGCCACCATAATAATAACGAAAGCGAAGTTGCAGAAACGGTAGAGTTTTTAGACTGGTTAGCTAAAGATAACTTTACGCTAATGGGTTACCGTGAGTATGAACTTTCGCCAGTGCAAGGTGATTACCAGTTAAAAGGTAAAAAGGGCACTAGCCTTGGTCTAATGAAAAACACAGACGAAGAGCATAGCCGCTTACTTTCTGAGTTACCTGAAGTAGCGCGCCAAGAAGCGCGTAGCAGCAACTTATTAATTTTAACGAAAACAAATTCAGTGTCTCGTGTACATCGACCTGCATACATCGACTACGTGGGTATTAAGCGTTTTGATGATGAGGGCAACGTAATTGGTGAAGACCGTTTCCTTGGTTTATTCTCATCAAGCTTTTACAACAACAGCGCCGCTGATGTACCTGTACTGAAAAGTAAGATTAACCGCATTATGGAAATGTGTGACTTTGCTAAAGGCACCCATGCATACAAAGCGGTATTAAATATTTTAGAAACGTATCCACGTGATGAGCTTGTGCAAGCACGTGAAACTGAACTACTTGAAGTTGCCATGGGTGTATTACAAGTACAAGAGCGTGATATGTGCCGAATTTTTGTGCGTAAAGACGCATATGGCCGTTTCTTCTCTTGCATGGTATATGTTCCGCGTGAGCGCTATAACACGGCACTACGTCGTGAAACGCAACGTATCTTAGCCAATGCATTTAATTCTGACGATAAAGTCGAATTTACTACTTTCTTCTCTGAGTCAACATTAGCCCGTACACATTACACGGTGCGTGTGACTGACAATAATATTGAATATAACGTGAAAGACATCGAAAACAACCTAATTGAAGCTGCCCGTACTTGGGAAGATAGACTCCAATCTGCACTACTTGAAAGCGCAGGTGAAGCACGCGGTAAAGAACTAAACCGTAAATATGCACAAGCGTTTGCAAGTGCGTATAAAGATCAGGTTTTACCAAGTGCAGCGGTTGTTGATATTGAAAAGCTAGAGCTTCTGAATGACGAGAACAAACTTGAGATGTTGTTCTACCGTCCACAAGAAGAAGCAAACACCAATGTTGTTCGTTTAAGCTTATTCCATAAAGATGTGCCAATCCACTTATCTGACGTAATGCCGATGTTAGAAAACTTTGGTTTACGCGTAGTGGGTGAAACGCCTTACTCTGTGAAAACGACTGACGGTAAAGTTAATTGGATCATGGACTTCACCATGCTAATTGACAACAAGGGCATTGCTGACTTTGATAAAGTCTCAGCGCGTTTCCGTGCAGCGTTAACGAACGTGTGGAATAACCGTTTAGAAAATGATGGTTTCAACCGTTTAGTATTAATGGGTGGCTTAACAGGTCGTGAAGCGTCTATTCTTCGTGCCTACGCTAAATACATGCGTCAAATTGGTGTAACTTTCTCGCAAACTTACATCGAAAGCACATTTGCAAATTACCCACACATTGCATCTCAAATCGTTAACTTATTCACTAAAAAGTTCTCAGTTAAGAACCCTGGTAGTGAAAAGACACTTGAGAAGCTAGTTGCACAAGTTAATCTTGAACTAGAAAACGTAGCAAACCTAGATGATGACCGTATCATCCGTTTATACGTTGATATGATCAATGCAACTCTTAGAACGAACTTCTTCCAAAAAGAAGCTGATGGCCAATTTAAGTCATATGTATCGTTCAAAGTTCAGCCTTCTATGATCCCAGAAATGCCATTACCACTGCCTGCGTTTGAGATCTTTGTATACTCGCCGCGCGTTGAAGGTGTGCATTTACGTGGTGGTAAAGTTGCTCGTGGTGGTTTACGTTGGTCTGACCGTCGTGAAGACTTCCGTACTGAAGTACTGGGTCTTGTTAAAGCACAACAAGTTAAAAATACAGTTATCGTGCCAGTAGGTTCTAAAGGTGGTTTCGTATGTAAACAGCTACCGACAGACCGTGAAGCATTCTTCAAAGAAGGCCAAGAGTGCTACAAGATTTTCATCCGTGGTTTATTAGATATCACAGATAACATTGAACGTGGTGAGATTGTTCCACCAGTTGATGTTGTTCGTCATGATGAAGATGACCCGTATTTAGTTGTTGCTGCCGATAAGGGTACTGCGACTTTCTCTGATATCGCTAACGGCATCGCAAATGAATATAACTTCTGGCTAGGTGATGCATTCGCATCAGGTGGCTCAGTAGGTTACGACCACAAGAAAATGGGTATCACTGCAAAAGGTGCGTGGGAATCTGTTAAGCGTCATTTCCGTGAAATGGACATTGACTGTCAAACAACTGATTTCACTGTTGTGGCAATCGGCGACATGGCGGGTGACGTATTTGGTAATGGTATGTTGCTTTCTAAGCACATTCGCTTACAAGTAGCGTTTAACCACATGCACATCTTTGTTGATCCAAACCCAGATGCAGCGACATCTTACCCAGAGCGTGAGCGTTTATTTAATCTACCGCGTTCTTCTTGGGAAGATTACAATAAAGACCTTATTTCACAAGGTGGTGGTATTTTCTCTCGTGCGGCTAAATCAATTAGCTTAAGCCCAGAAATGAAGAAAATGCTTGGCACTAAGAAAGCGAGCATGACACCTAACGAGTTAATCAAAGCAGCTCTAATGATGGAGTTTGATTTACTTTGGAATGGTGGTATCGGTACTTACATCAAGAACTCTAAAGAGACTGATGCTGATGTGGGTGACCGCGCGAATGATGCACTTCGTATTAACGGTTCTGAGCTTGGTGCGAAGATCTTAGGTGAGGGCGGTAACTTAGGTGCGACTCAATTAGGTCGTATCGAATTTGCGGCTAAAGGCGGTCGTGTTAACACTGACTTCATCGATAACGTAGGTGGTGTTGCGTGTTCAGATAACGAAGTAAACATCAAAATCTTACTTAATGGCTTAGTTGCTGAAGGTGACTTAACACGTAAACAGCGTGATGAGTTACTTTATTCAATGACTGATGAAGTGTCTGAGTTAGTATTAAAAGACTGTTATCGTCAAACGCATACCTTATCGATTACTCAATCAAAAGGTACGTCAACGCTTAAAGAAAAAGTACGTTTCATCCATGCCCTTGAAAAAGATGGCAAGCTTAACCGTGCAATCGAGTTCATCCCAACGGATGAAGAACTTGCAGAGCGCGCAGCAGCGGGTAAAGATTTAACTCGTCCAGAGCTTTCTGTACTTGTTTCTTACGCGAAGATGGTATTAAAAGAGTCTCTAGTGGTTGATGAAATCACTGAAAACCCTTACTACCGTCAGTTATTAGTTAAGTCGTTCCCAGTGCCACTTCGTGAGAAGTTTAACGATGCAATGGATAACCACCCACTTCGTAAAGAGATTATCGCAACGAAACTTGCAAACAACATCGTTAACGATATGGGTCTTAACTTTATGGTTCGTATGCACGAAGAAACAGGTGCTAACGAAGCTGAAATCGCACTTTGCTACTCAATTGCAAAAGAAGTGTTCCAGATGCCAGAAACATGGTCATCAATTGTTGCACTTGATAATAAGATCCCAGCAGCTGTACAAACAGAAATGCTATATCAATTACGTCGTACGGTTCGTCGTGCAACACGTTGGTTCTTACGTCATCGCAATAAAGCACAAACGATTGAGCAAGCAATTGAATTCTTTGCACCAACATTTGCTGATTTAAGTGAAAACTTAAACAGCTACATGGTTGAAAAAGAAAGCGAGCGCCTAGTTAAAGCGGCAGATAAGCTAATTGACAGCAATGTACCAAAAGCACTTGCAACACGTATTGTGTCACTATCAAGCTTATTCTCTGTAATGGACTTAGCTGAAATCGCTAACAATTCAGAGCGTAGCATTGATATGGTTTCTAACACCTACTTCAAGCTAGGTGCGCGTATGGGCTTACATTGGTTCCTTGACCAAATCACCAACCAACCAGTTGCGAACCACTGGCAAGCACTTGCTCGTGCTTCTTACCGTGAAGAGCTGGATTGGCAACAACGTACATTATCAGCTGTGGTACTTAATAGCTTTGCTGCAGACAGCAAAGACATTGATGCACAAATTGATGAGTGGATGGATAACCAAGATCTACTATTACAACGTTGGAAGCAGATGCTATCTGAGTTCAAAACATCGCAAAGCCATGATTTTGCGAAGTTCTCAGTGGCACTTCGTGAACTAATGTTGTTAAGCCACAACTGTGACACTTCCAAATAAGTGAAAAGTCGTTAAAATACATACCCCAGCTCGCTGGGGTATTTTTTTGCCCTTAATTTGCAATGGTCCGTTTACAAACGGCTACCTTGTTTATTTTTACCTAAGGAACAAACCATGTTTTATGATCTAGCTCGCCGTTTTATGTTTACCCGTGATGCGGAGTGGGCTCATGAATTTGCACTTAATAATTTACGCCGATTTGCTCATACGCCATTGAGTGCTGCGTGGTCTCAATCTGTCCCTAATAAACCCGTTAACTTTTTAGGTTTAGAGTTTAAAAATCCAGTAGGTTTAGCGGCAGGCTTAGATAAAAATGCCGAGTGTATTGATGCATTTTCGCAAATGGGTTTTGGTTTTGTTGAAGTAGGTACTGTTACACCACGTCCTCAAGCGGGTAATGACAAGCCGCGTATTTTCCGCTTACCTGAATCAAATGCGATTATTAACCGCATGGGCTTTAACAATAAGGGCGTTGATAACCTAGTTAACAATGTTAAAGCATCGAAATACGACGGTATTCTAGGTATTAATATTGGTAAAAATAAAGATACACCAAACGAGCAGGGTAAAGATGATTACATTCACTGTATGCGTAAAGTATTTGAGCATGCATCGTATATCACAGTAAATATTTCTTCACCGAATACTCCAGGTCTTCGTGATTTACAATACGGCGAAGCGCTTGATGACTTATTGCAAAGCTTAAAGAATGAACAACTTGATCTAGTTGCTAAACATAACAAGCAAGTGCCTATGCTAGTTAAGATCGCTCCTGATCTTGATGAAGTACAAATCGGCCAAGTTAGTGAGTCATTGATCAACAATAAGATCGATGGTGTTATTGCTACAAACACCACACTTGAGCGTGCAATGGTACAAGGCCAACAATACGCAAATGAAGCGGGTGGTTTATCAGGCCAGCCTGTGCGTCAGCGTTCAACCCACGTGGTTAGTGAACTTAAGCGTTTAACCGAAGGTAAATTACCTATCATTGGTGTGGGTGGTATTGACGATGCTGATTCGGCAAAAGAGAAATTTTCAGCAGGTGCAGACCTTGTACAAGTTTACACTGGTTTCATTTATAAAGGCCCAGAATTGGTAAAAACGATCCTTAACAGCTTATAAGGATCAGTTATCTAAGCAATTGATCATTAATAAAATGTTCTAAGAAATCATTTTATTAATGGTCTGCTTTAGTTATAATTTGTGATTATGCGCACAGTATTTATTCGTTAGGGAGGAGACATGTTACAAGCATCTAAGCAATGGAAATGGCTTGCTTGTGCAAAAAATAATCGTCTTTTGGTTGACCTAGACCAAGATATGCAACTGTGCACGCCTTACAAACTTCGCCAACTCACCGATGCTGTTTTACAAGAGCCTAACTTTAGCCTTGAAGACGCTGCATTTTATCAGCAAGTTTATCAATACCTCGAAACTTTCTCACTATGGAACCCTGCAGAGCTTTGCCAAATCGCGCTAAATGCTACTGCGGTCAAATTTCATTTAAAGCCAGTACTTGCAAAAAGTTGGTTCTTTCATGAGTATCATGGTAGCCAACCAAGTGTCGAAGCTGTAGTGAAATTGTGCTCACAGGCACAAGAAGGTGAGTTTTTGATTGTTGATCACTCAAGCGAAGCCTCAGTGTGTATTAACCTAAGCCAACACTTTCAACTAGACGAAAACCTTTCTCTTGAACAGTTTGAGGCTATTAAGGTTTTAAATAACCGTATCCATCCTGTTTATATTCAACAAAAACAGTTTAAATCTGCCTAGGGCGTGTTGACCTTTGTGAATTAAAATTTGTTCACTTTAGGAGCGATTTAATCGCCGCGCGAGATTCGTAACCTAGTGAGCTAAGTAAAAATCCAGCTAATATCCTTGCAAATGTTGGCGTTTTTGTTCGCCAAGCTATGCTATAATCCTGCGCAATTAGCATTTAAGGGTTTTTACTTTGCAATTTATCGCACTTACTTCTATCGGAATAGAAAATTTACTTGTTGATGAGCTTACAGCACTAGGTGCAGAAGTCTCAAAACAAACCGTGGGCTCTGTACGTTTTGAAGCAGATAGCTTATTAGCACAAAAGATTTGTTTATCGAGCCGTTTTGCGACTCGTATCATGATGCTGATAGAAGAAAAGGAAGGCGTAAAAGACAAAGACAGCCTTTATCAATTTGCGCGCTTGCAGCCTTGGCAGGAGTGGTTTGGCCCTAAACAAACCTTTGCTGTTGACTTTAGTGGTACTAATAACGATTTAAAAAATACGCAATTTTCAGGTCTAGTTGTAAAAGATGCGATTGTTGATTACTTCGCGGATTTATTCGAGCAACGTCCTGATGTTGATAAATACAATGCCAATGTACGTGTTGTAGCAAGGTTGAACCGTCAAGGTGTTGCTCTTTATATCGATTATTCTGGCCCGCGTTTATCTGAGCGTGGTTATCGTCAAGATCAAGGCAAAGCGCCGATTAAAGAGCATTTAGCTGCAGCCCTTGTGAAACGAAGTGGTTGGCTTGAAAACGTACAGCAACCTTTATTCGATCCATGTTGTGGCTCTGGTACCATTTTAATTGAAGCTGCAAGCATGGCACGCAATGAAGCGCCGGGCTTATTCCGTGAAGGTTTTGCCTTTGAGCGCCTGCCTAGTTTCCGAATTCAAAAATACAAAGAATTAAAAGCAGAACTAACTGCACAAATTACAGATCCTAAACTTTGGCTTATTGGCCATGATATTGACGCCAGTGTGATTTCAAAAGCGCAAGAAAACGCAGAGCGTGCTGACCTTGGTAATGTGATTAAGTTTAAACAAAGTGATGCCACTAAGTTAACCTCAGTTGCGAAACTACCTGGTGTGGTGATTTCAAACTTACCTTATGGTGAACGTTTAGGCTCAATGGCTGAGCTGGTTAACTTACACCGTAGCTTAGGTGTTGGCTTCAAAAAGCACTTTAATCATTGGAAACTTGCTTTACTTGGCACTGACGAAAGCTTATTTAAGTTATTAAAGTTAGTTAAGTTAAAACGCTATAAGTTTAAAAATGGCCCTTTAGATGTTGTATTAAATCTATACCAACTTGACGATAAACAAGTAGAACTTAGCAAAGAAGATAAGCCGGCTCTTAATTTTGAAGGTTCAACAGCCTTTGCAAACCGTTTAAAGAAAAATAAGCAAAATTTAAAGAACTGGTTAAAGCAAAATGAAGTAAGCTGCTACCGTGTTTATGATGCGGATATTCCAGAATATAACGTAGCTGTTGATGTATACGATGATTCAGCGGTTATTTTTGAATATGCTGCACCGAAAGAAATCGATGACAATACGGCTCAAAAACGTTTGCAAGATGTGATCAGCTTGACCGCTGAGCA
This sequence comes from Pseudoalteromonas sp. CO109Y, assembly GCF_004208935.1. Taxonomy (NCBI): domain Bacteria; kingdom Pseudomonadati; phylum Pseudomonadota; class Gammaproteobacteria; order Alteromonadales; family Pseudoalteromonadaceae; genus Pseudoalteromonas; species Pseudoalteromonas sp. CO109Y. The sequence continues at coordinate 24,353 of NZ_SGPD01000011.1, forward strand.
GTTAAAGATAGCACCAGAAAATATTGCAGTTAAAGTGCGTAAAAAGCAAAAAGGTGAAGAGCAATATACCAAGGTAGCAAGACAAAATCGTACTCAAGTAGTAGAAGAGTTTGGCGCTAAATTCAAAGTAAACTTATTTGATTATTTAGATACTGGTTTGTTCTTAGATCACCGATTAGCTCGTCGTTATATCCAACAAAACGCACAAGGCAAACGTTTCTTAAACTTGTTTGCTTATACAGGCAGCGCATCTGTGCATGCTGCTGTGGGTGGTGCTAAAGCCATTACCACGGTTGATATGTCAAAAACCTACTTAAAGTGGGCGCAAGAAAACTTTGCTCTGAATGATATCAGTAACACCCGTTATCGTTTTGAGCAAGCAGACTGCTTGAAGTGGCTTGAGTATGCACAAGGCCAATATGATTTAATTTTCTTAGATCCACCGACGTTCTCAAACTCAAAACGTATGAAAGATGCGTTTGATGTACAACGCGACCATATCAAACTACTTACCTGGGTTAAGAAAATTTTAAGCCCTAACGGTACGCTTATATTCTCAAATAATAAGCGTGGCTTTAGCATGGATGAAGTAGGGCTAATGGGTCTGGGTTTAAAAGCAGAAAACATTTCTGACAAGACTTTATCACCAGATTTTAAACGTAATAAGCAAATTCATAATAGCTGGCTTATTACCCATGGCTAACTTTACCCTGTACCACACTGATGGCTGTCATCTGTGTGAAATGGCCGATGAATTATTAATTGCTACAAACGCTTCGTTTGTAGCAAAAGATATTATGGACAGTGAACAGCTGATTGAACTTTACCAAACCAGTATTCCGGTTGTGGAATCTCATCAAGGCAAGAAATTATTTTGGCCTTTTGATGCTGAGCAATTAGCGCAATTTATTGCTGATAATAAAGAATAAGAGTAGTAATCACGATGGATTTAATCAGAATAGCCAAAGCTCAACTCGCTTATGGTACGCATCCGCTACTAGATGATGCCGATGCCGTTATTGAGTCAGGTGAGCGCGTTTGTATCGTTGGTCGAAACGGTGCAGGTAAATCAACACTATTAAAAGTGCTTGATGGCCAAGTGACATTGGATGATGGTGAAATCAACCAATTAGGCGGTATTCGCATTTCTCGTTTAGAGCAAGATCCACCAAAAGGGGCGGCAGGCTCAGTATTTGATTATGTAGCGCAGGGCATGCCTGACATCGCTAACTTACTGATAGAATATCACCAAGTCAGTAATCAAATGCAAACTGACTATAACGATAAATTGCTTAACAAATTAGAGCGTTTATCTAATCAATTAGAAACGGTTGATGGCTGGCGTTTTGATACCCGTATTCAGCTCGTTTTATCTCGTTTAGAGCTAGACCCAGAAGCCAAGCTTGAATCATTATCGGGTGGTTGGTTACGTAAAGTTGCTCTTGCACGAGCCTTGGTTAGTGAACCCGATTTACTGCTACTTGATGAGCCTACCAACCACTTAGATATGAGTAGTGTTATTTGGCTTGAGCAATTTTTAAAAGAGTTTAAAGGCGGCATCGTTTTTATTTCTCACGACCGTGCATTCATTCGAGCAGTTGCAACCCGTATTCTTGATTTAGACCGTGGTAAGCTGGTTTCATACCCTGGCGATTACGCGACGTACCTTGAACAAAAAGCGCATGATCTAAAAGTAGAAGAAACACAAAACGCATTATTTGATAAGCGCTTAGCAGAAGAAGAAGCGTGGATCCGCCAAGGTATTAAAGCACGTAGAACGCGTAATGAAGGCCGTGTACGTGCTTTAAAAGAGTTACGTAAAGAGCGTAAGCAGCGTGTTGATCAGGTAGGTAAAACCGATTTCAATATTGAAACAGCAGATCGTTCAGGTAAATTAGTATTCGAAGCGAAAAACATCTGTCATGCATTTAAAGATAAAGTCATCGCAAAAGACTTTTCAACCCTTGTTATGCGTGGCGATCGTGTTGGCCTTGTTGGGCCAAATGGTATTGGTAAAACAACACTGCTTAAAATTTTATTTGGTGACCTAACAGCAGATAGCGGCAGTGTTAAGCAAGGTGTTAACTTAGAGTTTGCTTATTTTGATCAGTATCGTCAAAAGCTTGATGAAGAAGCTACAGTACAAGATAACGTAGCTGAAGGTAAGCAAGAAGTTATGATGGGCGGGCGCTCACGTCATGTGCTTGGTTACTTGCAAGACTTCTTATTTCCACCGGCAAGAGCGCGTACGCCAGTAAAAGCGCTTTCAGGTGGTGAGAAAAACCGCTTATTATTAGCAAAGTTATTTTTAAAGCCATCTAACATTATTGTTCTCGATGAGCCTACCAATGACCTCGATATTGAAACTTTAGAGCTTTTAGAAGAGATCATTAACCAATATCAGGGCACTGTACTGATTGTAAGCCATGACCGTGAATTTATTGATAATACTTGTAATTCTGTATGGGCATTTGAAGGTAACGGCAAGATCACCGATATTGTCGGAGGCTATAGCGACTATGAAGCGTATGCCGCTCATTTAGCTGAGCAAGAAAAACAACAACAGCAACAAATTAAGCAAGAAAAGCCGGCCGTTGTTAGCCAAGATAAAACACCAAAGAAAAGTAATAAACTCTCTTACAAATTAAAACTTGAATTAGAAGAATTACCCAGTAAAGTGGAACAACTTGAAAAAGCGTTAGACGCTCAGCAAGTTGTGGTTAATGACCCTGACTTTTTTAAGCAAGATGCTGCAATTACAACAGAAGCATTGAACCATTTAGCCGAGTTAGAGTCTGAGCTTGAAGCCGCTTTTGAGCGCTGGGAAGAACTCGAAGATTTAAAGAATCAGTAGTAAGGATTAAAATGAAATACAAATTACTCGCTGCCAGTATTTTAGCCACCCTAAGTACCTCAGCGATGAGCGCAACCTATAAATTAGAAGAATTAGGTGGAATTGATGGCGCTAAATTTAACTACGTAACAGATGTTAGTGAAAACGGTCACATCATAGGCTTAGCAAATGGCCTTTACAAATTACCCGTTGATGTCTCTTATATCGATTTTACAGATTCGTTGATCAAAGATGCTTATGATACAGCTAAAAAGCAGTATGAACTCATTGATAAAGAAATTACATTTACTCTTGATGACATTGAGAATAACGATGCGGTATATACAAACGCTGATGCACATGCATTTATGGTAAGTTTTTTAACAGGTCGTTCAACTGACTCTGAATATCAAAAATTATCAAGTGCAATTGCAACGCTTTACACATCTGAAGGTGCTTCAGAGCAAGTTTTATTTGATGAACAGTCTCTTGATTTTGACGGCTTAACACGCTCGACTTCTAACTTACTAAATGCTGTAACAGATGACGGTGTTATGGTTGGTTGGGGCAGTGCACCTTACGAAAAAACATCGTTCACTCAAACAGATGAAGACGAAGAAGAAACCCACTTTTTAAGAGACTTCATTAGCCGTGCAATTGTTATCAGCGAAGACGGTGTGAAAGTTGAACTTGCACCAGAGTTTGATGATTACGGCGGTATTAGCTCAGCAAATGACATTATCAAAACGGCAAATGGCTATGAAGTTGTAGGCACTGTCTCTACTGATATTGCGGTTGATCCACTGGATGATATTACTGATAACTGTGACGGCGAAGATGAACCAGTTTCAGACTGTGTAGAAGCGTACAACCGTACTTATTCAACGGGTATTTATAATAAACGTGCTGTTAAGTGGACATTAGACACTAATCTAAACATTACCAATACAGAAATGTATGGCTTAGGTTTAACGCCTGAAGATGACGAAGATTTCGCGTTCCGTAGTAACGCACTTGCGATCAACGAAAATGGTTTAGTGGTTGGTACGTCTGATGTGCGTTATAAGAGTAATAGCACACGTATTACTATGCCTGTTATTTTCGAAAATGGTGAAGTAAAAGAATTTATCGACCAAGAAGATGATTGGATTTCAGGTCAGCCTTTAGCGGTTAATAATGACGATGTTATTGTTGGCTATGCGAGCAAGCGAATCGACGGTACAACGCGCACAAAATTTTTCTACTACGATAAAAATAGCGATAGCGTTGTTTTCCCAACGGATTACTTCTCAAGTTCAAGCTCATTAGCTAACGATATCAATGATAATGGTATTGTTGTTGGTGAGGGTGAAACAGATATTTATAATACTTCTACCCGTCGTCGTGAAGGTTTCATGTACACCATTGGTGAAGATTCAGTTGTTAACTTAAACGATTTATTACCTTGTTATGAAGACGATGGTGAGACTCGCTTTAAATACACGGTTGCTGAAGCGAAATCAATTAACAACAATAATGAAATCTTCGGTGTTGCGACTAAAACTGTTGAAAAGACAGATTCATTCGGTAACGTTGTAGTCGATGTTAATGGCAATATCGAATATGAAAGTGTCGCAGTGGCTGTTAAGTTAACACCAATTGATGGCTCTGTTGAAGAATGTCCTGCAGAAGAGATTGAACAATACGAGCGTCAATCAGCAAGCTTCCCTTGGTATGCATTATTGCTATTACCATTTGCAGCAGCACGTCGTGTATTTCGTAAGAAGTAATAATACCAACCCGCAATAATACTTAATTAAGCGGATTGGTACAATTAGAGAGCTTTATGCAAAGCAAATAGCTTTCTTGCAAGAAATAAAAAACCCAGCTTTAAGCTGGGTTTTTTGTCTATACTGAAATCAGTTATTTTTTATGGCGATGTATCCATGCTTTACGGACTGAACGTTTCCAAAGCATGTCGGTACCAAAATAACCAATGATTGCCGCAGCTGTTGCACAAATAAATGAACCTACTAAAAATGCAGGGCCAATTGTTGTAAGGCTATCTATAAACCATTGCCAGCTTGGTTCAAATTGGAAGTGCTGCTGTGGTTGAGCAAGGGCAATGGTGCCTACAATATATGAACAATAGAAAATAGGAGGCATGGTCAGTGGGTTAGTGATCCACACTGTTGCAACAGAAATCGGTAAATTTACTCGAAATGGAATAGCCAGGGCGGCTGCAAGAACCATTTGAAAAGGAACAGGGATGAACGCAAAAAATAAACCAACAGCAAATGCACCGCGTGCTGAGCGTCTATTTAAGTGCCATAAATTGGCATCATGCAATAAACGACCAAAAATTCTTAAATACTTGTGTTCTTTTACCTTGTTATGATCAGGTAAAAAGCGTTGGATCGTTTTCTTAGCCATTTAAAGCAACCATTTACATCTATTTGGTTATGCAGCGGCTTTGTCATAGGCTGTTTTTTCACCCTATATACATTTGGCACTGCGGCGTTTTATATAATGAGTTTTGCTGTATTGCTAGCAGGTGCCTATTTTAAGCCTTTTTTAACTCTATTGTCAGGGTTTATTTGCGCTATTTTAGTAGTGATTTTTCATTACTTCATTTTTTACTCAATCTCTGATTGTCAAATCAATTATCAACAAAGCCGATTAGTTCGATTTGAGGTAGTTGAAACATACAGTGAACAAAGCCCTTATTACATTAAAGCAAGTCTGAAAAATATTGAATATTGCTCTACAGGCATTCGACCTGCTCCTAATGCAATGCTAAGCATTACTTCAGATCAACCTGTTACTCGTGGAGATGAATTAAGCGCAGAACTCAAACTTAAACCTTACAGATCGGTAAAAAATTTCTATAGTTTTGATAGAGAACGGCAAGCATTACTTGAGCGAGTATTTTATAAAGGCCGAAGCGTAGGGGAGATAAGCAATTTAAATCATCATCGATATAACTCGCTTCGAGTGAGTTACCGCACATATATTGAAAAAGTGACGGCAAGCACCCAATTACAATGGCTTTATTATGCGCTTTTAACCGGTGACAAAAGTAAAATAAGCTATGAAGATAGAAAACACTTACGTGAATTAGGCTTGTCGCATCTACTAGCTATTTCAGGTCTTCATATCGGACTTATCTTTGCAGTCGGCTTTTATAGTAGTAAGTGGCTGTTAAGAATGAGTCATTTACGCGTAAGCCAATCAATTCAATTAAATAAGTTATTTGTTTTTGTAGGGTTCAGTTGCTCGTTCGTCTATGTCTACTTAAGTGATTTTATAGTTTCCGCAAGCCGAGCGCTGCTGATGTTAGGCTGTTACCTTGTTATTTATAACCTAGGGAAAAACCCAGTGCGTTGGCGTTCAATTTTGTACGCCTTGAGTGTTGTGTTGTTTATAGACCCATTTGCACTTTTGAACCCTGGGCTCTATTTCAGTTTTTTGGCCGTTACGATCATCTTTCTACTGACTAAAAACACAGTTAATTTGTCACTTGGTTTTTTAAAGCGATTTGCACAGCTACTGCAAGTTCAGTGCGCTTTATTTGTCGGTCTACTGCCTCTATCCTTATATTACTTCTCAGGCACTAGTGTCATAGGTTTATTGATTAACCTTATTGCTGTGCCCTTGGTTGGTGTGCTGTTATTGCCTTTCTTAATTTTTTATAGTTTGGTTTCTAGCCTACTGGATGTTTCTGGTTTGTTATCACTCGTCGACAGTGCGCTGTATTATGGTTATCAATTACTACTCTCTATCCCTAATGGCTGGCGTTGGTTCTCGCTCAATGAGTTTAGTTTTTCATTATTGATCATAAGTTACATAACACTTCTGCTGTTGTACTTTAGTCCAAATAAATATGTGTGCTTAATTCCTGTTTGTATATATGCCGTTGAGAGTGAATTAAAGCCAGAAGCTAAGTTTCAGTTAGATGTGTTTGATGTAGGGCATGGCTTAATGCTGATGGTAAGCCACAAAAATAAAGCGATAATATATGATTTAGGCCCACAGTACTTTGGTCGTTATGATTATGTACGCCGTGTATTACTCAACAACATCAATAAACAACAGTTATCTGTTATCGCAACAATAATAAGCCACTTAGATAACGACCATTCTGGCGGTTTAACAAGTTGGCAAATGGCAGGGTTTCAAGACACTCTAGCTATCTTTCATCCTCAGGGGCTGGGAAATAAGTGCAAAACAACAACACTCAAGCTTGATGAGCTTAATATCAGAAGTTTTACAGCAAAGGTAGAAAATGCGAGTCGTAATGATCAGTCGTGTTTATTAAAAGTAACGGGTTTTAATTACTCAGTGTTACTGACTGGGGATATATCTGCAGCGGCAGAAACTCAGCTTGTTGAAGCGGGGAAGGATTTACGAGCGACTATTTTAATAAGCCCCCATCATGGTAGTAATACTTCTTCCAGTTATAAATTTATAGGTGCAGTAAACCCTGAAGTAGTTATCCATTCATCTGCTTATCAAGGGCAATGGCGCTTTCCTCATCCTGAAGTTGTAAATCGTTATAACCAACACCATATACAGCAGTTATCGACGGCAGAATATGGCCATATACGCATAAAATTTTACGAAGATAAATATCGCTTAGAATTTGCGCGAGAGCAGGAAAGTTATTGGTTCGAACAAGATTGACGTTTTGTTTTTACCCCCTAAAGGCTACAATAGTCGAAGTCTATGAATAAGAGAGTGTTATGGATCAAACTACATCCCAAATCTATAAGCGATTAATCAGTTATGTGGGTGATTATAAGTTAATCGCGTTTTTCGCCATTGTAGGCATGATTGGCTATTCAGCCATGGATGCATTGTTTATAAATTTAATGAAGCCCTTCATTGATGAAGGTTTAAATGATCGTAACACTGATGTTTTAACTTATGCACCATTTGTTGTAATTGCATTGGTATTAGGTCGTGGCATGTTTAACTATATGTCGTCGTACTGTTTAAGTTATGTAGGCTCTCAAGTTGTAAGAACGTTGCGCCAACAATTATTCGAACATATTTTACATCTGCCGGTGTCTTTTCATGATAAAAATTCAAATGGCGATTTAATCTCTAAAATCACCTTTGATACTGAGCAGGTTCAACAAGCCATTACTAAAGCCCTGTTAATTGTTGTAAGGGAAGGGGCCTTTGTTGTTTTCTTACTATTTAATATGTTTTATACCAGTTGGAAGCTATCACTGATATTTTTAGTCATTATTCCGCTGGTGGCCGTTATCGTTGCCTTTGTATCGAAACGTTTTCGTATGATTTCAAAAAAAATCCAATCTGCTATGGGCCAAGTAACTCGCAGTTCAGAGCAAATGCTATCTGGTCACAAGGTGATTCATGGCTTTGGTGGTCAACAGCAAGAGATATCGCAATTCTCGGCTATTAATAATCATAATCGTCAGCAGCGCATTAAAATGGATGCAACTAAAGCGTTAAGCGTTTCTGTTATCCAAATTTTGGCAGCAAGCGCGATGGCCGTGATTTTATGGGTTGTGTCTATGCCTTCGATGATTGATACCATCAGTTCAGGTGACTTCGTATTACTTATTTCATCAATGATGATGTTATTACGCCCACTGAAGCAACTTTCTAACGTTAATAGTGATTTACAACGTGGTATTTCGGCAGCGCAAAGTATCTTTTTAGTACTAGATGAAGAAGTAGAAAAAGACACTGGCACATACAGCGTTGATAAAGTAACTGGGAAAATTGAAGTGAACAATGTGACCTTTAAATACCCAACGAAGGATGAGCCTGTATTAAAGAATTTATCACTTTCGATTAATGCCGGCGAAAGCATCGCATTGGTTGGCCGTTCTGGCTCAGGTAAATCGACCATCTCAAATTTATTACCGCGTTATTATGAGCTTGAAGGTGACAGTGAAATTTTGCTTGATGGCGTCAACATTGCTGATTACAAACTGACAGACTTACGTAAGCAATTTGCACTGGTATCTCAGCAAGTGGTTTTATTTAACGACACTATTACGAATAACATTTGCTATGGCCTCGACCGCGAATTAACAAACGAGGAGTTAATGGCGGTTGCCAAGCAAGCCCATGTTTGGGAGTTTGTTAAAGATTTACCAGAAGGTTTAGATACCATGGTGGGTGAAAACGGCGTTATGTTGTCAGGCGGTCAGCGCCAGCGAATAGCTATTGCACGTGCAATATTAAAAGATGCCCCTATTTTGATTCTAGATGAGGCGACATCTGCACTTGATACTGAATCTGAAAAACTGATCCAACAAGCACTTGATAGCTTAATGAAAGAAAAAACATCGATTGTGATAGCACACCGTTTATCAACAATAGAAAACAGTGATTGCATTTATGTTATCGATCATGGTCAAGTTATCGAAAAGGGCACACATAGCGAGCTTCTTGAAAAAGACGGTACCTATAGTGCGTTATGTAAGATGCAATTTGGTGAGCAGTAGTGAGTGTTATTGAAAAAAGCTGGTATAAAAAGCCAGGCTTACTCAGTGTTTTACTGTTACCTTTCAGTGTTCTTTTTTGGCTTATCTCAACGCTTCGTGCTTTGTTATATAAGCTTAATATATTAAAAGCATTTAAAGCGCATCTTCCAGTCATTGTTGTTGGTAACATTAGCGTGGGTGGAAACGGCAAAACGCCATTTGTTATTTGGCTTGCTGAGTACTTACAGCAGCAAGGTTTAAAAGTGGCTGTGATCAGCCGTGGCTATGGTGGTCAGTCTGATTCGTATCCTTTGTTAGTGACTGAACAAACGAGTACAGCGCAAGCTGGTGACGAACCAGTACTTATTAAACGCCGCCTAGGTTGTGTTGTAATGGTTGGCCCTGACCGACAAGCGAGTATAAAAAAATTAGAACAACATGATATCGATGTCATTATTTCTGATGATGGCATGCAGCATTATAAAATGGCGCGTGATATCGAATGTTGTATCGTTGATAGTGAACGCCAATTTGGTAACGGTTTATTAATGCCTGCAGGCCCACTTCGTGAAACCAAAGCGCGCTTAAAATCGGTTGATTTAGTCATAGAAAATGGTGGCAACGCTCAAAGCCGCTATGATTTAGCATCAAGCCCATTTCGTACCGTAAGTAATTCAGAACTTGCCAATTCAGTTCAAGGTAAAGGCCATGCGGTCAGTGCTATTGGTAACCCCAAACGCTTTGAAATAAGTCTTGAGCAGCAAGGCATTAACTTACTATCAACTCATCATTTTCGTGATCATTATGCCTACCAAGCAAATGACTTTAGCGATTTTGCAGATGACGCTGTATTTATGACAGAAAAAGATGCAGTTAAATGCTTTAGTTTTGCTAAACCAAATTGGTATTATTTACCTGTTGATGCAAAGCCAACAGCAGCAGTTATCGAAAAACTTAATTTATTATTAAAACAAAAAGGGATCCTCAATGGCCTTTGATACAAAATTACTTGAAATTATCGCTTGCCCAGTGTGTAAAGGTAAATTACGTCTTGATAAAGAAAATCAAGAGCTTATCAGTACTGCTGCGAAACTAGCGTACCCAATCAAAGACGATATCCCGGTGCTTTTAGAAAATGAAGCCCGTGAATTAAGCCAAGAAGAGGTTGATAAGTGGAATTCGTAGTCGTTATCCCAGCTCGCTACGCATCGACGCGTTTACCAGGTAAACCACTTGCTGATATTTGTGGTAAACCAATGATCCAACATGTTTATGAAAAAGCGGTTGCATCAGGTGCATCACAAGTTTATGTAGCGACTGATCATCAAATAGTGTTTGATGCAGTAAAGAAGTTTACTGATAATGTATTGATGACACGAGAAGATCACCAATCAGGCACAGAACGTTTAGCTGAAGTTGTTGAACAGTTAAAACTTGAAAGTGACACTATTGTTGTCAACGTGCAAGGTGATGAGCCTTTATTGGCAAGCGAAAATGTATCTCAAGTTGCCATGCTACTTGCTGATTCTGATGCGCCAATGGCGACTTTGAGCACCAGCATTGATGAGATTGATGATATATTTAATCCAAACTGTGTAAAAGTCATTAACGATGCAGACAACAATGCACTGTATTTTTCGCGTTCGCCAATCCCTTATCACCGTGATGCGATGATGAATGATGACCGAGATAAGCTAAATCTTGCTGATTTTGCACGCCATATTGGTATTTATGCTTATCGTGCTGGCTTTATTAAGGACTACATCGAATTACCAGAATCTCGATTAGAGCTTTTAGAGTCTTTAGAGCAGCTTCGCGTACTTTATCATGGTCACAAAATTAAAATCGCAAAAGCTCTGTGTGCACCGCAAGCAGGCGTAGATACCCCTGAAGACTTAGCGCGCGTTATTGCAGTGCTTGGCAACTAAAAATGCATGATGTAAATAATGTTCATCTTCATGCCAGTGAAGATGACTTCTTTGTTTTTTATAAACCAGCAGGTGTGAGCTTTCATAGTGAACAATGTGCTGGTTTTGTCGTACTTGCTGAAGAGCTTGTTAATGAGAAGCTCTATCCGGTTCATAGGCTAGATAAAGTAACATCAGGTTTAATTATATTAGCCCGTAACAAAGAAGCAGCAGCTGAATTCACTTCGCTATTTTCTGATCATAAAATAAATAAGTTTTATCTAGCCGTAAGTGATGCTAAGCCTAAGAAAAAGCAAGGTTGGATAAAAGGGGATATGCAGAAAAGTCGTCGTGGTGCATTTAAGCTGTTAAAGAGCCAAACGAATCCTGCTATCACACGCTTTTACTCAAAAAGTATTCGACCAGGGCTTCGTGCATACTTGTTAAAGCCATTCTCTGGTAAGACACATCAGCTTAGAGTCGCGATGAAAAGCTTAGGCGCTCCAATTCTAGGTGATAGTACCTATGCTGGAAGTAAAGACGAGCGCACAAACTTGCATGCCTATGCACTACAATTTAGCTATAAAGAGCAGCTTAAAGAGTATCGATGTGATTACACTTTAGGTACTCATCTTAATGAAGTTTTTAACTCAGACGAATTCAAAGAGTGGACAGCTCCTTGGACGTTGGATTGGTAAATGAAAGAAACAACACAAGACATCCGTTTTGGTGGCATTAAACGTTTATATGGCCATCAACAATTTGATTGGTTACAACAAGCACATTTTTGTGTCATTGGTATTGGTGGCGTAGGGAGTTGGGCTGCTGAAGCATTGGCTCGAACGGGTGTCGGGCAACTAACCCTCATTGATTTAGATGATATTTGTGCAACCAATGTTAATCGTCAAATTCATGCTTTAACTGGCACCGTAGGCGAAGCAAAAGTAGAAGCGATGAAAACACGTTGTGAGCTTATAAATCCAGATATCAAAATTAATGTTATTGACGATTTCATTACGCTAGATAACATTCGTGAGCATATTCAAGGTTTTGACTATGTGATTGATTGTATTGATGCGGTCAAAGAAAAAGCTGCGCTTATTGCTCACTGTAAACGCATAAAACTACCGGTTATTACCACCGGAGGCGCAGGCGGGCAAACCGACCCTAGTCAAATCAGTTTTGGTGACGTTGCAAAGACAACCCATGATCCATTGCTTGCAAAAGTACGTTATATTTTGCGAAAACAGTACAACTTTAGTAGCAATCCAAAGCGAAAATTTAACGTCGATTGTGTTTATTCTACAGAGCAGCTTGTATATCCAACCTCTGAAGGTGAGGTTTGCCAAGCAAAACAAGGTGCAGATGGTTCAATGAATATGGACTGTAATAATGGTTTTGGCTCTGCAACCATGGTGACAGGCAGCTTTGGCTTTTTTGTTGCAGCCAAAGCGATTAGAAAATACCTTGATAAAAAACAGCGTAGTTTATAAAACTTATTGTTTTTGTTCAGCCATGGTTTGAATTTTATCAACCATGGCTTTAATACCATTACCACGAGAAGGGCTTAAATGGCTAATTAGACCGAGTCGTTCAAATTCATCATAAGCATTTATTTGCGCCGCTTGCTCCGGTGTTAGACCATTGTATAAGGCTAAAATTAAAGCCAATAGTCCTTTAACGATGCGAGTATCTGAATCGCCCGCTAAAACTAGGCTGTTTTCTGTATGATCAAAGTCGATATACAGCCACACTTTACTTTCACAGCCTTTAACAAGGGCATCATCTACTTTGAGTACTTCAGGCATAACAGGTAATTGCTTACCTAAGAGCATTATTTGGCGATATTTTTGCTGCCAGCCTGCAGCTGTTTCAATGTTTTTACTAACGGCTTCAAACGCTGAATTCATTACTTATCCAAAATTAATCTAATAACTCAATACTACTTTTAACAGCACTGATAAAGGCATCGACATCAGCTTTAGTGTTATATAACGCAAAACTTGCTCGTACAGTACCTGGGATGCCTAAATGACTCATTATAGGTTGCGTACAATGATGGCCACTACGCACGGCAACGCCAAATCCATCAAGTAGGGTGGCTAAATCAAACGGATGTTCATCGCGATAATTAAAACTAATGTTACCGATGTTATCTGTTTGGTTTGAATAGATATTAATACCATCAATAGCTGATAATTGTTTTATCGCATAGTCAAAAACTGTATGCTCATGTTGACGCATTTGCTGAAAATCTAACGATGTTAAATAATTTATTGCCTCACTAAAGGCAATGACACCTGCAATATTGGGTGTTCCTGCTTCAAATTTACCCGGTGCATCACGAAAAGTGCTGTGTGTTAGGCTCACTGTTTCGATCATTTCGCCACCGGTTTGATATACATCCAGCGAATTTAACAGCTCAAATCGGCCATATAGGCCTCCTAAACCTGTTGGCCCGAGCATTTTATGGGCAGAAAATACGTAAAAATCACAGGAAATTTCTTGTAAATTAGGGCGTAAATGCATCGCTGCCTGCGCACCATCAACAACAGAAATAGCATTAATGGCTTTACATGCGCTAATGATTGGCGCTAAATCAGTGATGTTACCAAGGGTATTTGATGCATGGGTAATAGCGACTATTTTAGGCTTTTGTTGCTTGATAAATTCACTACAGTGCACGCTATTAATAGTTAAATCATTTTCTATCGGCAAAATAATGACTTCTGCACCGGTACGCTGAGCTAGCTGTTGCCAAGGGACGATGTTAGCGTGGTGTTCAATAGCAGATAGGGCAATTTTATCGCCAGCATTAAGCCTCGAAGCCAGACCATTTGCGATTAAATTAATCGATTCGGTTGCCCCTTTGGTCCACACTATCTCATTATTTTTTACAGAGAAATAATCTGCAAGTAGCGTTCGTGTATGCTCATATTGGCGTGTCGCGTTTTCACTGAGTGTATGGCGGCCGCGGTGCACATTGGCGTTCTCGTGGCTATAAAAACGGCTAAGAGCATTGATAACTGCCTGTGGCTTTTGCGAGGTCGCTGCTGAGTCTAAATACACCAAAGGCTGCTCATTGACTGTTTCATTCAGTATGGGAAAGTCAGCACGTATTTTTGTGATATCGAACATGAAAGGCCTTAAGCTACAAGAATGCGACGATTTTAATTACTTTGCACAAATAGACAAGTGCAGGGCAACAAAAAAGGCCGCATAGCGGCCTTTTTTAAACGCAAATTCGTATTAACGCTTGTCTGTTGGTACGTAATCGCGTGAAGTTTCACCAGTGTATAACTGACGAGGACGGCTGATCTTGTGACCAGGTTGAGAAAGCATCTCATCCCAGTGAGAGATCCAACCAACAGTACGTGACATTGCAAAGATTACAGTGAACATGCTTGTTGGAATACCGATTGCTTTTAAGATGATACCTGAGTAGAAATCTACGTTAGGGTAAAGTTTCTTCTCAACGAAGTATGGGTCTTCAAGTGCAATTTGCTCAAGCTTCATAGCGATATCAAGAAGTGGATCTTGAATGTTTAGCTCAGCAAGTACTTCGTGACATGTTTGACGCATTACTGTCGCACGTGGGTCGAAGTTTTTGTATACACGGTGACCAAAGCCCATAAGACGGAAAGGATCAGACTTATCTTTTGCTTTAGCAACGTACTCGTCGATACGGTCAACAGAGCCGATTTCTTCTAACATGTTAAGACATGCTTCGTTAGCACCACCGTGCGCAGGGCCCCATAGAGATGCGATACCAGCCGCGATACACGCGTAAGGGTTAGCACCTGAAGAACCAGCTAGACGAACAGTTGACGTTGATGCGTTTTGCTCGTGGTCAGCGTGAAGCATGAAGATTTTGTCCATTGCTTTAGCAAGAACAGGGCTTACTTTGTATTCTTCAGCTGGTACTGAGAACATCATGTGTAAGAAGTTTTCAGCGAAGCTTAAGTCGTTACGTGGGTAAACAAACGGTTGACCTACATTGTATTTGTAAGCCATCGCAGCGATAGTTGGTAATTTAGCAACTAGCTTGATTGCGCTTGTTTTACGTTGTGTTGCGTCAGTGATGTCTAAATCTTCGTGATAGAAAGAAGAAAGAGCACCTACAACACCACACAGCATTGCCATTGGGTGAGCGTCAAAGCGGAAACCTTGGAAGAAGTTTGCGATTTTAGTATCAAGCATTGTGTTGTGCGTGATTTCTTGAGCAAACGCTTCGTATTGTTCTTTAGTCGGTAATTCGCCGTTTAATAGTAAGTAGCAAAGCTCGATGTAGTTTGATTCATCAGCTAATTGCTCGATTGGGTAACCACGGTGTAATAAAACACCTTTGCCGCCATCGATGTAAGTGATTGAAGATTCACAAGAACCGGTCGACATGAAACCTGGGTCGTAAGTGAAGTGACCGTGTGAACCTAACGTACGTACGTCGATTACGTCTTGGCCAGCAGTGCCTTGGTAAATTGGAAGTTCGATTGGATCAAGACCATCAATATGGACCGTGGCTTTCTTATCCGCCATCTATTTATCTCCTATTAAGATAACAACTCTGATTGTTATGTTCTGAATCTGTTTAAGCACATTCTTTTCATTTTAACGTGAAAGAGGGGTATAAAGTCAATTTTTATAAACATTATGCACAAATGGATAATAAATATTCTGCCAGGATTAAATATTATACTATTGGCTAATTCGCAAACGTCTCTTACTAAACAAGAATTGTAAAAAGACCTTTGGCTATATATACTATCCAAGGTTTTATACCGTATTGTCTGTAGGTAAACTTTATTTTTACATTTGAGTTTTGCATAAGTGTGAACTTTTTGTGTATCAACACGGTTTACTTAGATAGTTCCATCGAAATTCATTTTGATGGGTTTTAGAAAAACAAGTAGATGAGCTCCTTAGTGGGCAAGATGGGCAAGTAACTGTGAAAAAGCAAAGACCTGTAAATCTAGATCTAACAACTATATCTATGCCGGCAACGGCTAAAGCATCAATTTTTCACCGCGTCACCGGTGTTGCATTATTTTTTGCTTTAACGTTTGTCATTTGGGCTTGGTCTGAGTCTCTTTCTTCTGCAGAAGGTTTTGAATTCGTCAAGGGTCTGTTCAGCGGATTCATTGCCAAATTCATAGCATGGGGCACCATTTCTGTATTGGCGTATCACTTAATCGGTGGTATCCGTCATATCATTATGGACATGGGTCACTGGGAAGAACTTGAATCAGGTAACTTCAGCGCTAAAGTTGCATTAGCTTTAGGTGTTGTAGCTGCAATTCTAGCAGGAGTGTGGATATGGTTTTAAATCAAGCAACTCTTAAACGTGATGGTGTACAAGATTTCGTATCACTACGTGCAACAGCATTAATAATTAGCGCTTACGCGATTTTTATTATCGGCTATTTTTTATGTACGCCAGAAGTCACTTTCGAAGCCTGGCAAGGCCTATTCTCTAACCTAGCAATGAAAGGGTTTACCTTAATTACCCTGGTTTGCATCATGGTTCACACCCGTATCGGCCTTTGGCAAGTTCTTACTGACTATGTTAAATGCGCTAAATTACGTGCTGTTTTAGGCTTTGTATTAAACCTTATGGCTGTTGCTTACGTAGCAATTGGTCTAATCGTTTTATGGGGTGTTTAAGTGAATTATTCTGTTCGTGAATTTGACGCTGTAGTGATTGGTGCAGGTGGTGCGGGTATGCGCGCAGCACTAGCTATCACTGAATCAGGCAAAACCTGTGCACTTATCTCAAAAGTTTTCCCTACACGTTCTCACACTGTGTCTGCACAGGGTGGTATTACGGTTGCTCTGGGTAACTCGCATGAAGATAACTGGGAATGGCACATGTACGATACTGTTAAAGGTTCCGATTTCATCGGTGACCAAGACGCTATCGAATATATGTGTAAAACAGGCCCAGAAGCTATTACTGAATTAGAAAACATGGGTTTACCATTTTCTCGTTTTGAAAATGGCCGTGTTTACCAACGTCCTTTCGGCGGTCAGTCGAAAAACTTTGGTGGTGAACAGGCTGCACGTACTGCAGCAGCAGCTGACCGTACTGGTCACGCGCTATTACACTGTTTATACCAACAGAACGTTAAAAACAAAACTAACGTATTCTCTGAGTGGTACGCACTAGATTTAGTTAAAAACAGCGACGGTCACGTTGTTGGTTGTACAGCAATCGACATCGAGTCTGGCGAAGTTGTTTACTTCAAATCAAAAGCTGTTGTTTTAGCAACAGGTGGTGCAGGCCGTATCTACGCATCGACAACGAATGCACACATCAATACTGGTGACGGTGTTGGTATGGCTACACGTGCTGGTGTTGCAATGCAAGATATGGAAATGTGGCAGTTCCACCCAACAGGTATCGCCGGTGCCGGTGTACTTGTAACTGAAGGTTGTCGTGGTGAAGGTGGTTACCTTCTAAATAAAGACGGCGAACGCTTCATGGAACGTTACGCACCAAATGCAAAAGACTTAGCGTCTCGTGACGTTGTTGCTCGTTCAATGATGACTGAGATCCGTGAAGGTCGTGGTTGTGATGGTCCTTACGGTCCACACATCAAGCTTAAGCTTGACCACTTAGGTGAAGAAACACTTAACTTACGTCTTCCAGGCGTATGCGACCTTGCGAAAACATTCGCACACGTTGATCCAGCTAAAGAACCAATTCCAGTTATCCCAACATGTCACTACATGATGGGTGGTGTTCCAACTAACGTAAATGGTCAAGCATTACAAATTGATGCAAACGGCCAAGAGAAAGTAGTTGAAGGTTTATTCGCTGTTGGTGAGATTGCATGTGTATCTGTACACGGTGCTAACCGCCTAGGTGGTAACTCACTACTTGACTTAGTTGTATTCGGCCGCGCAGCTGGTAATTTCTTAGGTAAGTACCTTAACGGTGTTGAAGCAGGTAAAGATGCGTCTGATTCAGACCTTGAAGCGTCACTTGCACGCTTTAACCGTTGGGAAAACTCTAAAGCTGGCCAAGGTGAAGACCCAGTACAAATCAAGAAAGACCTTCAAATGTGTATGCAACTTAACTTCTCGGTATTCCGTGAAGGTGATGCAATGGCAACAGGTCTTAAAGAGCTTAAAGAAATTCGTGAACGTCTTCAGTACGCTCGTCTTGACGACAAGTCAACTGAGTTCAACACTGCACGTATCGAATGTCTAGAGCTTGATAACTTGATGGAAACAGCATACTCAACAGCAGTAGCTGCAAACTTCCGTACAGAAAGCCGTGGTGCACACTCTCGTTTTGACTTCCCAGATCGTGATGACGATAACTGGCTATGTCACTCTATCTATAACCCAGTTACAGATGAAATGACAAAACGTGAAGTAAACTACGCGCCGAAACTGCGTGAAGCTTTCCCACCTAAAGCACGTACATACTAGGAGCGAGACGATGGCACAAGTACAATTTTCGGTTTATCGTTACAATCCAGATGTTGATAATGCACCACGTATGCAGGATTTCTCGCTAGAAACGCAAGAAGGCCAAGATATGATGGTATTGGATGCGCTTATGCAATTAAAAGAGCAAGATCCAACATTATCATTCCGTCGTTCATGCCGTGAAGGTGTGTGTGGTTCAGACGGTATCAACATGAATGGTAAAAACGGTTTAGCGTGTATTACTCCTTTATCAACGCTACTTAAAGGTGGCAAAGGTAAAATTGTAATTCGTCCTTTACCAGGTTTACCTGTGGTACGTGACCTTGTTATTGACATGAGTCAGTTCTACACTCAATACGAAAAAGTTAAGCCTTACCTAATCAACGACACGCCTGCGGCGGGTGAGCGTCTTCAGTCAATCGAAGAACGTGATAAGTTAGATGGCTTATATGAGTGTATCTTATGTGCATGTTGTTCAACATCGTGTCCTTCGTTCTGGTGGAATCCAGACAAGTTCATCGGTCCTGCGGGTCTTCTTCATGCGTATCGTTTCTTGGCTGATAGCCGCGATACAGCTACTGAAGAGCGTCTTGCTGACCTTGACGATGCGTTCAGCGTGTTCCGTTGTCACAGTATCATGAACTGTGTTAGCGTGTGTCCAAAAGGTCTTAACCCGACCAAAGCAATTGGACAAATCAAATCAATGCTATTAAACCGCGCTGTTTAAAGCTTGAATATGTAAGGTGGTTAAGTGATTAACCACCTTGTTTTTACAACAATTAATTTCTGCGCTAAAGAAAAGGGCTTATAAATGCACGAAGGTGTGATGAAGGCATGGCTAGAATCTTCTCACTTAAACGGCGGTAACGTTGCTTACGTAGAAGAGCTTTATGAAGCGTACTTAGATGATGCGACTTCTGTGCCAGAAGAATGGCGAGAAGTGTTCGAACAATTACCAAAAGTTGATGGTGTGGATGTTGACGTTAAACATTCAGAAGTTCGTTCACAATTTGCACAGCTTGCTAAAAACAAGCATAGAGAAGTAGTGGTAGCAGAGGGTGGCTCTGGCGATCCTAAACAGGTCAAGGTGCTACAACTTATTAATGCTTTCCGTTTCCGTGGTCACCAAAATGCCAACCTAGATCCATTAGGTATTTGGCAACGCGAACGTGTTCGTGATCTAGAATTAGAGTACCACGATTTATCTGAAGCTGATTTTGACCGTGAATTCAATGTGGGTTCGTTTGCTGTCGGTCGCGAAACCATGCCATTAGGTGAGCTATATCAAGCACTCAAAACGACTTATTGTGGGTCGGTAGGTGCTGAGTATATGCACATCACTTCAACTGAAGAAAAACGTTGGTTACAACAACGTTTAGAATCAGTGCAATCACGTCCAACGTTCTCTAAAGAAGAAAAGCTACGTATCCTTAAAGGATTAACAGCTGCAGATGGCCTTGAAAAATATTTAGGGGCTAAGTTCCCTGGTGCAAAACGTTTCTCACTTGAAGGTGGTGATGCGTTAGTACCAATGCTTAAAGAACTAATTCATCGTGCAGGTGAAAGCGGACAAAAAGAAGCTGTTATTGGTATGGCTCACCGCGGTCGCTTGAACGTACTAGTGAACGTTTTAGGTAAAAACCCATCAGAATTATTCGATGAGTTCGCTGGTAAACACAAAGACACATTAGGCTCAGGTGATGTTAAATATCACATGGGTTATTCATCTGACTTTGCAACTAACGGTGGCAACGTGCACATGGCACTTGCATTTAACCCGTCTCACTTAGAAATCGTTAACCCAGTGGTTATGGGTTCGGTACGTGCTCGTTTAGACCGTCTAGGTGATAAGTCAGGAATTAAAGCATTACCAATTACTATTCACGGTGACTCTGCAATCGCAGGTCAAGGTGTTGTACAAGAAACATTTAACTTATCGCAAACTAATGCATTTAGTTGTGGTGGTAGTATCCGTATCGTTGTAAATAACCAAGTTGGTTTCACAACGTCTAAACAGTCTGATGTACGTTCTACACCATACTGTACTGATATAGCGAAAATGGTTCAGGCACCAATTTTCCACGTTAACTCTGACGATCCTGAAGCGGTTGCATTTGTTACTCAAATTGCACTTGATTTCAGAAACCAGTTTAAACGTGATGTAGTGATTGATTTAGTATGTTATCGCCGTCATGGTCATAACGAAGCGGATGAGCCGAACGCGACTCAACCACTTATGTACCAAAAAATCAAAAAGCATCCAGTACCTCGTCTAATTTACGCAGACCAATTAGTTGCTGAAGGTTCATTCTCAGAAAATGAAGTTAAAGCACTTGCTGATGATTACCGTAACGGTTTAGACAAAGGCAACTGTGTTGTTGAAGAAATTCAACTAGAAACATCGCACTCTTCTGATTGGGCTAAGTTTGTTGGTCACGATTGGGATGTTGAGTACGATGCAACAGTATCGGTTGAGAAGTTAAAAGAGCTTGGCGAAAAAGTAGCAAGCTTCCCAGAAAGCCACAAAGCACAGTCGCGCGTTAAGAAAATCTACGACGACCGTAAGCTAATGGCGACAGGTGAAAAACCACTTGATTGGGGTATGGCTGAAACACTTGCTTATGCAACCCTTGTTGATGCAGGTACAGATATCCGTTTAACTGGTCAAGATTCAGGCCGTGGTACATTCTTCCACCGTCATGCTGTTGTTCATAACCAAAAAGATGCATCAACATACTTGCCGCTGCAAAATATCAGCGAAAAGCAAGGTGCATTTGAAGTCTATGACTCAGTTCTTTCTGAAGAAGCAGTACTTGCATTTGAATATGGTTACGCAACAGCTGAACCTACGTCACTTGTAATGTGGGAAGCACAATTTGGTGACTTCGCTAACGGTGCACAAGTTGTATTTGACCAATTCTTAAGTTCAGGTGAGCAGAAGTGGGGCCGTTTATGTGGTCTTACATGTTTACTTCCACACGGTTATGAAGGTCAAGGTCCTGAGCATAGCTCGGCACGTTTAGAGCGTTTCTTACAGTTGTGTGCTGATCACAACATGCAAGTATGTGTTCCTTCAACACCTGCGCAAGTTTATGCAATGCTTCGTCGTCAATCTGTACGTCCACTTCGTCGTCCATTGATTGTTATGACGCCTAAGTCGCTACTTCGTCACCCGTTGGCAACATCTTCACTTGAAGAGTTATCTGAAGGTGTGTTCCACAATATGATCGATGAAATCGATGATATTGCTGCAGATAAAGTAGAACGCGTTGTATTCTGTAGCGGTAAAGTTTACTACGAGCTACTACAAGAGCGTCGTAAGCAAGAATTAAATAACATTGCTATTGTTCGTGTAGAACAATTATATCCATTCCCACACGCTGAGATGGATACAATCATGCAGCGTTACCAACACGTTAAAGATTTTGTTTGGTGTCAAGAAGAGCCACAAAACCAAGGTGCATGGTATTGTTCTCAACACCACTTTGTTGATGCAATCCCAGCCGGTGCTAAATTAACTTACGCAGGTCGTAAAGCATCAGCATCACCAGCGTGTGGTTACATGTCAGTGCATAATAAAGAACAACAAGCGCTCGTTGCAGATGCGCTTACTATTGAAAAGAAAGGATAAGCAATGAGCACAGAAATTAAAGTTCCTGTACTTCCTGAGTCGGTTGCTGATGCTACTGTTGCAACATGGCACGTAAGTGTTGGCGACAAAGTAAGCCGCGACCAAAACTTAGTAGATATCGAAACAGATAAAGTTGTTTTAGAAGTTGTTGCACCAAATGACGGTGTAATCACTGAAATTTCACAAGAAGAAGGTGCAACGGTACTTGGCGAACAAGTAATTGCATTACTTGGTGATGCAGATGCTGCACCAGCAAGTGACGAATCAGCACCAGCTAAATCAGAAGACGCGCCAGCGGCGCAATCAGCACCAGCATCAGAAGGTAAAGAAGTGGACATTAAAGTACCTGTACTTCCAGAATCAGTCGCAGACGCGACAATTGCTACTTGGCACGTTCAACCAGGTGAAGCGGTAACTCGCGACCAAAACCTTGTTGACATCGAAACTGATAAAGTTGTTCTTGAAGTTGTTGCTCAAGAAGACGGTATCATGGGTGAGCACATTCACGCTGAAGGCGAAACAGTACTTGGTGAGCAAGTAATTGGTACAGTTAAAGCGGGTGCAGCACCGGCAGCAGCAGCTCCTAAAGCTGAAGCAGCACCAGCAAGCGAATCAAATGACAGCTCTGACGTATTAACGCCGTCAGTTCGTCGTTTAATCGCTGAGAAAGGCCTTGATGCATCAAAAATTAAAGGTACTGGCAAAAATGGCCGTGTAACTAAAGAAGATGTTGATACATTCTTAAAAGCACCGGCAGCAGCTCCTAAAGCAGAAGCAGCAGCGCCAGCAGCACCTATGGGTGACCGTACACAAAAACGTGTTCCTATGACTCGTTTACGTAAAACAATCGCTAATCGTCTTCTTGAAGCGAAAAACTCAACTGCAATGTTAACGACTTTCAACGAAGTTAACATGAAGCCAATCATGGACCTTCGTAAGCAGTACCAAGAAGTATTCGAAAAGCGTCACGGTATCCGTTTAGGCTTCATGTCTTTCTACGTGAAAGCAGTTACTGAAGCACTTAAGCGTTTCCCTGAAGTAAATGCGTCTATCGACGGTGATGATATTGTTTATCACAACTACTTCGACATCAGCATCGCGGTTTCTACACCACGTGGTCTTGTTACTCCAGTTCTTAAAGACTGTGACAAGCTATCAGTTGCTGAAATCGAAAAAGGTATCCGTGAGCTAGCGCTTAAAGGTCGTGACGGTAAATTATCAATTGATGACATGACAGGTGGTAACTTCACTATCACTAACGGTGGTGTATTCGGTTCATTACTATCTACACCAATCATCAACTTACCACAGTCTTCAATCTTAGGTATGCACAAAATCCAAGAGCGTCCTATGGCTGTAAATGGTAAAGTTGAAATCTTACCAATGATGTACTTAGCGTTATCTTATGATCACCGCCAAATCGATGGTAAAGAATCAGTAGGTTTCTTAGTAACAATTAAAGAGTTACTTGAAGATCCGACTCGTTTACTACTAGATGTTTAATCTGGTTGTATGAAAACTAAGCTGTGAACCTCGTTCACAGCTTTTTTTTTGCGCCTTTGGTCTAACTGGGGTTTTCATGTGGAGCCTTGGGATTTATACTAAGTGCGCAATTTGGGATAGCTGTTTATTTTGCATAAATATTCAGCTCTTTTAGTATAAAAAATTGGATAAAGCATCATGAATTTGCATGAGTATCAGGCAAAACAACTTTTTGCCGAATATGGTTTACCAGTTTCTCAAGGTTTCGCTTGCGATACACCTGAAGAAGCTGCAGCAGCTGCTGAGAAAATCGGCGGTGATATGTGGGTTGTTAAAACACAGGTTCACGCAGGTGGCCGTGGTAAAGCTGGCGGTGTTAAGCTAGTTAAAACAACTGACGAAGTTAAAGAGTTCGCTGCGAACTGGTTAGGTAAAAACTTAGTTACTTACCAAACAGACGAAAATGGTCAGCCAGTATCAAAAATTCTTGTTGAAAGCTGCACTGACATCGCTAACGAATTATACCTTGGCGCTGTAGTAGATCGTGCTTCTCGTAAAGTTGTTTTCATGGCATCTACTGAAGGTGGTGTTGAAATCGAGCAAGTTGCAGAAGAAACTCCAGAACTAATTCACAAAGCTGAGATCGATCCACTAGTTGGTCCTCAAGCTTACCAAGCTCGTGAGTTAGGCTTCAAACTAGGTTTAAACCCTACTCAAATGAAACAGTTCGTTAAGATCTTCATGGGTCTTGCTAACATGTTCAACGACTTCGATTTCGCTCTATTAGAAATCAACCCTCTAGTAATCACAGACGAAGGTAACCTTCACTGTCTAGACGGTAAAATCGGTGTAGATGGTAACGCGCTTTACCGTCAACCTAAAATCCGTGAAATGCACGATCCTTCACAAGAAGATGCGCGTGAAGCTCACGCTGCAAGCTTCGAGCTTAACTACGTTGCACTAGACGGTAACGTTGGTTGTATGGTTAACGGTGCAGGCCTAGCAATGGGTACTATGGACATCGTAAACCTACACGGTGGCAAGCCAGCTAACTTCCTAGATGTTGGTGGCGGTGCAACTAAAGAGCGTGTATCTGAAGCATTCAAGATCATCTTATCTGACGACAACGTTAAAGCTGTTTTAGTTAACATCTTTGGTGGTATCGTACGTTGTGACATGATCGCAGAAGGTATCATCGGCGCAGTTAAAGAAGTAGGTGTTAACGTTCCTGTAGTAGTACGTTTAGAAGGTACTAACGCTGAACTTGGTCGTGAAGTACTAGCTAGTTCTGACCTTAACATCATCGCTGCTGAATCACTAACAGACGCAGCTGAAAAAGTTGTTGCTGCTGCGGAGGGCAAATAATGTCTGTATTAATCAATAAAGATACAAAAGTTATCTGTCAAGGTTTCACAGGTGGCCAAGGTACTTTCCACTCTGAGCAAGCGCTTGAGTACGGTACACAAATGGTTGGTGGTGTAAGCCCAGGTAAAGGCGGTCAAACGCACCTTGGTCTTCCAGTATTCAACACAGTACGTGACGCTGTTGAAGCAACTGGCGCAACTGCATCAGTTATCTACGTACCAGCACCTTTCTGTAAAGATGCAATCTTAGAAGCTATCGATGCTGGCATCGAGCTAATCGTTTGTATCACTGAAGGTATCCCAACACTAGACATGGTTGACGTTAAAGTTAAGCTTGATGAAACTGGTGTTCGTATGATCGGTCCTAACTGCCCAGGTGTTATCACTCCGGGTGAAACTAAGATCGGTATCATGCCTGGTCACATCCACAAGCCTGGTAAAGTAGGTATCGTATCACGTTCTGGTACTCTTACTTACGAAGCGGTTAAGCAAACTACTGACGCTGGTTTCGGCCAATCAACATGTGTTGGTATCGGTGGTGACCCAATCCCTGGCACTAACTTCATCGACGTTTTAGAAATGTTCGAAAAAGACGAGCAAACTGAAGCTATTGTTATGATCGGTGAAATCGGTGGTACTGCAGAAGAAGAAGCTGCAGAATACATCAAGCACAACGTGACTAAACCAGTTGTTTCTTACATTGCGGGTGTTACTGCACCTCCAGGTAAGCGTATGGGTCACGCTGGTGCAATCATCGCAGGCGGTAAAGGTACTGCTGATGAGAAATTTGCTGCATTAGAAGCTGCTGGCGTAAAAACTGTACGTTCATTAGCTGATATCGGTAATGCACTTAAAGAGAAAACAGGCTGGTAATCAGTTCTAATCTCTTAAAAAAGGCTCGCTTATGCGGGCCTTTTTTGTATCTATCACATCCTTCTACCCGACAAGAAAATTCCAACCACAAATTAAGAATAATAATGCTTTATTTGTGAATATAAATTCTCTACACTTGTGGCTTGTATATCTGTTTTCATTAAAACACTCGACTTTAATAAGGTAAATATTACGTGCGTACCACAGAATTGGTAGATGGATTTCGCCAGTCAACCCCATACGTTAATGCTCACCGCGGTAAAACATTCGTTGTTATGCTTGGCGGAGAGGCGATCGATCAGTCTGGTTGTCGCAGCATCATCAACGATGTCGCGTTATTAACTAGTCTTGGTATTAAGATTGTTTTAGTGTTTGGTGCTCGCCCACAGTTTAACGCAGCGCTTGAACAAGTTGGCATAACTAGTCAGTTTCATAATGAGATACGTGTAACTGATAACGCAACATTTGATGTAATTAAAAAAGTTGCGGGTGCAATGCAGTTCGATATAACCGCGCGTTTATCTACGTCTTTAAGTAGCACCCCAATGTCTGGCTCATTTTTAAATGTGGTGAGTGGTAATTTTGTTATTGCTCAGCCTTTAGGTGTTGATGAAGGTGTTGATTATCATCATTCAGGTAGAGTGAGACGTATCGATGTTGCGGGTATTCGCCACCAGTTAGATAACAACGGAATTGTTCTGCTTGGGCCAATAGCGGCGTCTGTTACAGGTGAAAGCTTTAACTTAACTGCTGAAGAAATTGCTACGCAAGTAGCTCTCAAACTACGCGCCGATAAAATGCTTGGCTTTTGTAAAGAAGCCGGTATTTTGGATGAAAATGGTGAGGCGATTGCAGAGCTAATGCCAAATGAAGCTGAGCAGCTACTAGTAAACTATCGCAAGCAACCTGACTCATGTGTAAGCGCAACCGTATTCTTACAAGCTGCAATTGATGCTTGTCGAGGTGGCGTACATCGTTGCCATCTTGTTAGTTACAAAGAAGATGGCGCCTTATTACAAGAGCTGTTCTCTTTAGATGGTATTGGTACACAAATCGCACCACAAAGCTCTGAGCAATTACGAAGTGCAAGTATTGCTGATATTACCGGAATCATTAACCTTATAAGACCCCTTGAACAGCAAGGTTATTTGGTGCGCCGTTCTCGTGAACAGCTAGAAATCGAAATTGAACAATTTACGGTTATTGAGCGTGATGGTCTTATTATAGCGTGTGCGGCTTTGTATCCGTTTGCAGATGAACAAGTGGGGGAGTTTGCAAGTTTGGCTGTTCACCCTCAGTATCGAGATGCCGATCGCGGCAGTTATCTACTAAGGTTTATTATTAATAAGGCTAAACGTGCGGGTTATTCGCATTTATTTGCACTCACTACACGCAGCATTCACTGGTTTTTAGAGCAAAGTTTTGAAATAGTGACAGTTGATGAGCTACCTGCGAAGAAAAAAGCGCTTTATAACCATGAACGCCGCTCTAAAGTATTGCGTCTAGATTTAACTAAGCTAGGAAATAAGAGGTGACGCATGCGTCACCTCTAATATACCCAAACCACCCCAAGGTGCGAGTTTCTGCATCTTGAGGGGGGTTGGATATACTCTTAATATTGATAGTTAATGTGCTGATAAAAACGCACGCGTAAATCTTGGCGAGTTGGATTAAATGCCAGCTCGTCAGTAACTTCATTTATCGCACTTTGCACTTGATTCATAAACTTACCATAACCAATGTCATGCTTGTCTTTATCGGCTGCGGCAATCACAAAATGTAGTGAATCTACAAGTTGATCTGCATCCCAATACTGTTGTAATTGCACCTGCTCAGAGCTGCAATCAAAGGTTAGCTTTTGCAGTTCGCTGTTACTTTGTGCGTTATCAATATTGCTATTACGAACAATAGGGCGGGTACCGTTAGCGATGAAAGCGCCGAGTGTTAATCCGCGTTTATCACATGCTCTTTTGAATGCATCAAAGATGTATTGATAAAACTGCGTGTAATTCTCTTCATTCAACATATGTTGAAATTGCGTCTTAATGGCGCGAGTAACCGGAATTGAAAACCCAGCGTATGTCATCTCACTGTGTTCATTTGGCAAATGACATTGGCGAGACTGATATCGTGGATATAAGCTACGTAATTTATAGCCATAGCTTTCTTTGTGACCTTTTGCTTTAGCAAATAAATCATAAGTTAGATGTTGGTGGTCACGAATTTTAAGAGGTGGTTGGCCGCTTAGTAGTTTTTCTTGTAGTGAGTTGATCACTCTTTGCACATTATGATGAAAACTAGCCGCATGAGCGCGAATATCTTCACCAGTCGCTAAGAATAATAAACGAATTTTTTTGCATTTTTGCTCACCATCAGCAAATACATTATGTGCTTCATGGTATTGTGGGTTATAGAAAAACAAAATTTGCTTAGCGGTTTCTAAGCTATATGCCTCATCATGGTAACGAACCACTGGCAGTTTATCGTTGGCGATTAGGTGTACATTATGTAATTCATACTCATCACATAGTGCAAATAACTCCCTTGCAAGACGCTTATAAGCACAGCTCACATTGGTGAACTGGGCAAAAAACTCATCAGTAGGTTTAAATTCAACTAACACATACTGGTTTGCACGTGCTGAGCTTGGAATATAGACTCGATGTTGATTGAGCGAAGCCATCTTTTTTCCTTATTGGTAGTGAAACTGACGGCACTATATCGCTAGTCAATGATCATTTTATTGCGTTAGAACAATTTTTTTACCGATTTTGTCGAGTCTGTGAACTATGTATTCAACAATCGACGTAATATCTTCAATAAACATGATGCAACCACTGTATGTTAGGGTTTGTTTTTGTAATAATGCATTAGTTTTGTCACCATGCAATATTCAGAGGATTATGCTCCTATGGCGGAAATTGAGAATCGCCCAAGTAACTTTATTAGAACGCGTATCGACGAAGATCTAGCAAGCGGTAAGCATGCGACTACACACACGCGTTTTCCACCTGAACCAAACGGTTTTTTACACATTGGTCATGCAAAGTCTATTTGTTTAAATTTTGGTATCGCCCAAGATTATCAAGGTCTTTGTAACTTACGTTTTGATGATACGAATCCAGAAAAAGAAGACATCAACTACGTAAACTCGATTAAAGAAGATGTGCAGTGGTTAGGTTTCCAGTGGGATGGTGAAATTAAATATTCATCTAACTATTTCGATGCGTTATACGGCTATGCTGTTGAGCTTATCGAAAAAGGCCTAGCGTATGTGTGTTTCTTATCGCCAGATCAAGCCCGTGAATACCGTGGTACTTTAAAAGAGCCGGGTAAAAATAGCCCATACCGTGATACGCCAGTTGAAGAAAACCTAGCGCTATTTGAAAAAATGCGTAATGGTGAGTTCAAAGAAGGCGAATGTGTACTGCGTGCTAAAATCGATATGGCAAGCTCATTCATGGTATTGCGTGATCCAATTTTATACCGTGTACGTTTTGCTCATCACCACCAAACAGGTGACAAGTGGTGCATTTACCCAATGTACGACTTCACGCACTGTATTTCAGATGCGATAGAAGGTATTACACATTCATTATGTACGCTTGAGTTCCAAGATAACCGTCGCTTATACGATTGGGTATTAGATAACATCAGCCTTGAGTGTCATCCGCAACAAATCGAGTTCTCACGATTAAATCTTGAGTACACCATTATGTCTAAGCGTAAATTAAACGACTTAGTGGTAAATGGTCATGTTGAAGGCTGGGACGACCCACGTATGCCAACGATTGCTGGTTTACGTCGTCGTGGTTATACACCTGCATCAGTACGTGAGTTCTGTTCTCGTATCGGTATCACTAAACAAGAGAACATGGTTGAAATGGGCATGCTAGAAGCCTGTATCCGTGAAGACCTAAATGAACATGCACCTCGTGCAATGGCTGTTCTTGATCCTGTGAAGATTGTTATCGAAAACTATGACGCAGATAAAGTAGAGACGTTATCTGTTGCTAATCACCCGAATAAAGAAGAGATGGGTCGCCGTGACGTACCTTTCACTCGTGAGCTTTATATCGAGCGTGAAGACTTCCGTGAAGAAGCAAACAACAAGTTTAAGCGTTTAGTTCTTGATAAAGAAGTACGTTTACGTGGTGCTTATGTAATTAAAGCTGAGCGCGTTGAAAAAGACGAAAACGGTGAAATTACGACTATCTTCTGCTCTTACGATCCTGAAACTCTGGGTAAAAACCCAAGTGATGGCCGTAAAGTTAAAGGTGTAATTCACTGGGTATCAGCAAGTGAATCTATCACAGCTGAAGTTCGTTTATACGACCGTTTATTTAACGTGCCAAACCCAGCGGCAGCAGAAGACTTTAACGCAACACTAAACCCAGAATCACTTGTGGTTCTTGAAAATGCGAAAGTTGAGCCGTCACTTGCAAATGCACAAGCAGAGCAGGGCTTCCAGTTTGAGCGTACAGGTTACTTCTGTCGTGATAGCAAAGCAGAAACATTAGTATTCAATCAAACTGTGGGTCTTCGTGATTCATGGGCTAAGATTGAACAAAAGGGCTGATAGCTAATCTATTTAGTTTCTATGCTTAATAAAAAACCCTTTCACTTTAAAAGTGAAAGGGTTTTTTTTATAACTATTAAAAGCGATTAGAAATAACCGCGAATACCCAAGCTGAAATTACGACCTGGTAGTGGTGCTTTTTCTTTAATGAATGAGCTGTGTACGAAACCAAGTTCATCAGTTAAGTTGTCAACATTGATGTAAAGCTGTGTATCAACAGGACCTAAGTCAAGTTGGTAGTTAGCTGATGCATCAAATAGGGTATAGCCGTCAGTTTTTGTCTCGTAAGCAGTAATGTCAGACTGCTCAAAATAATGAGTACCTGTTAGGCTAAACTTCCAATCAGACACTGTGTACTGTAATTCAGAACCCAGTTTATTAGCCGGAATACGCGGTAAGTAACCTTCATCATCTTTTAGCTTAGCCGTTGTTGAATCACCAAACACTTTAACTAGCGCACTTGGCGTCACTTGATAATGTACGTCAAATTCAATACCGTATAATTTCGCATCTTTACTTGTGAATTGGTAAACCGCCATTGCATCTTCATCTGCATCAGCTGCTGATTCTAAGCCATGCTCTTCGTCGAAAACTAAACCGGTATTTTGCTGGTAGTAGTAGTTTTCAATGTCGTTATAGAAGAAGTTAACTGTGTAACCAAAGTCACCAATAAAGCGGCGGAAACTTAAATCAAAGTTCGTTGCAGTTTCTTGCTCGATATCTTCTGGCTCAAAATGAATTTCGCCATCTTCAATATGATAACCAAGGCCTAGCTCGTAAGTACCTGTTGAGATATGAATTCCGTTTGAAAGTAATTCAGCACTTAGCGGCGCACGTTCTGAACGAGATACACTCAAAGCAACACTTTGACCTTCTTGATATTGCCAAATTGCACCAGCAGATAAGCTCAGGTTTGTGAAATCTTCACTGTAGTTAATGATTTCAGCTTCTTCTTCGTCATGGTGCTCTTCTTCCTCTTCATGATCGTGATCATGATGGTGCTCAGCCATGCTTACAGCAGAGTCGATTTGGTAATCTTCAAGGCGTGCACCTAGCTCAACGGTCACATCACCAAACTGGCGCTCTTCAAGAACGAATAACGCGTTTGTTTTAGTAACACTTGCTGGCGTAAAGGCTTCTTCACCATCTGCATCATAGTCAGACTCAGTGTAGTGATAACCAGCCATACCGTGCCAAAGGCCTAACTTGTGCTCAACGGTTGCACGTGCTTCGGTTGTTTTGTTTGTAAACACCGTGCCCACTTCACCATCTTCAATTTCAGCGTGTTTGTAGTCTGTGTAGCCAACGCGTAGTGAGATATTTTCAATCCAGTTATCATGAAGTGCATAGCTCATGTAACCTTGCCAGCGGTCTTGCTCTAGCTGTGCAAATACCGATTCTTCGTGCTCTTCTTCACCTTCATGTTCGTCATGATCTTCCTCTTCTTCATGATGATGATGCTCATGAGCAGGAATACCGTAATCTGTTTCGATGCGGCCGAATGACACACCTAGCGTTAGGTGATCGCCTACGTAACTCGTACCAAAGTTAACTGTTTGGCTATCGATAAAGGTGTTTTCTACGCTGTTAGCTGTTTCGTGTTCTTCATGCTCTTCACCTTCATGCTCCTCGTGCTCTTCATGTTCCTCAGGAAGCTCGAAGTTTGGCGTGTCATAATCGTGACCTTTGCGCTTTGTACCATCAAAATGGAAGTTGAAACCATCATTACCGGTTTCAAGTTTTGCAGCATAGGTGTTGGTATTTGATACTGTATCGTGTGTGTATTGTGCAGCACCGGTTAAAGACTCAATGTTATCGGTAGGAATACGGTTATCAACAACGTTCACCACACCACCGATAGCGCCAGAGCCATAAAGTAGGGTAGCAGGGCCGCGAAGTACTTCGATTTGCTCTGCTGCTAGGCTGTCATTTGATGTTGCGTGGTCAGGGCCGATACGAGATGCATCACTGCTATCAAGGCCATTTTGGGTGATCTTCACACGCGGACCATCTAAACCACGAATAATAGGGCTTGATGAAACTGGGCCAAAGTAGCTAGCATTAACGCCCGGTAAACCTTTTAGTGTTTCACCTAATGTCGGTTTTGCTTTGTTTTTTAACTCATCGCCGGCTAAAACATTCACAGGCGAAATCATTTCAAGACTATTTTTATGAAGTGCTGATGCATAAACAACAACAGTTTCAACTGATGTTGGTGTAAGCGTAACCACAACATTTTGGTCTTCGGCATTAATAGCAACACGCTTATCGATGAAATTGTTTTTACTGATGTGAAGCTGACCTTTACTGTCTACATCAATTTTAAACTGACCTTGTTTGTCAGTGACAACGCTTTGTGATTTGCCGTGTACATGTATTTCAGCATTGCTGATAGGTTGTTGGTTTTTATCTAATACTTGACCTGTGATCACAGCAGCCATTGTTGATTGAGAAAACAGCGCAGCGGCAACAGCACTAGAAAGAATTGAAACTTGTTTCATCATTACTACTTCTAAGTTTGTTGTTGATTGTGGTGATATAATATAACACCGCAACTTTTTAACTGCAATAACGTTATACTATAACTTTACCTATACCTTAACCCTAAGTCGCGATTTTAACACCATACACTATACTTAGACTGTTACACTGAGATGGCCAAATCTTATGTCTGATAAAAATAGGGTATTTAAAGCAAATTTCACCATTGCTGATTTAAGAGAGCACCGCAATCATAAAGAGGTGTTTACCACTGCTTGTGATCGTCGTGAAAGCTATCAACACTTTGTACTTAAACTTTTAAGTTATTGCTTATTTTCACACAACGAAACAGCCATATTGAATGCAAGGTTCAGTCATGGTGAACCAGATGTGTCAATAAAAGCGCTTGATGATCATTATCAAACATGGCTTGTTGTTGACCAACCAGATATTTTACAGCTCAACAAAATCGCTAAGCGGGTCGATGAACTATGGGTCGTGACAACCTTAAATAACGACTGGCTTAAAGAAAATGAGCACCAGTTGGAACTTATCAATAATGGTCATTTAATTGCATTTGATAAAAATTTCATTGAGGAGTTAGCGGGTCATCTAACTAAAAACTTACAGTGGGATGTTACGATTGATCAACAAATGGTGAGTGTGTCAGATAAAGAAAATTTCTACCAAACCAGTGAGCTTATTTGGCATTAAAGCTCTATTGTTACCTTTCCATTGGGTTTACTGCAACACAGCAATACTTCGCCTGTTCGAACGAACGCAAGCGGTTCTTGATTGTAGCTCACATCACCTTCAACTAATTTTGCACGGCAAGCGCCACAATAACCTTCACGGCATTGGTAGGGGACATCTATTTTGTTTTGTTCTAGGCATTCAAGGAGAGATGAACAGCCAGAATCAAATTCAAGATTCTGGCTGTCTGTTCCTGCAAGGATAACCTCTGCAGTTTTGTTTGAGCTCATTACAGGTCGAAGTCACCAAAGTCAGATGCATCAACTTGAGAGTCAATTTGACCAACAAGGTAAGAGCTGATTTCAGCTTCTTGTGGAGCAACTTGAACGTTGTCTGATACTAACCAAGAGTTGATCCACGGAATAGGGTTACTCTTACTTTCGAACTGTGCAGGTAGGCCTACTGCAGTCATACGTGCATTAGTGATGTATTCAACGTATTGGCATAAGATATCTTTGTTAAGACCAATCATAGAACCATCTTTGAACAAGTATTCTGCCCAATCTTTTTCTTGTTCTGCTGCTTCAACAAACATCTGAATTGCTTCTTCACGACATTGTGCTGCAACGATTGCCATTTCTGGGTCGTCTTTACCTTCTTGCATAATGTTCAAGATGTGCTGTGTACCAGATAAGTGTAACGCTTCATCACGGGCGATTAGCTTGATGATTTTTGCATTACCTTCCATTAATTCACGCTCAGCGAAAGCAAATGAACAAGCAAAGCTTACATAGAAACGAATCGCTTCTAAGATGTTAACCGACATCATTGCAAGGTAAAGTTGCTTTTTAAGGTCAAATAAGCTGACTTTAACTTCTTCACCGTTGATCACATGTTTACCTTCACCATATAGGTTGTAAACAGAAATCATGTTTATTAAATCATCGTAATACTTAGTTACCGCATCAGCACGCTCACTGATTTTCTCGTTGCTTACGATATCGTCAAAGATAAGTTCAGGAGATTGCGTAACGTTACGGATAATGTGTGTGTATGAACGGCTGTGAATAGTTTCACTAAATGCCCATGTTTCAATCCAAGTTTCTAGCTCAGGAATAGACACAATAGGTAGTAACGCAACGTTAGGTGAACGACCTTGCACACTATCAAGTAGCGTTTGATATTTTAAGTTGCTTAAAAAGATGTGCTTTTCGTGCTCTGGTAACGCTTGGAAGTCAAGACGGTCTTTACTTACATCAACTTCTTCAGGACGCCAAAAGAACGAAAGTTGCTTTTCAATTAGCTTTTCGAAGATAGGGTACTTTTGTTGGTCGTAACGTGACACGTTTACCGTTTGGCCGAAAAACATCGGTTCTTGTAATTGGTTATTATGATTTCGGCTAAAAGTTGTATATGACATAGTGATTTCTCAAAAAACAGTCAGGACAAAGCGGGCTAATGAGCCCGCTTTTGTTATGTTATTAATTTAATTAGATTTTACAAGCGCCGCCTGCACAACCGTCATCTTCTACCTCTGGTGTTAACTCATCTTGAGAGTCTGATGCACCATCACGTGTGTTGTGATAGTACAGGGTTTTAACACCAAGTTTGTACGCAGTCAGTAGGTCTTTTAATAGCACCTTCATAGGTACTTTACCGCCTTCGTACTTAGATGGATCATAGTTAGTGTTTGCAGAGATCGTTTGGTCAACGAATTTTTGCATAATACCAACCAGTTGTAGGTAACCATCGTTTGAAGGAATATCCCACAGTAGCTCGTAGTTATCTTTCAGATTTTCATAATCTGGCACTACTTGCTTTAAGATACCATCTTTACTTGCTTTAACGCTGATATGACCACGTGGTGGCTCAATACCATTTGTTGCGTTAGAGATTTGCGATGATGTCTCTGAAGGCATAAGGGCAGATAGCGTTGAGTTACGCATACCGTGCTCTTTAATGCTTTCGCGTAATGAATCCCAATCTAAGTGAAGAGGCTCATCACAGAACTGATCTAGGTCACGTTTGTAAGTATCTGTTGGCATAATGCCTTGAGAATACGTTGTCTCGTTAAATTTAGGACACGCACCACGTTCTTTCGCTAACTCATTTGACGCTTTCATTAGGTAATATTGAATTGCTTCAAATGTTTTGTGAGTTAGGGCATTTGCGCTGCCATCTGAGTAACGCTTACCATTTTTCGCTAAGTAGTACGCGTAGTTAATAACACCAATACCTAGCGTACGACGACCCATGGTCGCGTTTTTAGCCGCAGGAACAGGGTAGTCTTGGAAATCAAGTAAGTTATCAAGGGCACGTACTGCAAGTTCAGCAAGCTCTTCTAATTCATCAAGTGATTCAATTGCACCTAAGTTAAACGCCGACAGCGTACAAAGTGCAATTTCACCTTCTTCATCCATTACATTGCTAAGTGGCTTAGTTGGTAATGCAATTTCTAAACATAAGTTAGATTGACGAATAGGTGCCACAGTCGAGATGAACGGGCTGTGCGTATTACAGTGGTCAACGTTTTGTAAGTAGATACGACCTGTGCTCGCACGCTCTTGTGCAAACATTGAGAATAACTCAATCGCCTTAATACGTTTTTTACGAATTGACTCGTCTTGTTCGTATTTGATATATAGCTCATCAAACTTTGCTTGATCTTCAAAGAACGCATCGTATAGACCTGGTACATCTGAAGGGCTAAATAATGTGATGTAATCGTCTTTGATTAAACGGCTATACATTAATTTGTTGAACTGCACACCGTAGTCAAGGTGACGTACACGGTTATCATCAACACCACGGTTGTTCTTAAGAACAAGTAGGTTTTCAACTTCTAAGTGCCAAAGTGGGTAGAACAACGTTGCTGCGCCGCCACGAACACCACCTTGTGAACAGCTCTTAACTGCTGTTTGGAAGTGCTTATAAAACGGAATACAACCTGTGTGGTACGCTTCGCCGTTACGAATAGGGCTACCAAGCGCACGGATGCGACCGGCATTAATACCAATACCTGCACGTTGTGAAACGTATTTAACAATCGCAGACGATGTTGCATTAATAGAATCTAGGCTATCACCACATTCAATAAGTACACATGAGCTGAACTGACGTGTAGGGGTACGTACACCAGCCATGATAGGTGTAGGTAATGAAATTTTGAATGTAGATACTGCATCATAAAAACGCTTGATGTAATCAAGGCGTGTCTCTTTTGGATAATCAGAGAATAAGCTTGCAGCAACTAAGATATATAAAAACTGTGCACTTTCGTAGATTTCACCAGTAACACGGTTTTGAACTAAATACTTACCTTCAAGTTGCTTTACAGCAGCGTAGCTGAAGTTTAAGTCACGGTTGTGATCGATGTAAGCATCTAACTCGTCAATTTCTTGCTCGGTATAATCAACAAGTAGATGTTGATCATAACGCTTGTCTTCAACTAATTTCGTGATGTGATCGTATAAGCGTGGTGGCTCAAATTGACCGTACGCTTTTTTACGTAAATGGAATACAGCTAAGCGAGCAGCTAGGTATTGGTAATCAGGCGTATCTTTAGAGATCTGATCAGCTGCAGCTTTGATGATTGTTTCATGAATGTCATCGGTACGAATGCCGTCGTAAAATTGAATATGTGATTTTAATTCAACTTGTGAGACAGACACATTCTCTAGACCTTCTGCGGCCCAAGCGATCACGCGATGGATCTTATCTAGATCAAGTGACTCTTTACGGCCGTCACGTTTGCTTACAGATAGCTGTTGGTTCATAGTTTTGCCTGTATTCCTTGGGAAATTATAGTTGTAAAGACAAAGGTATTCTTTATGTAATTATTATTATTAAACGCCAGGGTGATCTAATTGAATAACATTTAGCCACAATATCTGGTGTTGTTTAAATTGCAGATCACAAGATAGTGTGGTCTGCGCTGTTTTGCAAGGGATAGAATTGCCCCATTTTGTGGATAACTATTGGATAAACGCATTGTGTTAGTGACCATTAACCTTTGAACATTCATAGACGACGAAATTTGTAGAAATCAACAAAAGATCCAGAAAATTTACCGTTTTTAAAAATAAATTTTGACTGATTTTTTTATCATCAATGAATGCTCAAAAGTAAATCAAATCACAATATATGGTGTTTCAGTTATCAAATAACACTATATATGGTTAAAACCATCAATCGGCGTTTGCCAATTGAAATCCGCTTGCCAGCCAAGTGCGGCATCTACACTGGGTATATAACCCCATAACGCTGTTGCGCTGTACATATTGGCCGCTTTTGCAGCTTGAATATCACGTTCAGCATCACCGATATACAAACAACGGCTCGGATCAACGTCTAAGATCTCAGCGGTGTGTAATAGTGGATCCGGTGATGGTTTTGACACTGCTAATGTATCGCCACTCACAACCGCCTTTGCATCACGCAAAGAGGGAATAGCTTGCACTAAGGGCTCAGTTAAAAAGCCGGGCTTATTAGTCATAATGCCCCACTTAATATTGTTTTGCTCAAGTGCAATTAAAAGCTGTTCTATGCCATTGAAACATTTACTGTGCACAGCAATATCTTCGGCGTAGTAGTCAAGAAGCTGCTGACGCAAGGCGAGTTGTTCAAGTTCAGGCCATTTATCACCAAAGCCCACTTCTAATAATGCATTTGCACCGTTAGAAGCTGCAGGGCGATAAACATGCTCAGCAACAGGCGCCACATTGGCATCTGCTAACACTCGGTTTAATGCACCACCTAAGTCATCCGCGGTATCGAGTAGTGTGCCATCTAAATCAAAGATAAACGCATCAAAATCGATAGAGGGTGCTTGCACACCACTCATCAGGCTAGTTTCTCAAAGTGCAGGATGTAATTAACACTTACATCATCATTTAAGCTGTACTGCTTAGAAAACGGGTTATAGTGAAGGCCGGTACTGGCGCGTACTTTTAATCCCGCTTCTTCTGCCCATGCAATAAGCTGTGCAGGTTTGATAAACTTTTTATGATCATGTGTACCTTCAGGTACCATTTTCAAAAGCTTTTCAGCACCGACAATAGCAAACAAATAAGCTTTTGGTGTTTTATTTAATGTTGAAAAGAATACATCGGCGCCCGGTTTAGCAAGCTCAGCGACAGCACGAATAATAGAAGCAGGGTCAGGAACATGCTCAAGCATTTCCATACAAGTCACTACATCAAAGCGAGCAGGGTGCTCAGCAGCAAATTGCTCTGCAGGTACTTTTATATAATCAACAGGTACGCCTGTTTCTAAACTATGTAACTTAGCAACGGTAAGTGGCTCTTGACCCATATCGATGCCGGTTACTTTAGCGCCCATACGCGCCATACTTTCACTTAAGATGCCGCCACCACAGCCAACATCTAAGGTTTCCTTATCAAATAGGCCGCCTACTTTATCAGCGACAAAATCCAAACGTAGAGGATTTATTTCATGAAGGGGTTTGAACTCTCCGTCGCGGTCCCACCAACGTTCTGCGATGGCTTCAAACTTTGCAATTTCTGCATTATCTACATTTTGATGCTCGGTCATAAAAAACTTCCTCGTTAATCTGAGGCCATTATATAGGGGGAAATTAATAAATCGCAAAGATTTAGCGCCTGTAAATCTAAATAAATTGTGATAGCATGGTCTGGAAATAATAACTAAAGCTCTTAAGACGGCGGTTTGCCTCTTAATGAGTCAATACTGAAGGAATGTGAAATCAAATGACTGATCTCGCCAATGAAATTCTGCCAGTCAATATTGAAGATGAATTAAAAAACTCCTACCTTGATTACGCAATGAGTGTAATCGTAGGACGTGCATTGCCAGACGTACGTGACGGCTTAAAGCCAGTTCACCGCCGCGTTCTGTTTGCAATGAACGAACTCAATAATGATTGGAATAAACCTTACAAGAAATCAGCACGTGTTGTTGGTGATGTAATCGGTAAGTACCACCCACATGGCGACAGCGCGGTATATGACACTATCGTTCGTATGGCGCAGCCTTTCTCATTACGCTACATGCTTGTTGATGGCCAAGGTAACTTTGGTTCTGTTGACGGTGACTCTGCGGCAGCAATGCGTTATACGGAAGTCCGTATGGCGAAAATGTCACATGAATTATTAGCTGATTTAGAAAAAGAAACGGTTGATTACGTACCTAACTACGACGGTACTGAGCAAATTCCTGACGTATTACCTACTAAAGTACCTAACTTATTAGTAAATGGTTCTTCAGGTATCGCGGTTGGTATGGCGACAAACATTCCACCTCATAACTTAACAGAAGTTATCAATGGTTGTTTAGCGCTTATTCAAAACCCTGATATGTCAATTGCTGACCTTATTGAATATATCCCAGGTCCAGATTTCCCGACTGCGGCGATTATCAATGGTAAAAAAGGCATTGAGCAAGCGTACTTAACCGGCCGTGGTAAAGTATATATCCGTGCTCGCGCTGAAATCGAAGTTGACGAAAAAACCGGTCGTGAAACAATCATCGTTCACGAAATCCCTTATCAAGTTAACAAAGCTCGCCTTATTGAAAAGATTGCAGAGCTTGTTAAAGATAAGAAGATTGAAGGTATTAGCGCACTACGTGACGAATCAGATAAAGACGGTATGCGTATCGTTATCGAAATCAAACGTGGTGATGTTGGTGAAGTAATCTTAAACAACCTATATGCACAAACTCAGTTACAAACTGTGTTTGGTATGAACATGGTTGCACTTGATAACAACCAACCTAAGTGTTTCAACTTAAAAGAAATGCTTGAAGCGTTTATCGTACACCGCCGTGAAGTTGTTACACGTCGTACCGTATTTGATTTACGTAAAGCCCGTGACCGTGCTCATACGCTTGAAGGCTTAGCGATTGCCCTTGCGAATATCGACCCAATTATCGAACTTATTCGTAAGTCACCAACACCAGCAGAAGCAAAAGCTGCACTAACAGCACGTCCTTGGGAACTAGGCACTGTTAAAGCAATGCTTGAAAAAGCAGGTGAAGATAACGTAGCACGTCCTGATTGGTTAGCGGCTGATTTAGGTATCCGTGACGGTCAGTACTATTTATCTGAGCAACAAGCACAAGCAATCCTAGACCTACGTTTACACAAACTAACAGGTCTTGAGCATGAGAAGATCTTAGACGAGTACCAAAACTTACTTGATCTAATTGCTGAGCTTTTACATATTCTTTCAAGCCCAGAGCGTCTAATGGAAGTTATCCGCGACGAGCTAGTAGAAATTAAAGAGCAATATGGTGACGAACGTCGTACTGAAATCAGTGCAGCTGCTCACGATATTAGCCTTGAAGACCTAATCAATGAAGAAGACGTTGTTGTAACGCTTTCTCATGAAGGTTACGTTAAGTATCAACCATTATCTGACTACGAAGCACAGCGTCGTGGTGGTAAAGGTAAATCAGCAACGAAGATGAAAGATGAAGACTTCATCGAACGTCTATTAGTTGCTAACACGCACGATACAATCTTATGTTTCTCAACAGCAGGTCGCTTATACTGGTTGAAAGTATATCAGTTACCATTAGCAAGCCGTGCAGCGCGTGGTAAGCCAATTGTTAACTTATTACCTCTTGAAGCTGATGAACGTATTACTGCTATCTTACCAGTACGTGAGTACGAAGAAGATAAATACATCTTCATGGCAACAGCGTTTGGTACGGTTAAGAAAACACCACTCACAGCATACAGCCGTCAACGTGCGAGCGGTATCATCGCAGTTAACCTAAATGAAGGCGATAGCCTAATTGGTGTTGATATCACTGATGGCACGAATGAAATCATGCTATTCACTGATGCTGGTAAAGTTGTTCGCTTTAAAGAAGCAGAAGAGACAGAAGTTGTTGATGAAAATGGTAACCCAGTTCTAGACGAAAACGGTAACCCAGAAATCCGCTTCAAAGGTGTACGTCCAATGGGTCGTACAGCAACAGGTGTTCGTGGTATTAAGATGGCTGACGACCAACGCGTTGTGTCGTTAATCGTACCTAAGTCAGATAGTGCAATCCTAACTGTGACAGAAAACGGTTACGGTAAGCGTACAGCACTTGAAGATTACCCATCGAAAAGCCGTGCAACACAAGGTGTTGTATCAATCAAAGTAAGCGAGCGTAATGGCGCTGTGGTTGGTGCAGTACAAGTTGACGATAACGACGAAATCATGATTATCTCGAATCGCGGTACCTTAGTACGTACCCGTGTAAACGAGGTTTCTACGGTTGGTCGTAACACTCAAGGCGTTATTTTGATACGAACTATTGACGAAGAGCAAGTAGTTGGTTTACAACGTATCGAAGAAATCGAAGTTGATGAGCTTGAAGCCATCGAAGGCGAGGCCGTTGAAGTAGTCGATACCAATACTGAAGAAACGGGTGATAACCCACCTTCAGAATAACATTGATTTAAAAAGCGGCTTCGGCCGCTTTTTTTATCCGCACTATAATTACTGGAATGAGGCAAAGTAATGACTAAGTATAATTTTTGTGCAGGACCGGCAATGCTACCGCCGGCAGTTATGCAAAAAGCACAAAAAGAATTTATAGATTGGCAAGGTTTAGGTGTCTCTGTGATGGAAATTAGCCATCGCAGCAGCGACTTTTTAGCGCTTACCACTAAATGTGAAGCAAGCCTGCGTCGTTTAATGAATATTAGCGATGAGTTTGAAGTGTTATTTATGCACGGCGGTGGCCGTGGTCAATTCAGTGCTGTACCACTGAACCTTCACCTTGATGATAAGCCAGCTGTGTACTGTGAAAACGGTGTATGGTCTAAAGGGGCTACTTCAGAAGCGGCAAAATTCACAGCAGTTGAAAGCATCAATGTACGTGATGATGAGCAGCAAAATGGCCAGTTCTCTATAAAACCAGCAAGCAGTTGGGAATTACCTGCTGATGCGTCTTACATTCACTATTGTCCGAATGAAACCGTAGATGGCATAGAAATTTTTGACGTACCATCACACCCATCAGCACCGATTGTGGCTGATATGTCATCGACTATTTTATCGCGCGAGTTTGACGTAAATCAGTTTGATCTTATTTACGCTGGCGCACAAAAGAATATTGGCCCATCTGGTTTATCGATTGTTATTGTTCGCAAAACGCTTCTTGAGCGTGAAGGTCTTGCAAAGCCAGGTATTCTTGATTACGCCTTAGAAGCAAAACAAGGCAGCATGTATAACACACCACCGACATTCGCGTGGTACTTAGCTGCTGAAGTATTTGAATGGCTTGAAGCAAACGGCGGCGTTAAAGCGATGGAAGAACAAAACATCGCAAAAGCAGAACTTCTTTACAACTACATTGATAGCTCAGATTTTTACAGCAACAAAGTTGCTAAGCATTGCCGTTCGCGTATGAACGTACCGTTTTGGCTAAACGACGAATCTCTGAATGATAAATTCATTAGTGAGTCAAAAGAAGCTGGCTTATTAGCCCTTGAAGGTCACCGTATTGTCGGTGGTATGCGCGCAAGCATTTATAATGCGATGCCACTTGAAGGTGTTCAAGCCTTGGTTAATTTTATGGAAAAATTCGCCAAGGAGAACAGCTAATTATGGAACAGCTTCGTCTTGAACCGATTACAAAGGTAAATGGTAGTGTGACACTACCTGGCTCAAAAAGCTTATCAAACCGTATCTTGTTACTAGCTGCTCTTGCTGAGGGCACAACGGTTGTTGAAAACCTACTAGATAGTGATGATATTCGTCACATGCTAGGTGCATTAAATCTTTTAGGCGTAAATGTATCGCTTAATGAAGATAAAACAGTGGCCACCGTAGAGGGTGTTGCAGGTAAATTTAAAACCCCAAGCGAGCCTTTATTTTTAGGTAATGCCGGTACAGCTTATCGTCCACTGACAGCGGTTTTAGCTGCTGTAGATGGCGAGTACCAGCTGGTGGGCGAGCCTCGTATGGAAGAGCGTCCAATCGGCCATTTGGTTGATGCACTGCAAGCTCTGGGTGGTGATGTTGAATACCTTAAGCATAAAGATTACCCACCACTGGCCATAAAAGGCGGCAAAATCAACGGTGGTAAAGTTGAAATTGATGGCAGCATTTCTAGCCAGTTCTTAACAGCGTTACTAATGGCAGCGCCATTATTTAATGGCGATACAGAAATCACCATTAAAGGCACGCTGGTATCAAAGCCATACATTGATATTACCCTAGATGTAATGAAGCGTTTTGGCGTTACAGTAAGCCATGACAATTACGAAACATTTTACGTTGAAGGCTGTCAGCAGTATCAAGCACTTGAGCGCATTATGGTTGAAGGTGATGCATCAAGCGCCTCTTATTTTGTTGCGGCGGCTGCAATAGCAGGTGGCGAAATTGAAATTAACGGGGTAGGTGCGGCATCTGT
Organism: Pseudoalteromonas sp. CO109Y; assembly: GCF_004208935.1. NCBI lineage: Bacteria > Pseudomonadati > Pseudomonadota > Gammaproteobacteria > Alteromonadales > Pseudoalteromonadaceae > Pseudoalteromonas > Pseudoalteromonas sp. CO109Y. Next base: position 68,468 of record NZ_SGPD01000011.1, read on the forward strand.
TCAAGGTGATATTGGTTTTGCCAAAGTTATGGAGCAAGTAGGCGCCAAAATCGATTGGTATGATGAAAAGCTGGTGGTTCGTAAAGGCGAACTAAACGCGGTCGATATTGATGCCAATGCAATCCCTGATGCGGCAATGACACTAGCCACTGTTGCGCTTTTTGCTAAAGGTAAAACAGCTATTCGTAATATCTATAACTGGCGTGTAAAAGAAACAGATCGCTTATATGCCATGGCGACTGAGCTTCGTAAAGTTGGTGCAGAAGTGGTTGAAGGTGAAGATTTCATCGAAATTACACCACCAGAAACATTTAACGATGTAGCGATTGATACCTATAACGATCACCGTATTGCCATGTGTTTTGCAATGGTTGCCGTTGGCGGAAAGCCGATAACCATTAACGATCCTAAGTGTACATACAAAACTTTTCCAACGTTTTTCAAAGTACTAGAGTCTGTTTCAAGTCAATAAAACAGAAGAAAATATAAAAAGTTACATTCTAAATGCGGATCTATTTCTAGAACTGGCGTATAATATCGCGGTTTTATTTTGGTGTGCATTGCAGGAGGTTATAAATGCAGGCGTTATCAATGCCCGTAATCACCATCGATGGCCCAAGTGGTTCAGGTAAAGGAACTGTTTGTCGCTTGTTAGCCGAGAAATTAGGTTGGGATGTATTAGACAGTGGAGCGATTTACCGTGTGCTGTCACTTGCAGCGCTTCATCATCAAATTGAACTAGATAATGAAGATGCACTAGTTCCGCTAGCTGCAAACTTAGATGTACAGTTTTTGGTCGATAGCCAAACGCATACTTCTAAAATTGTCTTGGAAGGCGAAGACGTCACAACCACAATTCGTAACGAAGAAGTGGGTGCTGCGGCATCAAAAATTGCTGCATTACCACGGGTGAGAGAAGCATTATTACGTCGTCAACGTGCGTTTCGTACTGAGAGCGGCTTAATTGCCGATGGTCGTGACATGGGCACAGTTGTGTTCCCAGATGCACCATTGAAGATTTATTTAACCGCATCAGCTGAAGAGCGCGCTCGTCGTCGCTTTGCTGAGTTGAACGAACGCGGTCTTGATGTTACACTAAGTGGTCTACTTGAGGACATAAAAGCTCGCGATCACCGTGATATGACGCGTGAAGTTGCGCCGCTTGTTCCTGCAGAAGACGCCATTGAGCTTGATACTAGCGAGCTTAATGCAATGCAAGTGTTTGATAAAGTAGTAACTTTACTCGACGAAGCAGTACTTGCAGGAAAGCTTCCAAAAGCTTAAAAGTAATTTATTAAGGTACCGGCAGGAAGCTAGTGCTATTTTAACAACCCCATGCAGCATGGTTGCTAATTGGTTATTTAATTATTTAGAGACGTATAATGTCAGAAAATTTTGCGCAGTTATTTGAAGAAAGCCTTAAGGGTTTTGAAGCAGAGCAAGGCTCTATCGTTAAAGGTACTGTTATCTCAATCGAGAACAACATCGTACTTGTTGATGCTGGTCTTAAATCTGAAAGTGCAATCCCTGCTGAGCAATTCAAAAATGCTGCTGGTGAACTAGAAGTTGCTGTTGGCGACGAAGTAGATGTTGCTTTAGACGCAATCGAAGACGGTTTCGGTGAAACTATCCTTTCTCGTGAGAAAGCGAAGCGTCACGAAGCGTGGATCCGCTTAGAAAAAGCATGTGAAGAGCAAGAGACTGTTACTGGTGTTATCAACGGTAAAGTTAAAGGCGGTTTCACTGTTGAAGTTGATTCAATCCGTGCCTTCCTACCTGGTTCACTTGTTGATGTTCGTCCAGTACGTGACACAACTCACCTTGAAGGTAAAGAGCTTGAGTTCAAAGTAATCAAGCTTGACCAAAAACGTAACAACGTTGTTGTTTCTCGCCGTGCAGTTATCGAATCAGAGAACTCACAAGAGCGTGAAGAACTTCTTGCTAACCTTGTTGAAGGTCAAGAAGTTAAAGGTATCGTTAAGAACCTTACTGACTACGGTGCGTTCGTTGACCTTGGTGGTGTTGACGGTCTACTACACATCACAGACATGGCGTGGAAGCGTGTTAAGCACCCTTCAGAAATCGTTAATGTTGGCGACGAAATCGCAGTTAAAGTTCTTAAATTCGACAAAGAAAAGACTCGTGTATCTCTAGGCCTTAAACAGCTTGGCGAAGATCCATGGGCAGCTATCGCTGGTCGTTACCCAGAAGGTTCTAAGCTTTCTGGTCGTGTAACTAACCTTACTGACTACGGTTGTTTCGTTGAAATCGAAGAAGGCGTAGAAGGTCTAGTACACGTTTCTGAAATGGATTGGACTAACAAGAACATCCACCCTTCAAAAGTTGTTTCACTAGGTGACACTGTTGAAGTTATGGTTCTTGAAATCGACGAAGAGCGTCGTCGTATTTCTCTTGGTCTTAAGCAATGTATTGCTAACCCATGGCAAGAATTTGCTCGTCTACAAAACAAAGGCGACCAAGTTACTGGTAAGATCAAATCAATCACTGACTTCGGTATCTTCATCGGTCTTGAAGGCGGTATTGACGGTCTTGTTCACCTTTCAGACATTTCTTGGAACACGCCAGGCGAAGAAGCTGTACGTGAATTCAAGAAAGGCGACGAAATCACTGCTATCGTATTACAAGTTGACCCAGAGCGTGAGCGTATCTCTCTAGGCGTTAAACAAATCGAAGCTGACCCATTCAATAACTACCTGGACGCAAACAAAAAAGGTGCTATTGTTAAAGGTAAAGTGACTGAAGTTGATGCGAAAGGCGCAACTGTTGAGCTAATCGAAGGCGTTGAAGGTTACATCCGTGTAGCTGATATCGCTCAAGAGCGTGTTGAAGATGCTACTACTGTAGTTTCTGCAGGCGACGAAATCGAAGCGAAATACGTTGGTGTTGATCGTAAGAACCGCACTTTAAGCTTATCTGTTAAAGCTCTTTTCGAAGCAGAAGAGAAAGAAGTACTAGAGAAGCTTAAGAAAGAAGAGCCAGCGTTCGAAAACGCTATGGCTGCAGCATTCAAAAATGCTCAAAAAGACTAATATCTAGTCTTTTAAAATTGGAAGGGCAGTTTTGCCCTTCCTTTACCACTCTTTAAGGAAACGCTATGACTAAGTCAGAATTGATAGAACAACTTGCCGAGCAACACGCACACATCCCTGTGAAAGATGTTGAAAATGCCGTTAAAGAAATTCTTGAACAAATGGCCGGCTCATTATCTAGCTCAGATCGCATCGAGATCCGTGGCTTTGGAAGTTTCTCATTGCATTATCGTTCTCCTCGCACAGGTCGTAATCCAAAGACTGGCGAAACAGTTGAGTTAGACGGTAAGCACGTACCACATTTTAAACCAGGTAAAGAATTACGTGACCGCGTAAATGCGAGTATTGCCTAGTTTTATACAGGAGTAGTTACTTGTTTAGGGTATTAAAAATTGTATTAATTGCGCTGTGTTTATTTATTGCGTTTGTACTTGGTTCACAGAATCCACAATTGGTGCAAATCAATTATTTAATCGCCAGTAATACTTTGCCCCTAGCTGTTGTAATAAGTATCTGCTTTATTTTAGGTGTCGCAATTGGTTGTTTTATAAGCTTTACACTGTTTTCTCAGTTAAAGTGGCAAAATTATCGCTTAAAGAAAAAATTAGCGCCTGAAAAAAACAATAAAAAGCTTGTTGCTAATAAAGACACCTAATCATGATTGAGCTTCTGTTTTTACTTTTACCCGTTGCAGCCGGTTACGGTTGGATAATGGGTAAAAACAGCGCTAAAAACCAAGCTCATCAGCTTAATCGCCAAATTACCTCTGAATATTCTAAAGGCCTTAAATTTCTCCTAGACAGAGAAGAAGACCAAGGCTTAGAGCACCTTATTAATCTACTCGAAGTTGCCGCTGATTCTGTTGAACACTATTCAACGCTTGCAACTATGTTCCGCCGCCGAGGCGAACTTGACCGCGCCATTAAAATTCATGAACTGCTATTAAAACATCCAAGTCTTGATGAGCAACAAGCTGCAACCAGCCGCTTAGAACTTGCTGAAGATTACATTATGGCAGGCTTGTTAGATGGTGCAGAAGAGCATTTAGTATGGCTTGTTAAGGCAGGCTATAAAGAAGCCTTAGAGCCAATTATTAATCTTTATTCACAAACCCGTGAATGGGAAAAGGGCATTAACATGTACGAGGCCCACAGTGAGTTATTCACTAAACCTCAGCATGTAAAAGCGATTGCCAATTTTTATTGTGAAGCAGCCTTACAAGACAATGATACGCAAATTATGCGTAAAGCCATTAGCTTAAACCATAAAGCCATTCGCCCGTTGTATGAGCTTGGCCATAGTGCTTTCACCAAAGAAGATTATGTAAAAGCAATTTACTACTGGCGCGAGCTTATTAGCCAATTCACGTTTTTTGCGCCGGTGTTTATTGAAGAATTAGCGCTCAGTTATCAAAAGCTAAACTTAACGCATCAGTTTTACGAATTGCTCAATGAACTGCTCGATAAAGGTGGCGTATTAATAAAAATAAAACACTGCCAAGCTTTACTTGAGCAAGGCCATATCGAGCAAGCAATCAAATTTTTAACGGATAGTTTAAAGCGTCATCCGACTATTCGTGGCTTTAGCTTCTTATTACAGCTACTAGCTAAACAAAACAACGATATTAAAGATGTACTCGATCAAATTGATAAGCTAGTAACGTCTTATATCGCAACCAAACCTGATTTTCAGTGCCAACACTGTGGCTTTACCAGTCATACCATTTATTGGGTATGTCCATCTTGTAAGCACTGGGAAACAATTGTTCCAAGCCGTGGCATAGACGGTTTTTAATTCATATTAGTCCATTAGTTTTTAGGAAAGTTATGTCTGTCGAAGATTCAAAAAAAGTATTAATTGCCCTTGATTATGATGATCAACAAACAGCTCTTGCGTTTGTAAAGCAATTATCGCCTGATACGTGTCGCCTTAAAGTAGGCAAAGAAATGTTCACGTATTTCGGTCCTAGCTTTGTTAAGGAACTAATCGACTTAGGTTTTGATGTATTCTTAGACCTAAAATTTCACGATATTCCAAACACAGTAGCTAAAGCTGTAACCGCAGCTGCAAAAATGGGTGTATGGATGGTTAACGTGCATGCCTCAGGTGGCGTTGAAATGATGACTAAAGCAAAACAAGCTTTAGAGCAGTTTGGTGATGATGCTCCATTACTGATTGCAGTAACTGTACTAACTAGTATGGATGCCGCTGAGCTTACTCGTTTAGGTGTAGATAAAACGCCAGAAGAGCAAGTCATTTATCTAGCAAAACTTGCCAAAGAGTCAGGCCTTGACGGGGTAGTGTGCTCAGCACAAGAAGCGAAAAAGCTAAAAGCAGAACTTGGCGCAGACTTTAAACTGGTTACTCCGGGTATTCGCCCTGCAGGCAGCGATGCAGGCGACCAAAAACGTATCATGACACCAAAACAAGCCGTTGAAGATGGTAGCGACTATTTAGTTGTAGGCCGCCCAATCACCCAATCGGCAGACCCAGTTGCAACACTAAAAGAAATTAATGACTCACTAAAATAACCTCGTTATTTTAAAGTAGTCTTTAAAGAGCATTGTAAGCGTGATTTATTGCGCTATATACAATGCTCTTTTTGTTTTTGGGGCAACCTCACAATACTTAATCTGGTGAATTCCCTAGAACTCTAGCGATCAAAAAGTGTTTATAAAGATTGGCTAAATATCATGTTGAAACAACTGTTAAACTGCTCTTTTCATATATATCAATGAAAGTGAACGTTGCGATCAGATTACTCATTTTAATTTGACTTTGATGTCTTAAAAAACTTCGTGGTAGTAATAACTTAGGGAATTTGTTAAAAATATAGAAACCAGATAATTGGCGTTAACTTTGCAAAGTATGCGCGATGAACGCACCATTTAAATGTTAGGTTTCTATGGATAAAGTATACCTACTAGAGCATTTGCACATAATTTCTGAAAACAATGAATGTGTAAAGACAATCGGGATTTATGCTTCTGAGCAAGAGGCCATTGCTGCTGTTGGAAGGCTAAAAGAGCAACCTGGGTTTAGAGATTTTCCAAATATTAACCCCGCTGCTTGTGACGAAAGTGGTTTCTATATATCGTGTTACCCACTTGGTAAAGATTATTGGGCTGAAGGTTTCGTAATAATCGACACTTAACACATATCAACATGCTTGGATAAAGTATGCATAACGATTCTTTTTTGCTTCTTTAAGTAGCTACTTATCAACCCAAGAAGAGAGTATTACCGAATTATAAACAATGAAAGCTGAAATATAAGAGTTCGTTAATAAAGAAGCATCAACTGATGAAGAACATGATTGGATTTTAGCGTTTGTTGGTAGGCATTGAATACTTACAAACTACATTAAACTTTATTTATTAAATTTGGATTTTGAATGATTTTTTTGATTTTGTGTGCTTTATCAATTTTATCTATGTTGATGTATTTCCATAGAAAACATAAGAATAATAAACGTAGACAATGTGCTTACGGATGTATAAAAGCTTACAACGTTTTAGATAAACCTGACCAATACAGTGACCTTAAAGAGTTATTTGAAACATTAGATAGCCATGAGGAGCGTTATTTTTATTCTGTAAGTATGTCTCGAATAATGTTTCCTCAAGCTTTAGATAAGTGGACAAATTCGCATCCAGACTCCGGGGATGCTCTACTTTGTTATGGTGCTCGTTTACTACAATGGTCTTGGTCTGCAAGGGGCTATGGTCGTGGAGCTGAAATATCAGAAGCTCAATGGAAAGATTTTTTCAGGCGATTGGATAAAACTAGGCAAGTATTATTAGAATGTGCAGATAAAACACCAGAGGATCCTACACCATGGGCATACTTGATTATGGTAGCTACATGGTACTCAGATAGCGATGAACTTAAATTTAAATATTATGAGGAAGCAATAGCTAGAGATTCTTATAACTGGGCTGCACACATGCACATGATCATTGCTTTATCTGAAAAGTGGGGCGGTGATAACGAAGAAATGCTTGAGTTTGCAAGAAAAGCTTCTAGGAATGCCCCGACAGGTAGTGATCTTAAGCTTATTTTAGTTAAAGCTTACATCGAATATTGGAAGTATTTAGATTTGTTTGAGAATAAAATTGATGAAGCAAATGACTTCCTTATGGACAAAAATATTCAGAAAGACATAGTTGATTTATATAACGACTCGTTAAATCATGAGAGTTTTAAAGAAACGAAAGTAACTATTTTTGTGAGATATAATTTAAGTGGTTGGTTTTGGCTTACCAGAGATAGAAGCCGCTTAAAAAAAGAGTTATCAATACTAGGCAATAAGATTGAAGACATTCATTGGCGGTGGGTTTGTACAGAAGGGCAACTTGAAGACGCTAGGTTGTTTGCTAATGAAAGCTAGAGAATTACCCGTAATCAAAAACTCTTTACTGTACATTATTTACAGTTGTAGCAAGGTGTAAAATTGACATACGAGTTTCCTGATGAAGTAGAGTTTTTTGAAAAAGGATTTGGTTATTCTTGCGAATATGATCATGATGAAGGGCTATTCTCATTCATTAAGACCTATGAGAACAACGAAAAATTAATATTTACTCATTCACCATTTATGAATAACTCAGTGAGTGTAAAGTTATTTTACGGAACGGAGTTAGTATTTCATATTTATAAAGAAGAAATTACAAGAATTGCCTTTCAAGCGTGGGGCGGTGAGTTGGTTTTAAGAGTCTATTTAGCGAACGACGATAATAACTTCTTGGTTTATTTTGAACCAAAACCAAGGCTTAGATATGTTGAGCCGAATATCTAATTGCATATAAAAACCTGTTTTCGCTTAAAAGGATTGAATTAATGGAAATCATACTAGGGCATGGAATCGACACAATTCAATTTGGTCTTACAGAGACGCAAGCTGTTTCTGCGTTAGGTGTACCTGATAAAATATTTATCACCGATTCAGAAAATAAGCGATTGCAGTTTAACCAGCTTTTAATAGAGCTGACTTTTGAAATTGACAATGATAATCGTCTTGGCTGGATCGAAGTTTACAATAAAAGTGCAGCTTTGTTTGGTTATCAACTTATAGGTAAGCCAATGGCCGAAGTTATATCAATTATTAAGACTGAACTAGGCTCTGAACCTTCTGTTGATGATTATGGCTCGTTTATATCTGTAACGTTTGAAAAAGAATGGCTAGAACTTCAATTTCATTTTAATAAACTCACAAACATTAATTTTGGTGTATTGTATAGCGATAACGATCAGCCTATATGGCCAACAACATCACTAGAATGCATTTAACATCGAGTATAAAATCTCGTATGTTCAGATTAATTTAGGTTTTTTTGATAAATTTAATTAACTCAAAATGTGAATTATATAGTTATTGAAACTAAAAAAGAGTAAAGCTTTCGCTTTACTCTTTCAAACACTTCCAATATCTTGCTAACTAGCAACTAGCAACTAGCAACTAGCAACTAGCAACTAGCAACTAGCAACTAGCAACTAGCAACTAGCAACTAGCAACTTATTTCAATCTAATCGACGTTGCTTCAATCTCGATTAAACCTTGCTTAAACAAACCGCCAATGGCTTTTTTGTAGTTTGCTTTACTGGTTGAGAAAGTCTTTTTAATTGCTTCAGGGTCTGACTTATCACCTAGGTGAAGTACGCCGCCTTCGGCTTTTAATTTAGCTAAGATTTTTTCGCCTAAGTCGTTTACTTTACCCATACCTGGCTTTTCAAGTAATACATCGATTTTACCGTCTTCACGTACTTTTTGAATAAAGCCTTTTAAACGCTGGCCAACAAATAGTTTTTTAAATACCGTGTTGTAATAAACAACGCCAATGTGGGCTTCGTTTACGAGTACTTTGTAGCCTAAGTCTGTTTTACCGGCAACGATTAAGTCAACTTCTTCCATTACAGAGTAAGTTGGTTCTTCTTTCGATAAAAACTTATTAAAGTTGCTCGATGCACAAATACGTTGGCTGGCGTTATCTAGGTATAAGCGTACAAGGTAAGAAAAGCCGTCTTTCATTTTTGGCTTTTGTTCGTTGTATGGCGCAAGTACGTCTTTTTCGAGACCCCAATCTAAAAACGCACCAGTGCTATTAATTGCTTTAACACGTAGTAGGGCATATTCGCCCACTTCAGCTAAAGGTTTTTTAGTAGTGCCGGTTGGGTGACCTGCGTGATCTAAGTAAATGAATACTTGCACGCTGTCGCCAGCTTCTAGATCGTAATCAATTTCTTTGCTTGGTAAGAATACTTCGCCTAAATCACGGCCATCTAAATAAGCACCTTCGTTAGACATTTCGTTAACGAAAAGGGTTTGTGTGGTTCCTAAAATACTCATTGTTATTCCTGTTCTGGCTTTTTCTTACGGCGCATTGGAGCAAAACCATCTACATCAATTGGTGCTTGAATAGGGGCTTTTGGTTTTTTAGGGGCTGCTTTGCGTTTTGGTTTTGCAGGTTTTGCAGCCACTTTTTTCTCTGCTTTTTTCCAAACTGTGTTTGGTTTTTTCTCACGCAGACCTTTAAATTTACCAACAAGGCCGTCAACGGTGAAAAAGCTTAATTCATCATTTAAAAATGCTTTAATTGCTTTGTAGCTAGGCCAATCTTTAGGGCCTACTAACGAAATAGCCGTACCTTTAAAGCCTGCGCGACCAGTACGACCAATACGGTGCACATACTCTTCAGCATGTTTTGGTAGGTCAAAGTTAATTACGTGGGTCACGCTTAATAAATCAAGACCACGTGATGCAACATCGGTGGTGATTAAGATTTTAAAGTTTTCACGGCTGAAGGCATCCATGATTTCAAGGCGTTTGGCCTGTGTTAAGTCACCCGCAAGCGCTTGCGCTTTTAATCCTTTATCGTTTAACAATTGGCTTAAACGCTGAGTGTCGGCACGTGTTGCGGTGAAAATAATGCATTGTCCGACATTGTCTTGTTTTACAAAGTGCTCAAGTAGGGCTTCTTTGTGATCTAAATGATCAGCTAAATAAAGCTGCTGGGTAATGTCACTATGTTGCTCGTTAGAAGCACTTAACAGAATTTGTTTTGGCGAACGTAAAAGGTTACGTGACAGGGCATCAACTTGTGCATGGTCAAGAGTTGCAGAAAACAATAACGTTTGGCGTAAACGGTGATCAGCAAGCTCGTTGATCATTTTAACTTGATCGGTAAAGCCTAAATCTAAGATACGGTCAGCTTCATCAAAAATTAACAGCTCTAAGCCTGAAAGCTGTAATGAGCGTTGACTCAAATGGTCAGCTAAACGACCCGGTGTGCCCACTACAAAATGAGGGTCTTTACGCAGTGCTTTAATTTGGTCATTAAAGTTTTCACCACCCAGTACTTTTACAGCACTAATGTTTGTACCGGCGATTAATAGCCTTAATTGGCTGTACACTTGGGTTGCTAATTCACGGGTAGGCGCAACGATTAAAACGCGAGGGTCGCGTTTACTGAGTGCTTTTTGTTTCATTACACGCTGTACAGCAGGTAATAAAAACGCCAGCGTTTTGCCCGATCCTGTTTTTGACTGTGCAAAAATATCATGGCCTGCGATAGCTGTTGGTACCGCGTGAGCTTGAATGTCAGTGGGCTGGGTGATGCCTTGATGCGCAAGTTGTTTTTCGAGGCGTGTATCAATCCCAAGTTCAGTAAAATGCAATGCGTAATCTCCGATGAGCAAAATTTGTAAATCCTGTTCATTATAACGCACTTGCCTCACTTGGAGACAGTAAAAACACAGCTATTTCGCATCAGTTTTTGCAATTATCACTAATTCGCGTAAAATACGCGCCCTCAATGCGCCGGATTTGCGATTCGGTTAACGCCCACATGGGCATTTAAAGCAAAAGGTAAAACCATGACTGCTGTTCATAAAGACAATGTAACTAGCGAGCACTTTGTTGTTTGCGCACTTTACAAATTTGTAGCCCTTCCTGATTTTGAAGCGATCCGCCAACCACTACTTAAAGTAATGGAAGACAATGAAGTACGCGGTACTTTGTTACTTGCGGCTGAAGGTATCAACGGTACTGTTTCTGCTAAACGTGAAGGTATCGATAACCTACTTGCATGGTTAGATTCACAACCAAACCTAGACAATATTGTGACTAAAGAGTCATACGATGACGAATGCCCGTTCTACCGTACTAAGGTAAAACTGAAAAAAGAAATCGTAACTATGGGTGTTGAAGGTATCGACCCACGTGAAGTAGTGGGTACTTATGTAAAACCAGCTGAATGGAATGCATTAATTTCAGACCCTGAAGTGATTCTTATCGATACGCGTAACGATTACGAAATCGAGATCGGTACTTTCCAAAATGCGGTTGATCCAAAAACTAAAACATTCCGTGAATTCCCTGCATGGGCGAAAGAAAACCTAGACCCAGAAAAGCACAAAAAAGTTGCTATGTTCTGTACCGGTGGTATTCGCTGTGAAAAATCAACTGCGTACATGAAAGAGCAAGGCTTTGACGAAGTATTCCACCTTGAAGGCGGTATTCTTAAGTACTTAGAAGAAGTACCAAAAGAAGAAACCATGTGGGAAGGTGAGTGTTTTGTATTTGATAACCGTGTTGCGGTAAATCATGACTTACAAAAAGGTTCTTACGACCAATGTCACGCATGTCGTATGCCTATCACTGAAGAAGAAAAGCAAAAGCCTGAATACATGGAAGGTGTATCGTGTCATCACTGTCATGACAGCCTAACAGAAGAGCAACGCGCACGTTTTGCTGAGCGTCAAAAGCAAATCGAGTTAGCACAAGCGCGTGGTGAAGGTCACATCGGTAACGAAGCGCAAGAAGTTCTTCGTAAGCGTAAAGAAGCTAAAAAAGCGCAAAAAGAAGCGCAGCGCCAACAGTAATTGTTAGCTTTATAAATTGATAGAAACCCCAGCATAGTCTGGGGTTTTTTTATGTCTGTCCGTTTTTGCTACATACAGTTTTTTACACATCTTAAACAGTCTCTAACTGATGTTAGGAATAGTATCTAACTTAAGCTTTTATACTGATGGGATGAGAATAGAATGAATAAATTACTGCTAGGTTTACTATTTTTAGGTGGCTGCGCGACACAAGGGGTAGATAGAGCCGACCAAAATGTGATGATTAAACGCTTTTATGCAAAAGTGACATCGGTTCAGCCGGTTAAGTTATCATCCAACGTTAAAACGGGTATAGCAGCAGGCTCTACAATTGGTTTTGTTGATCAGTTAGATGGCAACCACGAAGAGATGATTGCAGGGGCAGTTGCAGGGGCACTTGTTGGCGGCCTAGTAACTGCTATATCAGAAGGTAGTAATGAAGCTTTTGAGTATTCATTAAGATCAGAGCAAGAAGGTAGTTTTACACTAATTCAAAAGGAACAAATAACTGATCAATCTGATTGTGTAGAGGTAACCATAGCAAGCGAAGCACACTTAAAAGAGGTCGATTCATCACATTGTCGTTTCTAATTAGAAAACACAGGCGATGTATGCGTTTAATTCAGCTTGGCTAATTGTTTATTAAACGAAGTCAGCTTTTTATTGATCACAAAGCTGTTACACTTCGTAACAATTAAAACGATTCTTATTTAGGTGAAATTTTGACAATTGGCAAATTACATACATGGACTTTAATTGCCTGTATTAGTTGTGTTTCCGTCGCAGAGGCGGCTAATGTAGTTGTAGAATCAGTGTCTGTTGAAAAGTCTAAACATCAGATAAAAGCAGTGGGTAATGCTGAAGCGATTCACTCAGTCACTCTTTACCCAGCCGTTGGGGACAGAGTCACCGCTGTTTACTTTAAACCAGGCGATAACGTTGCCAAAGGTGACTTACTATTAGAGCTTGATTCACGTAGACAAAAAGCAGCGTTGATCGAAGCCGAAATTACTTTAAAAGATGCTGAGCGCACCATGAAAAGGCTTGAAGAAAGCCACGCTCGTGGTGCGGTGCCGCAAAGTGATTTAGATGATGCGAAAACACTTTATGAGCTTGCAAAAGTCCAGTTAATGCAAGCGAAAACAGAGCGTGAAGACCGCGAAGTTCGTGCTCCTTTTAGTGGTGTTATGGGTTTAACTGACGTCGAAGTAGGCGACAGGATCACAACCCAAACAGCCATTGCGACTATCGATGATATTTCTGAGCTTTATATCAATTTTAATGCCCCAGAGGCCGCTATCTCAGTGCTTAAACAAAAATCTTCGGTCGAAGTGGTGCCTTGGTTAGGCGATAAAGCTTACATTGCTCAGGTGGCAGAGCTTGATTCGCGTATCAATGCGCAAACCCGCACTCTTAGAACAAAAGCCAAACTTGATAATAATGCCCAGCAATTTATGCCGGGTATGAGCTTTCGTGTACACATAAATATTCTAGGTGAAGAGCTTGCCGTAGTACCTGAAGCTGCGATGATGTGGGGGGCAGCAGGTCCTTACGTATGGAAGAGTGTCGATAAAAAAGCAACTCGTGTTGATGTAAAAATTGAGCAGCGTTTAGCAGGGCGTTTACTAGTCTCTGGTGGCTTAAACGAAGGTGACTTATTGGTGACAGAAGGAGTTCAGCGCCTAAGACCTAATCAAGAGCTTAATTTCATCAATGAAGTGCAGCTAGCCAAGGAGTAATGATGAAACAGCAACCTATGATGGAAGACTTACCATCAATGGCAATACGTCGCCCTGTTTTAATTGTGGTACTTAACTTACTCATTATTATTGCAGGTATCGCTGCAATAGCAGGGGTTGAAGTACGTGAGCTTCCTGATGTTGATAGACCGCGTATTACAGTATCAGCGTCTTTCCCTGGTGGTTCACCGGAGACTGTAGATACCGAAGTAACTAGCAAGCTCGAAGGGGCAGTTGCGAGGGTAAGTGGTGTAAAGTCGATTCGTGCGCAAAGTGAAGAAAACAATGCTCGTATTGTGGTTGAGTTTCGCCCTGGTGTTAATTTAGATGATGCTGCAAACGAAACACGAGAATCGGTGGCCCGTGTGCAGCGAGAATTACCCGAAGAAGTTGAACGGGTATCAATTATTAAAGCCGATAACGATGCCGAAGCGGTAGTATCGTTAACGGTATCAAGTGATAGCTTATCCCTTGAGGCGTTGACAGAGCGTGTTGATGTTGACTTAGCCCCGCAGTTTTTAACCATTCCTGGTGTTGCCGATGTTCGTTTAAATGGCGACCGCGAACGGGTTCTTAGAGTGCGCATTGACCCACTTAAGCTAAGCAGCTTTAACCTTACCGTACCAGATATTGCCGACGTACTTCGTCAGGCTCCCTTTGATGTGCCTGCGGGTAGTTTAAAATCAAGCGATCAACAGGTGATCGTTCGTGCTGATGCAACGTCAATCTCTGCAGAACAAGTAGCCGATATCATCGTTCGTGACGATACCCGTATTGGCGATGTTGCGGCTGTTTACTTTGGCCCAGCTGATCCGCGTTCGTTCGTGAGGCTCAATGGTACACCTGTGATTGGCATGGAAATTATTCGTCAGGCGCAATCTAATACCATTGAAATTTCGGATGAAGTGCTAACTTTAATCGAGCGCATGCGAGTACGTTTTCCTGAAATGGAATTTACTTTAACCTCTGACGATGCTCAGTTTATCAGAAGCTCAGTTGATGAAGTTATTAACTCACTGTTACTAACCGTGCTACTAGTGGTGATCACACTGTGGGTGTTTATTGGCTCATGGCGCGCAACGCTGGTTCCTGCATTTGCGATACCTGTGGCATTAATTGGCTCTTTAGCACTTATTTGGGCGCTTGGTTTCTCAATTAATATTCTTACATTACTTGCACTCGTGTTAGCTACTGGCCTAATTGTAGATGATGCCATTGTGGTAAGTGAAAACATCCAACGTCAACGGGGCTTAGGTCTTGGTCGTCGTGCAGCTGCAGTGGTTGGTACACGTGAAGTATTCTTTGCTGTTGTGGCAACAACCGCCGTATTAGCTGCGGTGTTTGTGCCTATTGCGTTTTTACCATCAACAGCTGGGCGACTATTTAGAGAGTTTGGTGGTGTATTGGCTGGCGCTGTGATCATATCAAGCTTTGTAGCGCTGTCTTTGGTCCCTGCGCTGACATCAAAACTGAAATTAAAGCAGGGCGGTTTTCATCCATTTGCAAAAGTTGGTCATGTGTTAGCCGCTGTTTATAAGCGCACAATACATGGTGTACTTGAGCATGCATGGATTACCTTCTTTGCATGTTTGTTGGTTGCTGCAGGCTCTGGGGCACTGTATTTCAATTTAGATAACGAGTTATTACCAACAGAAGATCGCGGTAAAATTCGTATTTTTGCCCGTGGTCCTGATGGTGTAGGCCTGAACTTTATGGACAGGCAAGCGGTGCAAATGGAAGACATCTTACTGCCGTATGTTGAAAGTGGTGATATTGAGTCTATTTACACTGTGGTTGGGCAATGGGATCCAAACATTGTATTTATTACTGTGCCGCTAAAACATTGGGACGAACGTCATTTTAGTCAGCAAGAAATTATTAATAAAATACGTGAACCTTTAGGTAATATTCCTGGTGCGGCTGGTTACCCAGGTGGTTCAAATAGTTTGAACTTGCGTGGCCAAGGCGGTGGTATTGAGCTTGCCTTATTGGGCCAAGACTACCTCGAGATTTTTAAAGCCGCGCAAGACTTCTCTGCTGAAATAGAAAAAGCAGTGCCAGAAGTAGCACCTGTTCGTATTTCATATCAGCCGTCACAGCCACAATTACGCGTTAATATTGATAGACGTCGTGCTGAAGAGCTCGGTGTATCGCTCAGTGATATCTCTGTAACACTTCGCGCTGCAATCAATGGTGATGATATTGCCGATTTAAACATTGGTGACCAATCAATTCCGATTATGCTGCAAGCACAAAACCAAACCATCACAAACCCGAGCGATTTAGCTAACTTGTATGTTGGTGGCCGCAATGGTCAGTTAGTGCCACTGAGTAGTGTGGCAACCATTACAGAAGAAGGTGTTGCCGCTGAGCTTGAGCGCCACGCGCAGCGCCGTGCTATTGAACTGAGTATGGAAATGCCAGAGGGCGTAACTATTGCTGAGCTGGTTACAAAAATCCGTGATATTTCAGAACAATCTCTGCCTGCTGGCATCAGCTTGGCGTTTAAAGGTGAGGCATTAACCTTTGAAGAAACTGCCAATGAAGTATTAGTGACCTATGTTCTGGCCTTTTTAATTGTTCTTCTGGTATTGGCTGCACAATTTGAAAGTGTGAATAGTGCAATCGTTGTTATGATCACTGTACCGTTTGGTATTACATCAGCAATTTTAGCGCTGTATTTAACAGGTACATCATTAAACATTTACTCGCAAATTGGTTTAGTGATGCTGATTGGTCTAATTGCTAAAAACGCCATCTTGCTGGTGGAGTTTGCTGACCAATTACGTGACCAAGGCCGCTCGGTTAGAGTTGCGGTAGAAGAGGCCGCATTGGTTCGTCTTCGCCCAATCGCGATGACGCTAGTTTCAACCTTATTGGGTGCATTACCACTTATTTTATCTACCGGTGCAGGGGCTGAGGCTCGTAACGCGATTGGTTGGGTAGTATTTGGCGGTTTAGCACTGGCGGTGTTATTTACCCTATATCTAACGCCTGTTATTTATCTTGGTTTAGCTCGCTTTACTAAACCAAGAGGTGATGAGTCGAAACTTCTGGCTGAAGAGTTAGAAAAGGCTTAATCCTACTTAATTGGCTATTTTTTCTTTGAAAAAATAGCCAATTACCCTCACAATTAAATCAAATGGTTTAATCTAGGTACGCGTATGCAAGCCGAACACGTCGATATTGCCCAATTTCTTGCTGATCATGCCCCTTTTGATGATCTTCCTGAAGAGGCGGTAAATAAACTCGCTGCACAAATCGAAATCGCTTATTTTCGCGCAGGCACTGAAATATTAAATTATGGCGAAGATATCGCTGATTTATATGTTATACGCAGTGGTGCTGTTGAAATGTATCGCCGTGATGGTGATTTATATAACCGTTTAACTATCGGTGGGATCTTTGGTTCAATGGGCCTTCTTATGAACCGTAAAGTGCGGTTTCCGGCAAAGGCGCTTGAAGATACCTTAGTTTATTGCATCAATGTTAAGTTGTTTAACGAGTTTTGTGATGAGTACGAAGTGTTCGCAGATTTCTTTGAAGCCGATGGAAATGTGCGCCTTCACCAAGCAATTGTTGAACAAGCAGACAGCAATGATTTAACAACCGCTAAGGTTAAGTCGCTTCTTCACCGTGATGTTGTCACTGTGGCAAAAGATGCCTCTGTGCAAATGGTTGCGCAATTGATGACGCAAGAGTCGGTATCGTCTGTACTGGTTACTGATGCAGATAAACCTATTAGTGATGATCCTGATGATGACGACGGCCAAGTAGTTGGCATCATTACCGACCGTGACTTACGTACCAGTGTTATTGCTGAAGGGTTAAGTTACGAAGCGCCAGCCGCGCAAATAATGCAAAAAGACTTAGTATTGCTTGATAGCAATGCCTATGTGTTTGAAGCCGTGCTTGCAATGCTCAGAGATAATATTCACCACCTGCCTGTAGTCGTTAAGAAAAAGCCGATTGGCGTTATTTCTTTATCGGATATTTTACGCTACGAATCGCAAAGTAGCTTATTGTTAGTACGCGGCATATTAGCTCAGCAATCGGTTGAAGATTTAGCTCACTATGCAAGGCAGCTGCCTAATGTGTTTGTACGCATGGTTAACGAAGACGCTAACTCTCACATGATTGGTACTGCAATGGCTGTTATAGGCCGAACCTTCAAACAACGTTTACTTGATTTAGCTGAAGAAAAGTTTGGCCCGCCGCCAGTTCCTTATTGCTTTATCGCTTTAGGTTCAATGGCTCGTGATGAGCAATTAATTGTGACCGACCAAGATAACGCCATCATCCTCGATAATAGTTTTAACGAGGAATTACATGACGAGTACTTCCAGAATTTGGCTGATTTTGTTTGTGATGGTTTAGCTGAATGTGGCTATAAGTACTGTGAAGGTGAAATTATGGCGTCATTTAAAAAGTGGCGTTTAACACGCGAGCAGTGGAAAGAACAATTTGCAGGTTGGATGGCCGAACCTAAGCCGCAGGCTTTATTACATAGCTCGATCTTTTTTGATTTAGACGGTGTTTACGGTAAAAACAAATGGGCCGATGAGCTCAAACGCTTTATCGCAACAGAAGGGCGTAAGAATAAACGTTTCTTAGCTAACCTTGCAGCAAATGCGCGTAACAGAACGCCGCCTTTAGGTTTCTTTAAAGACTTTGTTTTAGAGCATAATGGTCAACACAAGCGATCTATGAACTTAAAACGCCGCGGTACTGCACCTTTATCTGATGTAATACGCGTGCATGCATTAGCGATAGGCAGTCGTAAACAAAATTCATTCGAGCGTTTAGAAGATATTATCGAAGCTAAACTACTCCCTGAAGGTAAAGCACAAGATTTACGAGACGCCTTAGAGTACATTGCCATGATCAGAATAAGACACCAAGCGTGGCAAATAGAAAAGCTTGATGAAGCGCCAGATAACGACTTAGAGCCTCATTTACTTTCTCCTTTTGAGCAGCGAAACCTTAAAGAAGCGTTTGCCATTTTAGATAAAGCGCAGAGCTTCCTTAAATTCAGATACTCTGCCAACACAGGGATGAAGTAATGGCAAAACAAGGCGCAAAACTTGATTGGCCGACTCGGTATCAACAGTTATTAGCACAGAGCAAACAGCCACTGATTAAAGCGTTTTATGAATCAGCTATTTGTGATTTAAGCACACCAATTAGTGATGTTCCTTTCGTAGCGCTTGACTTTGAGACAACCGGTCTAAATTATCAAAATGACGATATAGTCAGTGTTGGTTTAATCCCATTTAATACCAAGCGTATTTTTTGTAAAGATAGCCAACATTGGATTGTTCAACCAAGGCGTAAGCTTGCTGAAGAGTCGATTGTTATTCATGGTATAACTCATTCAGAAGTGAGCGATGCACCTGATTTTTCAACGATTATGGAGCCTTTGTTAGCAGCATTAAAAGGCAAAATTATTGTGGTTCATTTTGCGCCTATTGAACGGCACTTTTTATATCAAGCTTTGCAAGCACGCTTAGGTGAAGGGCTTGAATTTGCCGTTATAGACACGCTAGATCTGGAAACGCGTGCACTTAAAGCAAAGCAGGGGTTACTCGGGCGATTGTTTAATTCTAAGATTGATTCTGTGCGCTTAGCAGACTCTCGCATTCGTTATTCGTTACCAGCATATCAAAACCACAATGCGCTTAATGACGCTACAGCCACCGCAGAGCTTCTACAAGCGCAAATAGCTTATCATTACCGCCCAGATACGCCGCTCAGCGAATTACTCATATAGCGTGCTTAGCACCGACTTTATGTCGGGTATTTGAATTTGAGCAAAGCTTATAAATAAAAAACGCCGCTAATGCGGCGTTTTTATTAATTAAAGGCAAGTTTAGTGTCTTGGTTCTGTTCGTAAGCCAAGGATTAAACTTACACACATTAATAGCAATACAAAAGTAAACGGTAAGCCCGTAGATACGGCGCCGGCTTGTAAGGCCTCGATTGCTTGTGTGCCACCAATCCAAACAAGTGCAGCTGCAATAGCGCCCTCGATTGTTGCCCAAAAGATACGTTGTGGCACTGGCGCGTCAACTTTACCACCGGCAGTGATTGAGTCGATTACTAATGACCCTGAGTCAGATGACGTAATAAAGAACACGAGTACTAGCACAATTGCAATGAATGAAAGCACTTGTGACATTGGCAGCGCTTCAAACATTTGGAACATAGCTAGTGGTACATCAGTTAAGCCTTTTTCACCTAGTACACCCACTTTATCAATAACTTGTTCAATAGCGATACCACCATAAATTGACATCCAGAAGATAGTCACAACAGTAGGAACTAGTAATACAGCAATTAAAAACTCACGAATTGTACGGCCTTCAGATACGCGCGCAATGAACATACCTACAAACGGTGACCATGAAATCCACCAAGCCCAATAGAATACAGTCCAGCCATGCATCCATGTTTCATCTTCACGACCATGTGGGTTACTTAGTGGAATAATGTTTTCAACATAACCCATTACTGTATTAGGAAGGTTACCAAATGCTGCAGAAAAGCCAACAAGTGCAACAAATACAAGTAATACAAAAGCAATAAGCATGTTTACGTTACTAAGTAGTTTTACACCGCCGTCGATACCGCGGACAACAGAAATAACAGCAAGTAACGTCACACCTACAATAACGCCAATTTGTAAGCCTATTCCGCTATCAGTACCAAATACATGGTTAATACCTGCAGCTGCTTGTTGCGCGCCTAAACCAAGAGACGTTGCAAGGCCAAATAGAGTGGCAAGTACAGCTAGAATATCAATAAGGTGGCCTGGCCAGCCCCACGCTTTGTCACCTAAAATAGGGTAAAAAATTGAACGAATAGATAACGGCAAACCTTTGTTATAGCAAAAGAATGCGAGTGAAAGCGAAACAACGGCGTAAATTGCCCAAGGATGTAAACCCCAATGGAACATAGTTGCACCCATTGCCAGTTTGGCAGCTTCTGGCGTGTTTGCTTCAACACCAAGTGGTGTTTCATACCAACCTGTAAAATAGGCAACAGGTTCTGCTACGCCCCAGAACATTAAGCCTATACCCATACCTGCAGCAAATAACATTGCAAGCCAAGAAATACGCGAATGAGTTGGACGCGCTTCTTTACCACCAAGGCGGATATTTCCGTATGGTGAAACAATTAACGCTAAGCAAAACAATACGAATAAGTTTGCTGACCACATAAAAAAGCCATCAAAGTTATTAATAATGTCGTTCTTAATACCATTCAGGGTTGTTTTCGCTGTTTCAGCATCTGAAATAAGTGTTGCCACTAAGAATAGGGCAATTAAACCAGCACTAATGCCAAATACAGGGTTATGCACATCAAAACCCCATTTTTGTACATTGTCCTGACCGACGGTGTAGTCGGTATTGTCGATACTGTACTTATCATGATGTTCGCTCATGAATACCTCTTGTTGTAGTTATATCTAGCAGAAAGCTAAACGGCCGGATGGCACAAGTTCAACTAATACTCTTTTTACGTGTAAAACTTAAAATTAGTTTGTAGACGAACTAAATTTGTACCAAAGTCTAGACTTTAGTGTAGGAGTTCGAAAAAAAATGTAAATGGTTTTGTCCCTAAACAGCCGAATAAATGTAGTTTTTTACGTTTTTTGTTGGAATTGTGAACAAACTGGGTCGGGAATGGAATAATTTGATGACAGTATTATTTCAAAGCAAATTATTTCAATTGAGAGGAAAGTGCTGCAAACACAGGGCTTGCAGCACAAAGTTACTACTTTTTGTAAGCGTCGTTATGAACGCCAGCAGCACGACCTGAAGGATCAGCATTGTTTTGGAATGATGCATCCCAAGCGAGTGCTTCAGGAGTAGAACAAGCAACTGATTTGCCATGCGGAACACATTTCGCAGCGGCATCACCAGGGAAGTGCTCTTCGAAAATACTACGATAGAAATACGCTTCTTTAGAATCAGGCGTATTGATCGGGTATTTGTATTTAGCATTAGCAAGGTCTTGATCGCTAACTTGTTCGTTCACATACTCTTTTAAAGTATCAATCCAGTTATAGCCTACGCCATCAGAGAACTGCTCTTTTTGACGCCAAAGTACGTCGTCTGGCAGGTAGCCGTCGAACGCTTCACGAATAATGTGCTTTTCGATTTTACCGTCTTTACACATCTTCGCTTCTGGGTTGATACGCATTGCTACGTCTACAAATTCTTTATCTAGGAATGGCACGCGCGCTTCAACGCCCCATGCTGCCATTGATTTATTAGCACGCAAGCAATCGAACATATGTAGTTTAGACACTTTACGGTTAAGCTCCTCATGGAACTCTTGCGCATTTGGTGCTTTGTGGAAATAAAGGTAACCACCAAATAGCTCATCAGCACCTTCGCCTGATAACACCATTTTAATACCCATGGCTTTAATCTGGCGTGCCATTAAGTACATCGGCGTTGAGGCACGAATAGTTGTTACATCGTACGTTTCGATGTGATAAATCACTTCACGTAGGGCATCAATACCTTCTTGAATAGTAAAGTGAATAGGGTGGTGAACCGTACCAATCATATCAGCTACTTTTTGTGCAGCTGCTAAATCGGGTGAGCCTTCAAGACCCACAGAAAATGAATGCAGTTTTGGCCACCAAGCATCAGACTCGTCATTATCTTCGATACGTTTTGCAGCAAAACGCTGTGTAATAGCAGAGATAACAGATGAGTCTAAACCGCCAGATAATAGAACGCCATATGGTACATCACACATTAATTGACGTTTAACAGCTGCTTCTAGGCCTTCTTTAACATCGCTTGCTTTTGCTTCGTTGTCTTTTACTGCATCATAGTTTTGCCAATCACGGCTGTAATACTTACGAAGTTGACCATCTTTGCTCCACAAGAAATGACCCGGAGGGAACTCTTCAATATGTTTACAAATTGGCGAAAGTGCTTTTAATTCTGAGGCAACATAAAAGTTACCATGCTCATCATGACCCGTATAAAGCGGAATAATCCCGATATGGTCACGACCAATTAAGTAGGCATCTTGTTCTTCGTCGTATAAACAAAACGCGAAAATACCATTTAAATCATCTAAAAACTCAGGGCCTTTTTGTTTATATAAAGCCAAAATAACTTCACAGTCAGACTGAGTTTGAAAAGTGAAATCAGTTTCTAAGCTAGCAGCGAGCTCTTTGTGGTTATAAATTTCACCGTTAACAGCAAGAATATTTGTACGCTCAGGGTTGTACAAAGGCTGTGCACCACTCGATACGCCAACAATCGCTAAACGTTCGTGCACTAAAATAGCTTTATCTGATGAATACACGCCAGACCAATCTGGCCCGCGGTGCCTTAATAGTTTTGACATCTCAATTGCTTGGCTACGCAATTGAGCGGGATCAGATTTAATATCTAATACCCCAAAAATTGAACACATAGTGACTCCTCATTCCAAATATGTGCGCAGTTAACAGAATTTATATAACTGCGAATGTTTGTTTTAACAGAAATAATTACCTAAGTCACACAGGTTTTTTAATTAATTGAGAATAAAATATGCACCTGCGGTAACCTCTTTGCACCAGTATGGGGTAAGTGGTTAAAGGGTGAGCGGTTTAAATGCTTGATTTGTACAAATTGGATGATAATGAGTCTGGAATAAAGGCTTTTGTTACTAAATTTTCTGCACAGCTTTGGTGCAAAGGAATGCGTAGGGTTTTTACCTTTTTAAATGTATAGACAAGCCATAAAGGCAACGCGAGCAAAGACTTTCTTTGCTCGTTTTTTAAACACCAATAAATTAACGCTATTTATTAATATAGTTTAGCGCTATCGCAAGTTGATTTAAGTGCGCAGTTAGCTTTTCTTGTGCCTCGTGGGCTTCGTTGAGTGTAACAAACTTAAAGTGAAGGAAGTCGCCGGGTTTAAATTGTGCAAAATGACGAAGATCCGCTTCGATCACGGTGCCGAGCAATGGATAACCCCCCGTTGTTTGCGCATCGTTTAATAGCACTATGGGTTCACCATTTGGCGGAAGCTGAATACAGCCAGGAGCAACAGCCATAGAGGGTAATGAAACATCATGGCTGATATCACACTCATCACTTAATAGTCTTGTGCCCATGCGGTTACTATTAGGCGATACATGCCAAGAATGATTTATAAAGTTAACGATGGTTTCTTTTGGTAACAGTGCTGCATGTGGTGCAGCATGAATACGAATTTGTGTACTTTTAGGTGGTAGCATCGCGCCTAAGCCAACTTTGGTATTGTACCTTGGCGTTATATCAAAACTATCGCCAGCCTGCAGTGCTTTACCGGTTAAGCCACCAAAACCCGCTAATATATCAGTAGAATAAGAATCTAAAATGGGCTCAGGTAAATGCCACTCGCCGCCAATAGCAAGGTAACTTCTAAAACCATGACGCGCCGCATTAAACTTTAATACATCGCCTTTTTTTATGTAAAAGCTCCAGCCAGGATCAACAGGGTTGCCATTTACTGTGGCTTTCATATCTGTGCCGTGCAGAGCAATGTAGTAATCGTTATCGAACTGAATCTCGGCCAGACCTAACGTGATCTCAATAACGGGGTTGTTATCGTCGTTGCCAACTAAACGGTTTGTAATAACTTGAGCGTAAGGGTCAATGCAACCGGATTGGCCAATGCCTAAATGGCGAGAGCCTGTGCGGCCTTGATCTTGTATAGACATTTGCATGCCAGGTTTGATGATAGTGATCATTTTAACACCTCCTGAATTACAAACTCTAAAGTATCACCGGGTTCAATAGCACAAGGCGAGGCTGCATTGATATCAAACAGACGAAAATCTGTATGACCAATAATTTGCCAGCCACCAGGTGAGCTTTCAGGGTAAATACCGGTTTGATCGCCGCCGATAGCAACAGAACCTTTTGGAACAGAGAGCCTTGGTTCAGCATGACGAGGTGTGTAAAGTTGTGGATTTAAACCATCTAAATAAGCAAAACCGGGCTTAAAGCCTAAAAAAAGCACGTGGTATTTGGCACTGCTGTGCATTTGAGCAACATCATCAACAGACAGATTATGATGTTTAGCAACATGCGCTATATCAGGCCCATATTCACCACCATAACGAGTCGCAAGTTTATGATGACGTGAGTTAAAGTCAGTGGCTTTAAGTTCGTGCCATTGTTCTAGTAATCGTGGCAGCCAACCAGCAAGTTGAGCGGGCTCTTTTAGATAAAGCGTTAAATTATTATTGGCAGGGACTACATCAACAAAGTCATCACTGCTTTGGCAATATTGTGCTAATGCCCATATTTTCTTTTGCGTAGTCAGTGTGTCGCTTGCTATTTCATAGGCATCAAAAAAGATGCTATGCGTAGTGAGCGCCATAATTTTAGGTGTACTATTGGTCGTCGTCATTGCGTATCAATCTTATTATTATCCCTTAATGCTTATTAGCATATAGGCTGTTTGTTGATGATGTAAATGTGTCTTTAGTGTTAATTAGAAAAACTCAAGACAATCAAGTGGCTATAGTAGCTTATAACCACTTGATAAAGTGCAATGCCTAATTACTGTGCGTTATTTAATAACCAATTAGATAGTAAACGTACGCCATAGCCTGTACCGCCTTCAGCTAATTCATCTTTTGCTTTAGAGTTTAGAGCGTTACCAGCAATATCAATGTGAACCCAACGTGTGTCACCGGCAAAGTTTTGTAAGAAACTCGCTGCTGTAGTAGCACCTGGGCCATGTGAACCGATGTTTTTAAGATCAGCAATGTCTGACTTTAACGCATCTTCATAACCTAGAGGTAAACGCCATAGGTTTTCGTTTACTTGCTTACCAGCAACAGTTAGTTGCTCTACAAGGGTATCGTCGTCAGATAACACAGCTGCATAGTCATTACCTACAGCACGAATTTTAGAGCCGGTTAGGGTCGCAACATCAACCATAATACTTGGCTTGTACTTGTCGCGGGCATACCACATTGCATCACTTAATACTAAACGGCCTTCAGCATCTGTATTTACAATCTCAACGCTTAAACCTTCAGCGGTTCTTACAACATCACCTGGCGCTACGGCAAATTGCGATACCATATTAGCTGCCATGCCCATTACAGCAACTACGTTTGTGTCGGCTTTAGCCAGTGCCATTGCTTTAACAGTACCTAGTACTGCAGCAGCACCAGCCATGTCTGATTTCATGCGGGCGATTGAAGCACCTGTTTTAAGGCTGTAACCACCAGAATCAAAGGTAATACCTTTACCTACTAATGCGATAGGGGTGTTTTTATTCCCTTGATAATGTGCAACCACTAAACGTGCACCTTCTTCGCTACCACGGCCAACAGCCTCAAGTGCACCCATGCCCAGCTTTTTAAGTTGCTTAGGCTCTAAAACAGTAATTTTAACACCTAACTTTTTAAGCTCTTTTGCCGCTTTAGCAAAATCAACCGGCGTCATTTCTGTTGCAACTTCAGACGTTAAGTCACGTGCTAAAAATACACCTTGTTCAATGCTTTGTAGTAGTTTATGGGTTTTGACCGCTTGGTCTAAATTCTCAACATCTAATGTGTAGTTAACAACATGGCTGTCTTGTTCTTTTTTGTATTGCTCAAAACGGTGGTCACGTAAATTTGCGCCATGTGCAAATTCTGCTGCATATTTAGCATTGATTGCGCTGTCTTTTAGCTCTGAAAAATCAAGGCTAACATTTGCTTGTTTAGCCGACTGCAATTTAGCGTGAACGTTACCACCTAGTTTTGCCATTTTTGCTGCATCTAGTTTTGGCTGCTCTCCTAAGCCAACAAGTAAGATGCGTTGATGGTCACTACCGTTTGGTGCGATAACTTCTAACGTTTTGCCATAGCCTGCTTTAAAGTCACTAAATTCAATGACTTTATTTAGGTGAGTTTGGGTTTCTGGCTTTAAATAATTAAAGTTAGCAACTTGGCTATCTGTATCTAAAAATAAAACTAGGGTGTTGTCGTTCGGTTTGATTGATTTTGCAAAAGTGAACTCTGCGGCATTCACTTGCGTAGCAAGTGTTAATCCTAATGCAATAGCAGATAAGCTGTGTGCAATTTTCATTTTTTAATATCCCAATGTTAAAAAGCTGTGTTTTACCGTAAATAAGGTTAAGAGTTAAATTGTTAGCGGTGAATCGCTGTTTGCATGCGTTTAAGTTGAAATTATTAATACCTATGCTCGGTCTGTCTTAAATACAGGCTTTTAAGAGGAAATTAGTATGACAATTAAGTCGATGTTACTGACACTATTCACTTGCAGTGCCATTTTTACCACCAGCCCAATTAAAGCTGACACAATGCCAGATAACGCGACAGGGCATATTGAAACCATTGTGCTTGGTTCGGGTTGCTTTTGGGGAGCAGAAAAACGATACGAAGCACTTGATGGTGTATTGGATGCGGTATCTGGCTATGCTGATGGGCATGGGTTTAAAGCGACCTACAAGAACATAACACGTAGCTCACGACGCTTTGATAAAAACAATTATGCAGAAGTTGTTAAAGTGACATACAACAGTAACGAGTTAACAACTCAATCGCTTTTAAAGCATTATTTTGAAAATCATGATCCAACTCAGCTAAATCGCCAAGGGAATGATGTTGGTACTCAATACCGCTCAACAATTTTGGTAAGTAATAATGAGCAACAAGAAGTTGCGAATAAACTTAAAGATGAATACCAAAGCAAATTAACAGCAGCAGGCTACGGCAAGATTGTAACTGTGATAAAACCGCTTGATGCATTTTATGCCGCTGAGGATTATCACCAAGATTATTTAAAGAAAAACCCCAATGGCTATTGCCCTGATCATTCAACGGGAGTTGTATTCACACCAGTAGAAAAACAGCAGGTTGATAACACAGCCTTATTGGCAGGTAAGCAAATTGTAGTGATAGATGCAAAAGGTTATTGCCCATACTGTGAAAAGTTTAAAAAAGAGGTCGCTAATGAGTACATGGGTTCGATACCAATGACCTTTCGACATGCTGATCAACTAGATGGCTTAACGATTAAAACGCCGACTTGGGCAACACCCACGTTATTATTTATAGAAAATGGCGAAGAGGTTTATGGTCGCCAAGGCTATGTTAGTAAAGGTGAGTTTTACAAAGCGTTAGGGGCATTTAAACTAGGTGACAGTGAAGCTTTTAGAGTGGCATTTCATGCCAGAACTGACAGCCCATTTTGTAAGCAATACGATATCTTTAAAAATACACCAGACGGTATTTTTATTGATAAGCTAAGTGGAGCGCCGCTTTTTGACACCCGTGATAGGTTTAACTCAGGCACTGGCTGGCTTTCTTTTACTCATCCTGTGAAAGACAGTGTAACTATGCATGAAGACAACAGTTATGGCATGCAGCGTATTGAGCTTAAATCAAAAAGCTCGGGTATTCATTTAGGTCATTTGTTCCCTGGTGAAGGGCCAAGAGGTAAAGACAGGTACTGCATTAATGCTACTGTGCTTGATTTTGTGCCAAGAGATAAATCTTAAAAGGTAACTGATGTAAGAAAACCAGCCGACATGGCTGGTTTTCTTTTAGCCTGATGACTTATTACCACAATTTTAATTCCTGTTTCGCAAGATTTAAGTTAAACGACACCAGCTCGTTATTATTGAGCTGCACAGCCTCATAAAAATCAGCAATGGCCGCTGTATCATTTTTCGCCATAAGTCGAGCAATGCCTCTATTACTTAATGCATAAGATGTCAGTTCATTACGTTTATAGTGGGGGGCATTGACCTTTTTTAGCATCGCGATTGCTTGCGAGCAATCTTGTTCAGCTTTATCAAACTGTTTTAGTTTCACACCCGCAACACAGCGGTTAAACGGCACGATATAGTTATTAGCTTCGTTCATTGTCTCTAAAGAATTAGCAAAGTTGCCTTGCATAATTGCTTTTGAGCTTGCGTTATCGTCAACAACCATGAGTTTAAAGTCGTTGTTGTTGGCGAATACAAAATTTGAACAAACAAATAATATTAACCACAGGCAGGGTTTTAGATTTAATTTAAACATTGTTTTCTCCTTGTTAGCGTAAGCGTTGTGCTTACTCTATAAAGTTAGAAAACAGGGTATAAAACTGACAAACGATATAATCGCACCTATGAGGTGAAGAAAAGTATTCTATAACGCAGATATTTTAGACGAAAAAAAGCCCGGTCAGAACACACAAGAACCGGGCTTTCGACAACAATTTGGTTGGGGTAACTTTTACAGCGCTAGGTTTTGTTTTGCGCGGCTTAAGTTGTGGTTAACAAGTTCGTTTTTAGAAATTTGCACTGCTTCATAAAAGTCAGAAAGAGCAGCAGTATCGTTTTCAGACATGATGCGTGCAACACCACGGTTACTAAGTGCAAACGATGTTAGTTCACGGCGTTTGTAACCAGGTACTTTACTTGTGCTTAGAAGAGAAATTGCTTGTGTACACAGGCTTTCCGCTTCTGAAAAATTCTTTTCTTTAACGCTTAATGCACAGCGGTTGAAGGCAGTTTCGTATTGGCTAGTTGCATTGTCGTTAGATTGAGCTTGCTCAATAACCATCAGTTTATAATCAGCTTGGTCGGCTACTGCCATCGCTGAGCAAGTTAATAAAGAGCTAAGTGCAATAGTTTTTACAAGTGTTTTTAACATGATAGTTTTCCTCTGAATAAGTTGGTGTTTCTTGCCAACGAGTGAACTTTAAAATATTCCTATAAGCTAAACAAACGATTAAATTAAAACTGATAGATGAAGAAATTTAATCTATAGAGTAATTACTCAGGGTTCAGGTTTTTACTGTGGTGTAGAGGAGGTGAAGTTGTTTTATTCCTGTATTGGAAAGTTAAATTAGCTTAGCTGAGTGCTTGATAAATTAATGCCGTCACTTATGCAGTTACTCGTAAAATCCCTGTTTACTGATGCTAATGGCAATAAATTCTTGGGTTACATTAATATCGGCTTAGCCGGGATTGAGTATACACAACCATGTATGTTTGTTGATGATGAACCTGTTGGCTTTTGGTTTGGCATATCAACACCCAATATAATTGATTTACCAAAACTAAACTTTCCAATTCAAGCTGCTTCAGAGCCTATCCATGGTCTGCCTTCTCAAATCGAGATTATTAACGGTTATATTTCCTCGAGTATTGAGATATCGTCACAATAGACTACTCACCTAACAAATACTTTTAACTATAATTATGCTAAAATTATCTAAATTTCTTTTACTCTCCAGTCTCATATCTGGAGTGCTTTCATTTAAGACGCTTGCTAACAAGCAGTCAGCTGATTTCGAAGTCATTAATCTCGCTGATGATTTTTATACTTTATATCAGTCAAGCAAGACGTTGACTGCAGAAAATAGAGCAGAGCAGTTTTCTCAACATTTCACCTCTCAATTTGCGCCTTTTTATAGTGATAAAAGCTTTGTTAAAGCTATTGAGGGTTTCAGTGGTGTAGAAGAAGTATATTTATCAAAAAATAGGCGTTTATCTAAAGATTTAAACAGCAGTATTGAATCATTTATTGCTACTTTCCCTGATTTCAAATCTGAAACCCCCATTTACATACTTCACTCATTAGGAAGGTTCAATGGGGCAACGCGAGAGTTAAATGGTAAATCTTACTTAATGTTTGGTGTAGACCTTATGGCCAAATATCATACCTGGAAAAACGATACGCCATTCTTTCATCACGAGTTATTTCATGTTTATCATGAAAAATTATTCCACTGTAAGGATGAGCTATGGTGCTCTATTTGGACTGAGGGATTAGCTACTTACGTTTCATATAAATTAACTCCGTCAGCCAGTGATGATGAATTGATGCTAAACATACCTAGCAATCTGGTGAAAAAGATTCGCTCAAGACAGCTCGATTCTCTCGTTGACCTCAAGAAAAAGTTTTATTCAAAAAAACCTGAAATATATTCTTCATTTTTCAACTTCGCAAAGGACGAGACAAAGCTGCCATACCGAAGAGGTTATTACCTAGGTTTTATTTTAGCTAAAGAAATTGGCAAAAATTACAGCTTAGAGCAATTGGCTAAAATGGATAAACAGACAGTAGAGAGCTTATTACTAAAAGAGCTTAATTTATTAATAAAAGCGGAAGACTAAAAAGCGAAACCCCTAAACGGCAAAACCCAGCCGAGGCTGGGTTTTGAGACAACACAATTCTTTGAGAACTTATAACGCTAAGTTCTTTTTCGCACGAGTTAAGTTGTGCTCAACTAACTCGTTACCTGAAATTTGTACTGCTTCGTAAAAGTCAGACAATGCCGCAGTGTCGTTTTCAGACATGATGCGTGCAACACCGCGGTTGCTTAACGTAAATGACGTTAGTTCGCGACGTTTGTAGCTAGGTACTTTACTCGTACTCAGTAAGCTGATTGCTTTTGAGCATAATGTTTCAGCTTCAGAGAATTTTTTCTCTTTAACACTCAAAGCACAGTCATTAAATGCTTGTTCGTATTGACGGTTTTCTGCAACATCAGCAGTGATAGATTGGTCAATTACCATCAATTTGTAGTCACTCTGATCAGCCACTGCCATAGCTGAACAAGTTAATAAAGAGCTAAGTGCAACGCGTTTCATAAGTGTACTAAACATAATCTTTTCCTCTATTTGAATCGGTATCAATCGCCGACAAATGAACTTTAATTGAACAGCGCAAATTCAACAAACGATAAAAAATGACCTAATAGATGAAGAAATTTAACCTATAGACTTTAGTCTAATGTAATGAGTTAGTCTTAAAGCCGTCAGCCGTCAGCCGTCAGCCGTCAGCCGTCAGCCGTCAGCCGTCAGCCGTCAGCCGTCAGCCGGGTGATCTGACCCCGATAAAGTAGACACGGGGTTTAAATAGCTAAAGTTTACGATAAAGAAAAATATAGGGGCAGAGTATGCAAAACAAACAAATTGTTGTTAATTAGAAATAAAATCGGTACTTTATGATGGTATGTATAGTTGATGATTTAATTTATTTAGAATAAGCGTATAACCATGAAACTGATACTTGCGTTGTTACTTTTAGGGCCTGTTATTGCCAATGCAGCTGAAGATAAAGTTGCTGTTTATCTTAATTTTGAGCAGGCTTATTTGAGCAACGATGTATCTTTGTTTACGCCATTATTAAGTAAAAACTATACCATTAGACAAACATTGCATATTCCAGGCATAGGGTCAGATACTGTACCTGTTACTAAAGCTCAGTTACTTGAAGGCATGAAGCAAAATCCTAAGCCTAGTTCATTACCGCGCTCAAAAGCTGAATCAGTTAAAATAGAAACAATTTCAAAACAGCAATTCTGTGCAAGTTCACAAACTTTAGATCAAGTCGTAGTAGCAGGTAAAAACTACGAAGAGAAGGAACTGCGCAAAGCCTGCTTTAAACATGAAAATAACAGCTATGAAGCTATATCACATACCATTGATGTGTATTATCGAGAGCTTTGATAGAGATAGTTATAGATTCAGAAATTTCCGTGTATCAAATAAACGTACTAACTGATATTAATTACGGATAAACCCTATAAATGAGATAAGGAAATAAATATGAAGAAACAGTTAGGTTTAGTAGCTGGAGTATTTTTAGCATCAACAAGTTGCTTCGCAGCTGATAGCTTTCAAGTTGAAACATCTGTTTATAAAGCGAATGAGCTACTAGCATCGCCAGTAATGCTGGTGGAAGAAAAACAACCTGCGACCATCTCTATAGGTGAGGGGTTTAGTTATGAAGTTAAAGTTACACCACAACAAAATAATACGGCAGCTGTAGAAACATCAATCACACTCGCTGGCAGCTATTTCACACCTTCTTTTGTTGTGGAATATGGTAAACAGGCTTCTTTTGAAATTGGTGAAAACAAAGTGAGTATTTTAGTAACCAAGTCGAAAAGTTAAATTAGCAATAAAAGACCCTCAACAAAATTGAGGGTCCTTTATTTATTATTTTAGATGTTTAAAAGTATCAATCATCCATTTTATAAATAGCTCTAATTGTGCATTAGTTTCGCTAGGATCGTGTTGCACTAAGTAATATTTATCTTTTGTTTTTAATGGCATATCGGTGAAATTAAATAACCACTGCTCATCAAACCAAGTCTGACTGATAGGTAAGGGGATTAGGGCAATACCCATACCCTGTTGCGCGGCACGTGCCACACCAAACATACTATCAACCTGAATAATTTGTTTTGGTGCAAAGTCATCAATACCAGCATGCTCTGCCCATTGGTGCCAAGCCCAAGGACGCGCTTTATGAAGTATAAGAGGTACTTCATTTAATGCCTGAAACGGGTTTTCTTGCCATGCTTGCCAGTTTTCTTTATTGCAAGCTGGTGTATAAGATAGTGAAAATAGCTCATGTACAACGCCTTCGTGCGGTTTAGATGAAGACAATACAATCGACAAATCGCTTTGCTTAGTCAGCTCTTTACGCGTTTTTAAGGTATTAAGCTGTAAGTTTGTATTTGGGTGCTCACTGGTCCATTCGCTCAGTTTTGGCATTAAAAGCTCACTGGCAAAAAACTCAGGTAGCGTAATACTGATCGTTACGTTTTCTTGTAACTGACTAAACTCATTAATGGTTTTTTCTAGCGCTTTGATCAGCGGTGATACAGAGTCATAAAAATTCTTCCCCGCAGCAGTTAGGCGGATAGAGCGGGTTTGACGTTCAAATAGTTCAATACCCAATTGTTCTTCTAATTGTTTGATCTGATGGCTTACGGCAGACGGTGTAAGGTAAAGTTGGTTTGCAGCATCTTTAAAGCTAAGGGTGCGTGCAGCAAAACAAAATGAGCGTAGGCCACGAATAGGTGTTTGCATAGTTAATTTCAGTAAGTCTCAATAGCGCTTGTTAGTTAATTAACTGCTAAGCAATTATTATCCCAAAATGTAAAAAATAGAGAGTAAAGAATGAATATAGCTAACTCTTGCCATATTGTATAAAAAACAATCGTGAATCGCTCGTTTAATCTATGTTTAGGCAAATGTTTAGTAAAAAAGTGATCTTAGCAGTTTTAGCTATTTCGTCATAGTCTCAGTATTAGATACTGCCAATTCAC
The DNA here is from genome assembly GCF_004208935.1 of Pseudoalteromonas sp. CO109Y. Lineage (NCBI taxonomy): Bacteria > Pseudomonadati > Pseudomonadota > Gammaproteobacteria > Alteromonadales > Pseudoalteromonadaceae > Pseudoalteromonas > Pseudoalteromonas sp. CO109Y. The sequence continues at coordinate 102,220 of NZ_SGPD01000011.1, forward strand.
TAAAGCAGGGCATTTTATACTATTTATGTGACAAAATGGTGCGGCAAAGGGCTGACTTTAGATAAAAAAAATCCCTCTTGCGAGGGATTTTGGGTAACTCAGCGCCATTGGCACTGGGAATGAGGTCGGTACATGGGATGTGAGTGGTTTAAAAAACCATCTCTGGAACATCACCTTCAACAAGCAATTTGCCTGCCGTTTTGCTAATAATTTCATCTACCGACACGCCTGGAGCGCGTTCGATTAGATGAAATGCGCCGTCTTTAACTTCTAGTACGGCTAAATCAGTTACGATTTTCTTTACACAGTTAACCCCAGTTAGCGGTAAAGTGCAACTTTCTAATAACTTAGAGTCGCCATGCTTGCTTGCATGAGTCATCGTAACAATAATATTCTTCGCGCCAGCAACGAGGTCCATCGCGCCACCCATGCCTTTAATTAGCTTTTTTGGGATCATCCACGATGCGATGTTACCGTTCTGGTCAACTTCAAATGCACCTAATACAGTTAAGTCTACATGACCACCCCGTATCATGGCAAAACTATCTGCACTATTAAATATTGCTGCACCTGTGGCTGCTGTCACGGTTTCTTTACCCGCGTTGATCATATCTGCATCAACTTGGTCTTTGGTTGGGTACGCACCCATACCTAATAAGCCATTTTCAGACTGCAGCATAACTTCAATACCTTCAGGTACATAGTTAGCAACCAGAGTAGGGATACCAATACCTAGGTTTACGTAATAGCCATCTTGTAGTTCTTGTGCAACACGCATTGCAACTTGTTCACGTGATAATGCCATTTTATTGCTCCTTAATCGCGAGTTGTTACACGTTCAATGCGTTTTTCAAAGTCGCCTTTGATCACGCGATTAACATAAATACCTGGAGTATGAATTTGGCTTGGCTCAAGTTCACCTGGCTCAACAATTTCTTCTACTTCAGCAACGGTAATTTTACCTGCTGTTGCGGCCATCGGGTTGAAGTTCATTGCTGTGTGGCGAAATACAAGGTTACCGTAGCGGTCAGCTTTCCATGCTTTAACAATGGCAAACTCACCCGTAATTGATTCTTCTAAGATATACGGGCGACCATCAAATTCTTTGACTTCTTTACCTTCGGCAACAGGAGTGCCGTAACCTGTAGCTGTATAAAACGCAGGAATACCCGCACCACCGGCGCGCATCTTCTCAGCGAGCGTCCCTTGTGGTGTTAAAACAACATCAATTTCGCCATCGAGTAGTTGTTTTTCGAAAAGCGCATTTTCACCTACATAAGAAGCGATGATTTTTTTAATTTGCTTATCATGAAGTAAAACACCTAAGCCAAAATCATCAACACCGCAGTTGTTCGAAACAACGGTTAGATTTTTAGTTTGTTTACGCTTAATTTCACTGATAAGTCCCTCAGGAATACCACACAAGCCAAAGCCACCAGCGATAATAGTATCGCCATCTTTTAAACCTTCCATTGCAGCTTCATAACTTGAAACCACTTTATCGAAACCGGCCATGAGCCTACTCCTTAATTATTCTGAGTGTTCTTTAGAGCAAGTGATACCTTGCTGACAGGTTGTTTATTTAGGGCACTGCAAATAGCCCAACCAGCTTTCGCCAGTCTTTCTAAATCAATTCCATGCTCTATGCCAAGCCCTTGTAGTAAGTAAACTACATCTTCAGTGGCAACATTTCCTGACGCGCCTTTGGCATAAGGGCAGCCACCAAGGCCTGCAACAGCACTGTCAACCGTTGCTATACCGCGTGTTAGGGCGGTGTAAATATTTGTGAGCGCTTGTCCGTAGGTGTCGTGAAAATGTACAGCAAGTTTTGATTTATCAATATGTTGTAAAAGTAAATCTAATAACTCATCGACTTTTTTCGCCGTACCCACACCAATGGTGTCGCCAAGGCTTATTTCATAACAACCAAGCTCTAATAATCGCTCTGATACTTTTAATACATCATTGTAGTCGACATCACCTTGATATGGACAACCCATGACGCAGCTAACATAACCTCTAACACGAATGTTATTCGCCTTGGCAAAATCCATGACATCTTTAAAGCGGTCAATACTTTCATCAATCGAGCAGTTAATGTTCTTTTGACAAAACGCTTCACTTGCTGCTGTAAAGATAGCAAATTCTTGTATGCCGACTTGTTTTGCAGCCTCTGCACCCCGTAAATTTGGGGTGAGGGCACTTAAGTTAACATTAGGCAAATTTAACGCGCTAATTACATCGCTTGAGTCAGCCATTTGTGGCACCCATTTAGGTGACACAAAGGCGCCTGCTTCTATATCTTTAAGCCCAGCACCTGCTAGTGCGTTGATAAGAGCGACTTTATCTTGAGTGCTAACGGCGGCTTCATTTTGCAAGCCGTCTCTGGCGCCAACTTCTACAATGCGAACAAAATCAGGAAACTGTGCCATTACGCCTCCGGCTCTTCTACAATCGCGAGCATATCACCGTGGCTCACCAATTCACCTTCAGCAAAGCAATAGCTCGTTAATACACCATCATGCGGGGCATTAAGGGTGTATTCCATTTTCATCGCTTCGATGATGACAACAGCGTCACCTTTAGCGACAGTACTACCTACCTCAACTAAATGCTTAACAACAGTACCATTGAGTGGTGCAGCGAGTGGTAGTGCATCACTTTCGTGTTCACTAATATAGTGTTTATCAATCAGTTCTAGCACCGTTTGCTGTGCTTTGTACATCACTGTGATGTGAGAGTCTGCTTGATTAATATGAGCCACAACTTTTTCGCCATTAACGACTAAGTTCGCAAGGCCATTTTCAACGCTACCCGAAGTTGTATAGTCAACTCCATCTAGGTTGATTTTAAAGCCTTCTGAGGTCTTAACAGTATGAACGTTTAAATCAACAAACGGAATTGCTGTTTTAGCGTCACTGTTTAGCATAAAGCCTGTTAATTGTTGCCATGGGATGCTGCTTTCACCTTTTAGTTGATATGCATACGCATAGGCTGCCACAACGGTTGCAATAACAGACTGTTGCTCGTTTTTAGCAACAAGGCGCTCACCTTGGTCTTCAATAAAGTGCGTATCGGGTGCACCTGCTTGAAAAGTAGCGTGGTTAGCAAGATTATGTAAGAAATTAACGTTACAGCTAAAACCTGCTAGGTGGAATTGCTCTAGTGCTTTTGATAAACGCCCAAGCGCTGCCTCACGGTTATCGTCATGAACAATTAATTTAGCTATCATAGGGTCGTAGAACGGGCTAATTTCATCACCCGCTGCAACCCCTGTATCTATACGTACAAATTCAGATTCGTTCGGTGTGAATAGGGCGTCAATGTGGCCAGAACACGGAATAAAGTCATTACTTGGATCTTCTGCATAAATACGCGCTTCAAAGCTGTGACCTTGTAGCTGAATATCTGCTTGGCCAAGTGGTAATGCTTCACCTGCCGCCATATTGATTTGCCAATTAACCAAATCAACACCGGTTACCATTTCTGTTACTGGGTGCTCTACTTGTAAACGGGTGTTCATTTCCATGAAGAAGAATTCATCACCGCATAATAAAAACTCAACAGTACCTGCACCGCGATAGTTAATCGCTTGGGCACAACGTACTGCTGCTTCACCCATTTCTTTACGAAGTTCATCAGATAAACCCGGAGCAGGGGCTTCTTCAATTACTTTTTGGTGACGACGCTGCAAAGAGCAGTCACGGTCGCCTAAGTACACGCAGTTACCATGGCTATCTGCAAAAACTTGTACTTCAACATGGCGAGGTTTAGTGACGTAGCGCTCTAACAGTACTAAATCGTTACCAAAGCCGGCTTTTGCTTCACGTTTTGCGCCTTCAAGAGCACTGATAAAATCTTTTGCGTGTTCAACAACTCGCATACCTTTACCACCGCCACCAAAGGCCGCTTTAATCAGTACCGGGTAACCAATTTTTTCAGCCTCAGCTTGTAAAAACTCAGTATCTTGGTTGTCACCATAGTAACCAGGCACTAAAGGTACATTTGCTTGGTGCATAATTTCTTTAGCGCGGGTTTTTGAGCCCATAGCTTCAATACTTGATGCAGGCGGGCCTATAAAGGCGATATCATTTTTCTCACACGCGAGGGCAAAGTCACAGTTCTCAGATAAAAAACCATAGCCAGGGTGAATACAATCAACACCAGCTTGTTTTGCCACATCGATGATTTTGTCTGCCACTAAGTACGAATCTTTACTTGGCGCAGGACCAATACGATACGCCTCATCAGCAAGCTTTACGTGCTGGGCATATTTATCAGCATCTGAATACACTGCAACCGTTGTTAAGCCCATTTGCTTTGCTGTACGCATAACTCGGCAGGCAATTTCACCACGGTTGGCAACGAGAATTTTTTTCAATGATTTTGTTGTCATAATGGTTCCTATTTCTGCCAGTTAGGGGCACGTTTTTCAAAAAATGCAGTTAGGCCTTCTTGGCCTTCTTCAGATACACGAATGCGTGCAATGCGCTCTGCGGTTAACTCAATCAGCGCATTATCTATTACGTTGCCAGCGACATCATTGATTAGCTGCTTCGCTGCTTTAACAGCAATAGGGCCATTGTTGACAAGGTTTTGTAAATGTTTGTCGAGCGCTGTTTGTAAATCGCCGGTGATCTGGTGAATTAAACCCAGTTGCTTAGCTGTATGCGCGTCAAAAATCTCTGCCGTTAAAAAATAACGACGTGCAGCGCGCTCACCAATAGCTTTAATGACATAAGGGCTGATAACTGCAGGAATAAGACCAAGCTTTACTTCACTTAAGCAAAACTGTGCATCGTCTTGGCAAATTGCGATATCACAACACGCAATCAAGCCTAACGCACCGCCAAATGCAGCACCTTGTACGGCACAAATTGTTGGATGTGGGCTTGTAGCAAGGACTTTCATAAGCTTTGCTAGCTGCATAGAGTCCGCTAAGTTTTCTGCAAAGTCATTGCCAGCCATCGACTTCATCCAGTTTAAATCAGCGCCAGCAGAGAAGTGCTTACCTTCGGTTTTTAAAACCAGTGCGCGCACATCACAGCTATTTGCATGTTCAATTAAACGGATCAGCTCACTGATGACTTCTTCGTTAAATGCATTGTGTTTTTCAGGGCGACTTAGTACCAGTACAGCCACATTTGATTTTGTTATTTCGAGTGTTACTGACATAAGGCCTCCATTACATTCTAAATACGCCGAACTGCGAATCGCGCTCTGGTGCATTTTTAGCTGCACTTAAGGCAAGCCCTAATACATTGCGGGTATCAGCAGGATCGATAATGCCATCATCCCAAAGGCGGGCACTGGCGTAATATGGATGACCTTGTTTTTCGTATTGCTCTATAATTGGCTTTTTAAACTCACTGACTTGCTCATCAGTCATGCTTTCGCCTTTACGGGCTAAACCATCTTGTTTAACTTGTGCAAGAACGCCTGCTGCTTGTTCACCACCCATTACAGAGATACGAGCATTTGGCCACATCCACATCATGGTAGGCTCAAACGCGCGGCCACACATACCGTAGTTACCTGCACCATACGAGCCACCAATTAACACGGTAAATTTTGGCACATCAGCACATGACACAGCGGTTACCATTTTCGCACCATGTTTGGCGATGCCTTCAGCTTCGTATTTTTTACCAACCATAAAGCCAGTAATGTTTTGTAAAAACACTAAAGGAATTTTGCGTTGTGCACATAGTTGTATAAAGTGCGCGCCTTTTTGCGCTGATTCACTAAATAAAATGCCGTTGTTGGCAACAATACCGACAGGGTGACCAAATATTTTTGCAAAGCCGGTTACTAGTGTTTCGCCAAAGTAGCGTTTAAATTCATCAAACGATGAATCATCAACAACACGGGCAATTACTTCGCGTACATCAAATGGCTTTTTAAGGTCGGTACCCACAATGCCGTAAATTTCGTTAATGTCGTAACGCGGCGGTTTAACATCATCAAGTAATGGTGCAGTAGGGCGCTGATAGTTAATTCGTTCAATACATTGGCGCGCAATCGAAAGCGCATGAGCATCGTTTTCAGCATAGTGATCGGCAACACCTGATGTTTTACAGTGAACATCAGCACCACCGAGCTCTTCAGCACTCACTTCTTCACCCGTAGCCGCTTTAACCAGTGGCGGGCCTGCTAAGAAAATTGTGCCTTGCTCTTTTACGATAATACTTTCATCAGCCATGGCTGGTACATAAGCACCACCTGCAGTACATAAACCCATTACGACTGCAATTTGTGGAATGCCTTTACCAGACATACGAGCCTGATTATAGAAAATACGGCCAAAGTGTAATTTATCTGGAAATACATCATCTTGTTCAGGCAGGTTTGCACCGCCTGAATCAACTAAATAAATACACGGTAAATGACAACGCTCTGCGATATCTTGAGCACGTAGATGTTTTTTTACCGTTAGTGGAAAGTATGTACCGCCTTTTACAGTTGCATCATTGGCGATGATCATACATTCAACGCCTTTAACACGACCAATACCAGCAACAACACCGGCACATGGAATAGCTTGTTCATACACGCCAAAGGCAGCAAATTGAGAAATCTCTAAAAATGGCGAGCCTTCATCAAGTAGCGTTTCAATACGGTCACGAACAAACAACTTACCGCGGCCTTGGTGGCGCTCAATCAGGGCTGGGCCACCACCTAAACGGATATCAGCGACTTTTTCACGTAAATCACTTACGAGCGCTGCCATGTTGTCGTGATTTTGCAAAAATTGCGGATCGTGTGGATTTACACTCGATTTTAAAATCGTCATAACAAGGTCCTATCGGCTTTCAGTGAATAATTCGCGACCAATTAGCATGCGGCGGATTTCTGAAGTACCTGCGCCAATTTCATATAGTTTTGCATCACGTAATAAACGCCCTGTCGCATATTCGTTGATATAACCATTACCACCTAAGATCTGAATAGCATCCAGGGCCATCTTAGTCGCCAGCTCTGCGGCATATAAAATAGCGCCAGCGGCATCTTTACGCGTTGTTTCGCCGCGATCACATGCACGAGCTACCGTGTAAACATAAGAACGAGCTGCATTCATTTGCGTGTACATGTCAGCAATTTTGCCTTGAATCAGTTGGAACTGACCAATTGGGCTATCAAATTGTTTACGCTCATGAATATAAGGAACCACAATATCCATACATGCTTGCATAATGCCAAGCGGGCCTGCAGCTAAAACAACACGCTCATAATCTAGGCCACTCATAAGTACTTTTACGCCTTCGTTTAAGTTACCTAGAATGTTTTCTGCTGGTACTTCGCAGTTCTCGAACACTAATTCACAGGTGTTAGAGCCACGCATACCAAGTTTGTCTAGCTTCTGCGCAGTAGAAAATCCTGGTGTGTTACGTTCAACGATGAAGGCTGTGATCCCTTTAGGGCCGGCATTTAAATCTGTTTTTGCATAGATAACAAAGGTATCGGCATCTGGACCATTCGTGATCCACATCTTGTTACCGTTAAGTACAAACACATCGCCTTTTTTCTCAGCTTTTAATTTCATTGATACAACGTCAGAACCCGCATTTGGCTCACTCATCGCAAGGGCACCAATGTGCTCACCGCTGATAAGCTTAGGTAAGTACTTTTCTTTTTGTGCTTGTGACCCATTACGGTTAATTTGGTTAACACATAAGTTTGAATGAGCACCATAACTTAAACCAATCGATGCACTTGCACGGCTAATTTCTTCCATTGCGATTACGTGCTCAAGGTAACCAAGGCCAGCACCGCCAAATTCTTCAGGCACTGTCATTCCTAATAAACCCATTTCGCCAAGCTGTGGCCAAAGTTGATTAGGGAAGGCATTGTCTACATCTGTTTGTTCTGCAAGTGGGGCAATTTCTTGGCTAGCAAAGCTATTAACGTGATCGCGGATCATGTCTGCTGTTTCGCCAAGTCCGAAGTTCATTTCTTTATAAAGTGAAATAGTGCTCATAATGTGTGTTCCTGTGAGAGTCTGTTGACGAGATTGTTGTCAGGTTATTCGTCTAAATTATTAAGGGTTTCACGACAGCGGCGTTCTGCTGTAACCAATTCCATTAGTACAACTTTAATGTCGTCCATTTGTTGGCTCAGGTCCGCTTTTTTCTCTGCGATAAGGTCAAGCATAGTGACTAGCTGTTTAGCGCTCGATTTATCTGCATCGTAAAGTTCAAACAAACGGCCCGTTTCAGCCAAGGTAAAACCTAAGCGTTTACCACGTAGAATAAGTTTTAGTCTTACTTTGTCGCGTTTTGAATAAATACGGGTTTGACCATTGCGATCAGGTGAGATCAGGCCTTGGTCTTCATAAAAGCGGATAGAGCGGGTGGTAATATCAAATTCTTTTGCTAGTTCGCTGATACTAAACGTTTGCTCATTGCTAGCAGGTTCAACTGCTGCGCTTTCAAAGTTTGTTTGATTGTCTTGTTTCATTATTTATTTACCTCATTCGAATAACACCAATATAAGTGAAGTTTACGTAAAGGTAAAGGGTGATTTGGGAGTTATACTTTAGACTTATAAAGATAACTGGTTGGATTTGTTGAAAAGCTTTATTTATCTAGCCTTGTAAGCAGATGTTCGATTTTTCATACAACAAAATACAGATAAGTTTACAGTTTTGCCGGCCGCAAAAATGTTGATTTTAGATTTACGTTGGCGTAAACGTGAATATTATGTATGCTGAATTAAATCGAAATTAAACTATAACAAATTAACTGTTTGGTTACACATGATTTGAACACATGATGATAACCACTTACATGGAGCCAATTATGACTACTGAAGCCGTTGTTATTGTTGCCGCAAAACGTACCCCTATGGGTGGTTTTATGGGCGCACTAAGTGGTGCACACGCAACTGATTTAGGTGCTACAGCTATTAAAAGTAGCTTAGAGCAAGCCGGTTTATCTGCCGATAAGATTGACGAAGTGATCATGGGCTGTGTATTACCAGCTGGTCTTGGTCAAGCACCGGCACGCCAAGCAATGTTAAAAGCGGGTCTTAATCAAGGTACTGGCGCTACAACAATCAACAAAGTATGTGGCTCTGGCTTAAAGGCTGCAATGTTTGCCCATGACTTAATTAAATCAGGCTCTATTAACTCAGCGGTTGCTGGTGGTATGGAAAGCATGAGTAATGCCCCTTATATGTTACCAAACGCACGTTCAGGTATGCGTATGGGTCATGGCGAAGTAAAAGATCACATGATGTGTGATGGCCTTGAAGATGCTTACGACAACAAAGCAATGGGTTGTTTTGCACAAGACACTGCCGATCAATATTCAATTGGTCGTGAACAAATGGATAACTTTGCACTTAGCTCACTGACTAAAGCAAATAGCGCAATTGAAACAGGAGCATTTGCAAACGAGATTGCCGCGCACACTATTTCTACACGTAAAGGTGATGTGACCGTTGCGATTGATGAGCAACCAGGCAATGCACGTCCTGATAAAATTCCAGGTTTACGTCCTGCATTTAAAAAAGACGGCACTATTACAGCTGCAAACTCATCATCAATTTCTGACGGTGCAGCAGCGCTTGTGTTGATGCGTGAGTCAGATGCTAAAGCACAAGGTTTAACACCACTTTGCCGTATCGTTGCTCACAGCACACATTCTCAAGCACCAAGCAAATTTACTTTAGCACCAGTTGGCGCAATGCAATCGCTTTTAGAAAAAGCCGGTTGGTCTGTGAATGATGTTGATTTATGGGAAATCAACGAAGCGTTTGCGATGGTGACTATGCTTGCAATTAACGAGTTAAAACTTGATGAAAGCAAAGTAAACGTAAACGGCGGTGCCTGTGCACTTGGTCACCCAATTGGTGCAAGCGGCGCGCGTATCTTAGTTACCTTAATTCATGCATTAAAGAATCGTGGTCTTAGCAAAGGTGTTGCCTCACTGTGTATCGGTGGTGGTGAAGCTGTTGCTATGGCTGTTGAAGCTATTTAATCGCTTTAGAATTTTAATCTCTCACAGCCGCAACGTATTTTAAAAACTATCATGTTGCGGCCTCTTTATACCCACTGGGGAGGAGTGCCTCATGCACCAAGTACCTTTATTTATCAACGGCGAATTTACCCAATCAAGTTCATCGCAACTGATTGATGTTATCAACCCTGCGAACCAAGAAGTGTTAGCTCAAGTTCCGTGTGCAACAGATGCTGAAATGGATGCAGCCATTGCCTCTGCAAAAGAAACATTTAAAACGTGGAAAGAAGTGCCAATTTCTGAGCGTGCGCGCATCATGATGAAATACGCTGCACTACTAAAAGAAAACCATGACGAGCTTGCGACGATTATTTGTCATGAGCTGGGTAAAACATTTGAAGATGCCAAAGGCGATGTTTGGCGCGGTATTGAAGTTGTTGAGCAAGCAGCCAATGCACCATCACTGATGATGGGCGAAACAATGGAAAACGTAGCGCGTAAAATCGATACTTACTCTTACATGCAGCCACTAGGTGTATGTGCGGGTATTACGCCATTTAACTTCCCTGCGATGATCCCATTATGGATGTTCCCACTGGCTATTGTGTGTGGTAACACCTTTATTCTTAAACCATCAGAGCAAGATCCACTAACACCGATGCGTTTAGCTGAACTATTTGTTGAAGCGGGCGCGCCAAAAGGGGTGTTACAAGTTGTTCACGGTACAAAACCACAAGTTGACCGTTTATTAGAAGACCCAGCAGTACGCGCTATTTCATTTGTTGGTTCGTGTGGGGTAGGTGAATACATCTATTCAAAAGGCACAGCAAACCTTAAACGCGTGCAAGCTTGTGTAGGTGCAAAAAACCACATGGTTATTATGCCTGATGCAAGTAAATCGCATGTTGTAAACAACCTAGTAGGTGCGTCTGTAGGTGCTGCGGGTCAGCGCTGTATGGGTATTTCGGTTGCTGTATTTGTTGGCCAAGCAAAAGACTGGGTTGACGAAATTAAAGCAGGCTTTGAAAACGTACGTCCAGGTGTATGGGATGATGCCAACGCGGCTTACGGCCCACAAACATCAAAAGCAGCTAAAGATCGTATTTTATCACTTATCGCAAGTGGTAAAGAACAAGGTGCAACGTGCTTAATTGATGGCTCTGACTTTACTGTCGAAGGTTACGAGCAAGGTAACTGGGTTGGTCCAACGCTATTTACTGATGTAACCACAGAGATGGATTTATACAAAGAAGAGATCTTTGGTCCTGTACTGGCTTGTATGTTTGTAGATACTCTAGAAGAGGCGATTGAGCTTATCAATAACTCGCCTTACGGTAACGGTACTTCGTTATTCACATCAAGCGGCGCTGCTGCACGTAAATTCCAACATGAAATCGAAGTAGGTCAAGTTGGTATCAACGTGCCAATTCCTGTGCCACTACCGTTTTTCTCTTTCACAGGTTGGAAAGGCTCATTCTACGGTGACCAACACACCTACGGTAAGCAAGGTATTCGTTTTTACACAGAAACGAAAACAATTACTTCACGTTGGTTCGAGGATGATATCGCCTCAGGTCCGAACATGAGTATCAACCTTAAATAAGCCGTAATTAATTTACTGCTGAGCGAGCACACGCTCGCTCAAAGAACACACATTTAAACGACAATAATCGTTATTCACACAAGAATAAGACAACAAAATAGAGGTCTACTATGGACTTTAATTTAACCGAAGATCAGCAAGCGTTTGCTGAAACAGCCCGTCAGTTTGCAGAGTCTGAACTTGCCCCACATGCAGCAAAGTGGGACCAAGAGCACATTTTCCCTAAAGACACCATTAAGGCAGCCGGTGAGCTAGGCTTTTGTGGTTTATATACCCCTGAAGAAGCGGGCGGCTTAGGTTTATCTCGCCTAGATTCAAGCATTATCTTTGAGCAGCTTGCCATGGGTTGTACAGCAACCACCGCTATGTTGACCATTCATAATATGGCAACCTGGATGATTGCAAGCTTTGGTACTGATGACGTTAAAGCCCAGTACTGTGAACAATTAGTAATGGGTGAGTTACTTGCTTCTTACTGTTTAACAGAGCCTGGCTCTGGCTCTGATGCAGCATCACTAAAAACCAAAGCAGTTAAAGAGGGCGATGAGTATGTGATCTCAGGCTCTAAAATGTTTATTTCGGGTGCCGGTGAAACTGATTTACTTGTGGTTATGGCGCGCACTGGTGGTGAAGGCGCAGCTGGTATTTCGGCATTTGTTGTGCCTGCAGATGCTGCAGGTATTGAATACGGTAAAGCTGAAGAAAAAATGGGCTGGAATGCACAGCCAACACGTTTAATTAGCTTTGAAGGTGTCAGAATTCCTGCGGCTAACTTACTAGGTCAAGAAGGCGAAGGCTTTAAGTTTGCAATGCAAGGCTTAGACGGTGGTCGTATTAACATTGCAACTTGTTCAATAGGTACAGCTCAAGCAGCTCTTAATACTGCACGCGAATACTTAAAAGAGCGTGAGCAGTTTGGTAAGCCATTAGCTGCTTTCCAAGCACTGCAATTTAAGATTGCCGATATGAACACCGAGCTTGTTGCTGCTCGTCAAATGGTGCGCTTAGCCGCATTTAAACTAGATACAGGTGACAGCGAAAAAACCACTTACTGCGCGATGGCAAAACGTTTTGCTACAGATGTTGGTTTTAAAGTCTGTGACGACGCACTACAAATTCACGGTGGTTACGGTTACATCAAAGAATACCCATTAGAGCGTCATTTCAGAGACGTACGTGTGCATCAAATTCTTGAAGGCACAAACGAAATCATGCGTGTGATTATCGCACGTCGTATCTTAGCTGAGTCAGCTGGCGACATTCTATAAGGAGCAACCTATGTCTAATCCATCGATTGATTTAAATATTGAAGGTAACGTAGCGGTTTTAACCATGAATAACCCGCCAGCGAATACCTGGACACAAGATACATTAACTGCATTAAAAGACACTGTGACTGAGCTAAATGCTAACAAAAATGTCTATGCATTAGTGATTACAGGTCAAGGTGAAAAGTTCTTTAGTGCAGGTGCCGATTTAAACGTGTTTGCTAGTGGTGATAAAGGCGTTGCTGCCACCATGTCAAAAGTGTTTGGTGATGCATTTGAAGCATTAACAAATTTCCGTGGTGTATCAATTGCGGCAATTAACGGTTATGCCATGGGCGGTGGTCTGGAAGTGGCTCTTGCTTGTGATATTCGTATTGCTGAAGAGCAAGCTCAAATGGCACTTCCTGAAGCGAAAGTTGGCTTGCTGCCTTGTGCTGGCGGTACGCAAAACCTTGCATGGCTTGTTGGTGAAGGTTGGGCAAAACGCATGATCTTATGTGGCGAGCGCCTAAAAGCAGACAAAGCACGCGAAATTGGCCTTGTTGAAGAAGTGGTTGGTGCTGGCGAAAGTTTAGCGGCGGCAATGAAACTTGCTAACCAAGTTGGCGAACAAAGCCCAGTTGCTGTGACTGCATGTAAAGAGCTTATTCAAAAAGGTCGCACACAGCCAATGTCTCATGCATTGCCATTAGAGCGTGAGTTGTTTGTACAGTTGTTTGATACGCAAGACCAAAAAGAAGGCGTGAATGCATTCTTAGAAAAGCGTAAAGCAAATTGGGTAAATGGCTAATGACTAATGTAACACTACTAAATCATCAAGATGCGCCTGTGGTGTTTGAAACTGCAGAGGCTGAGAGCGGCCTCATTGCAATTGCGACACTCAATGCGCCTAAGTCGTTAAATGCCTTAAATTACGACATGATCCAATTGCTTGAGCCGCAGCTTAGAAAATGGGCTGACGATGAAGCAGTTGCCATGGTCATTCTAAAAGGGGCTGGTGAAAAAGCATTTTGTGCTGGTGGCGATGTAGTAAGCCTACATAAAGCAATGAGCACAGGTGAGCCTGCTAACTACATTGAAGACTTTTTTACCCTTGAGTACAAGTTAGACTACCTAATTCACTGCTATGAAAAGCCAATATTACTTTGGGGTAATGGCATTGTTATGGGTGGCGGCCTTGGCTTAATGGCTGGGGCAAGTCACCGTGTGGTAACCGAAACATCACGTATTGCAATGCCTGAGCTAACCATTGGTTTATACCCAGATGTGGGCGGCAGTTACTTCTTACATAAAATGCCTGAGCAAGTGGGTCTATTCTTAGGGTTAACTGCTGCGTCTATCAATGCTGAAGATGCCTTGTTTGTTAATCTTGCTGATCACTATGCATCAGCAGATAAATATGACGCTATTTTAACGGCTATCACCGCTGAAAAGTGGGGCAAAACAGCCTCATTAAACCACGAAAAGCTGACAAACATTTTAATCTCGATTGATAATATTTCAGGCCGTGTTCCTAAAGGCAATGTAAAAGATAACCTTGGGGTTATTCAAAAGCTGGCTGAGTTTGATTCATTGCAGGGAAAAATTGACTACATTCAAGCTTTAGAAACAGAAGATAAATGGCTTAATCGTGCGCAAAAATCATTAGCGCATGGTTGTCCGCTTAGTTGTGCGCTGGTTGAACGTCAATTAGCTAATTCAAAAGAGATGACGTTAGCACAGTGCTTCAAAATGGAGCTAGGCATGTCAGTTCGTTGTGGCGAAGTAGGTGAGTTCCAAGAAGGAGTTCGTGCGCTACTAATCGACAAAGACGGTGCACCAAACTGGCAGTTTAAATCGCTTAGCGATATCGACGAAGCAGTTGTAGATAGCTTCTTTACAGCACGCTGGGATGAGCAATCTCATCCACTTAACTCATTAACGTCATCTTAAGTCCAAGGGGTAAACAAATGGCTAAATTAACAATAGGATTTATTGGTTTAGGCAACATGGGTGGCCCAATGGCGGCAAACCTTGTCAATGCAGGTCATACAGTTCGCGTGTTTGACTTAAATAAAGCAGCGGTTAATGAGCTTGCCGATAAAGGTGCAATTGCTGCTACCGATGCAGCTGAGTGTGCCATTGGTGCTGATATTTTTATCAGTATGCTACCGGCAAGCAAACACGTTAAATCGCTTTACTTAGGTGAAACGGGTCTTATTAACTTACTTGATAGCAAAACCTTAGTGATTGACTGCTCAACCATTGATGCAGAATCAGCGCGTCAAGTGGGTAGCGAGCTTGCTCAAAAAGGCATTGATTTTGTTGATGCACCGGTATCAGGTGGTGTTGCAGGTGCAACAGCGGGCACTTTAACCTTTATCGTCGGTGGTGAGCAAAGCCACTTTGAAAAAGCCAAGCTGGCTTTAGTGGATATGGGTAAAAACATCTTCCATGCTGGTGATATTGGCGCAGGCCAAGTCGCAAAAATCTGTAACAACATGCTGCTAAGCATTTTAATGGCAGGTACTAGCGAAGCACTACAAATGGGCATCAACAATGGGCTCGATCCAAAAGTGTTAAGTGACATCATGAGCGCAAGCTCTGGTCGTAACTGGACACTTGAGCTTTACAACCCATGCCCTGGTGTAATGGAAACAGCACCAGCAAGTAATGATTATAAACCGGGCTTTATGGTTGATTTAATGGCAAAAGACTTAGGTCTTGCTATGGAAGCGGCTCAGCAAAGTAATTCATCTACCCCAATGGGGTCAATGGCGAAGAATCTATACACTATGCTTCAGCATCAAGGTGCGGGTAGTGATGATTTTAGCGCTATTTTTAAATTATTCTCGAAGTAGGAGATTGTTGTGGAAATTAAAAACAACAACATCGTAATTACCGGTGGTGCGCAAGGTTTAGGCTTTGCGATGGCCGAGAAATTTGCATCCCTTGGTGCGAACATCGCTCTTATCGATATGCAACAAGACGTACTAGATACTGCAGTATCAGCGCTTGCTAAGTATGGCACAAAAGTCATGGCGTATGCTGCTAATGTGACCGACGAAGACGCTGTGGTAGCAACGTTTAATACTATCAACAAAGACTTTGGCCATATCGGCGTGTTAATTAACAACGCGGGTATCTTACGCGATGGTATGTTTATCAAAGCAAAAGAAGGCAAAGTAGTTGATAAAATGTCGTTGGCTCAATTTCAATCTGTTATTGATGTGAACCTAACAGGCGTATTTTTAGCTGGTCGTGAAGCTGCAAGCCACATGATTGAGTCTGGCAAAGGCGGCGTTATTGTTAATATGTCGAGTGTTGCCCGTGCTGGTAACATTGGCCAAACAAACTATGCTGCGTCTAAAGCCGGTGTTGTTGCGATGACAACAGGTTGGTCGAAAGAATTAGGTCGCTTTGGTATCCGTGTTGGTGCAATCGCACCAGGTGTTATTCGCACCGCGATGACAGATGCAATGAAACCAGAAGCAAAACAACGCATGATGGCGGTTACGCCAGTGGGTCGTTTTGGTGAAGCAGAAGAAATTGCTCAAACAGCACAATACATTGTAGAGAATGACTTCTTTACAGGTCGTGTTGTTGAAATTGATGGCGGTATCCGCCTTTAGTTTGAAATGGTAACCCTTTACCCATTGAAAGTACCAAAACGGTAAGCCTAGCTTGCCGTTTTTTTATTTTTAAAGTATTTTAAATTCATAATGATAAGGAGATTTGTTATGAACACGGATGGCATTACAGTATCAATGAGCAAGGGAATTAAAGCCAACTTCAAGCTGGGTGAACATTTAATTCAATACTGGGGTTCTGCTTACTCAGGTAAAGAAGTTTTGAAAGTAGACAGTGAATTAATAGCAGAATCACGTAACTTTAAAACTAAATCTGTTCATGAGTTTAATGTTGATGGTAAAGTCTGCCAATTAACAATTTCAGTGACTTTATTCAGGAAGTTTTCTTCTACCATTACATTAGAGTGTGAGGGTGAGCTAGTTCACAGTTATCAACTCACATATGGTAAAACCCGACAAATTGCTTGGTATTTAAAAGCAATCCCATTTTTATTTGCAGGGGTTTTAGGCTGGTGTTTTGCCGCTGATATTCTTACCTTATTAGAGTTGGTTATCTTTTTTTGCTTAACCTTTGCAGTATCAGAACTGGTTCTGAAAGATCAAGGCTGGATCATCGAAGAGCAAAAGCCTTGTAATTAACTGTTTAGCATTCAATAATTAAGCGGTTAAAAGCCGCTTAACTTTGAGAGATGCAGTGAATCCCAAACAAATCCGCAATTTTTATATCAATGAAGAACAGTCTGTTTATTTACTGTCTCACCATGATGCTAAAAAGCACCGTCAATGGCTTAATATTTGTATTAAACAGCTTACTTTGCTTGGTTACAGTGACGTTGAATTAATTGGCTCTGGTGCATTCGGATTTGTTTTTGCCGGTGTTGATGATGAAAACCTACCTTGGGTATTTAAGTTTTCCCGGATAACCCTTGCACAAAGTGTGCGTGACCGTCTAGAAGACGAAGCGTACATGCTCTCGCAAGTTAATAATCCGCTGGTGCCAAAATTTTATGCCTTTGAACGCATTAAAAAGCAAGGCATTTTAATGATGGAGCGCGCTCTAGGTGAAGACTTAGAAAAAATCTCTATCAAACAGGGGCGTTTTAGCGCAGCAAAAGTTATGGCGCTGGCTCTTAGACTACGTAATGTGCTTTTAGATTTACGTGAACACAAAAATGGCTTAAGCCCTCAGCCAATTGTGCATGGCGATATTAAACCCTCTAACATTGTTTATGATGAACAAACCAATAAATTGTCATTGGTAGACTGGGGCAGCTCTGTTTACGCACAAATAGATGCTGAAGGTAATCCGGTTGCCAGCAACTTTATGGATCTTATGTCTGCTGATATTAGCACCACTAATGCACGCATGGGTGATGTGTATTTTATTGGTGATGAGCAAATGTCTGGCGGGCAGTCATCGCCACGTTTTGATGAACAAGGTGTCGCATCAACCCTTTATGCACTGGCCTCTGCACAATCTTGTAGATTTGGTGCGGCGGTTATTCCTGCTACAAGCCTGAATTTACCTATGGAGCTTGCCCGTGTTATTGACGGTATGCTTTCAAAAAATAAGGCCACTCGCGATGGGGCTGGTGATTATTTTATGCGAAACATGCCTACAATGGCTAAAGCTTATCTCCCTGAGCTGCCCCGTAAAGTCATTCGCCCTTATATTCCTTATTGGTTTAGTGAGTTTGATGAACACCCAGATACGGTTGTTTATAGCTCGCGTAAACAATTTTTAAGACAAGCCGACCATAATCAACAATTACTTGATGTAAACGATGCCCAGCTCGACAGATACTACAAAGAGTTTTTATTTGATACCGGCGACACCGAAAAAGCATTTTTAGCTTCTATAAGCCGATTAGCAAAATATCCGGTAGTAGGGGGCTTGAGTTTTCATTGGAAAGAAAACTCACTGTTTGTTGAGTCTTCCCTTATTTTGCATGATGAAACGCTCGGCACAGCGTTTACTGATGCGATCAACAACACAGTAATGCTAGCACAGGGGATTGAACAAAAAGGTCTCTTTAAGTGTTGCTTGTTTGATGCGCGTAAAACCATTCAGCTCGAGCGTGATGGAACAGGTGCGTTTAAATTTGAACACTTACCAGAGCTTGATTATGAAGTGATGGATGTACAAGCCTCAGATGTAACCAGACCGCATTCTTACTTTGAAGATGGTAAAGACCCAGATGAGCAATTACAGCTCCCGAAAAAGGTCATAAAGTGTGTATTTGAACTTAACCAAATACACCATACGGGCTGTATTATTTTCGAAGCCTTACCTGATAGGATGAAAATACATCATTACTATCGACTGCTTGATGCCAGTAAAGAGCCTGAATTTAAACGTTTATTAAGTAAGCTCATGCAATATGCGGTTAGTATCACAGATGTAGGTGTGGCAGGCTTTATGAAGCTACCTTACAAAAATACCCGTGAATTTGATTTGTGCACTAAACAGCCCGATGAGTTTTATCCGCGAGATCCCAAAAGAGTGGAATGCTAAAAGCTGACCTGATTCAAACAGTTAAGGAGAATAATAAACATGGACTACATCCCAAATTATAAAAATTATTCATTAGATGAGCTATTAGATGCTCAAAAGTATATTGATAAAGAAAGCTACCCACAAAGAGCACAAGAGTTAGAATTAGAGATTGCAAATAAATTAAAAGACCCAGAAATAAAAGCAGAGTTTGAAGAGCTAGAAACGAGTAAAAGGTATGCTACTTTTTGGCCTCGTTTTTGGGCTGCTATTATTGATGGCTTAATTTTTACAGCATTACTTTATATCGAATGCTTACTCTTTGACGTTGAATATTCTTACGAAAACTCGATTTTACAAGCTGTTAATGGCTTTCAGTACATTGGCTATGTTGTTTTCATGCATGGGTTTTATGGTCAAACACTTGGAAAGATGGTGATGGATGTTAAAGTCCTCGATCATGAAACCGAAACGAGCATTACGCTTAAGCAATCGGTTCGCAGAGAATCTGTTAATATTGCTATTAACTCGTCTTGGATACTCCTAGTTTTTTCTATTTCAATATCGTTACAACAACTTGGTAGCGTACCTGCGGTTTTAACTTATTTAATTATGGGTCTGAATTCATTAGCTACAGTTTGGGCATTGTCAGAATTTATAACCATGCTGTTTAATGAAAAGCGTCGTGCAGTACATGACTTCATCGGTAGAACGGTTGTTGTTAGATTGTAATAAGGAGATCTACAATGACAACCGTAAAAAACACCTTAATTACCTAATGATGTAGTCGTTAGTTCTTTTTGTAGTGGCTAATAATAGGTATTGTTTATTCATCCTTTCAATTTATCTAAAGGCTTTCAGTGAATGCTAATGTCTAAAGTCCTTGTCGAAAATTTATATTATGATGGGCCAAGAGAGGGTATCACATCTGTTGAGGGGAGACATTACAGGTTTGTTTCAGACTTCAATGATGACAGTGGTTTTACTGATGAGTTTTCTCTTTATTTAATATCAGAATCTGAACTTCAATTAGAGATTGAGCAATGGCAAATTTTTGTTAAATGGAATAAAAAATATCAGTCAGGTGAATTAAAAGCCGATAGTCATCCTTGGCATGGTGGTATATCTCAAAGATGGGATGAAATAGAACAAGCTTTGGCAATTAACAGAAAAGATACGTCAAACTTTAAATTTAAAGCTACAGCGACCTTTACCCGGAATGATCAAGAACTGCAATATGATTTAAATGGCCCTTGTTATGATGTTTCTTGGCACTTTCTTTAATTATAAGTGTATTTAAAAAACGATGGCTACTCGCTAAAAGTTACAGTGTTTTTATTCATTCCAAATAAAAAGCTTTTTATAGAGCCTGACATTCACTTGCTAATGCAAAACATACAAACACTGACTACTACATATCAAAAGCGTAAATTAAAAAACCTGCTAAATAGCAGGTTTTTGGGTAATTAGCTTTTACTTATGCTCTTCAATTATCTCAGTGATCCCTTCAGCAGAAAGTATCTCTATCCAATAACCATCAGGGTCTTTTATAAAGGCTAGACCTTTCATAGAGCCATCGTCTGGTTTTTTGACAAACTCAACATCGTATTTTGCAAAACGCTCGCATGCT
This sequence comes from Pseudoalteromonas sp. CO109Y, assembly GCF_004208935.1. Lineage (NCBI taxonomy): Bacteria > Pseudomonadati > Pseudomonadota > Gammaproteobacteria > Alteromonadales > Pseudoalteromonadaceae > Pseudoalteromonas > Pseudoalteromonas sp. CO109Y. The sequence continues at coordinate 122,743 of NZ_SGPD01000011.1, forward strand.
GCGTATACGTCTGGCACACTAATACCGATATGACCAAAGCCTTTTGGTTCATCATTACCACTATGGTAACCAGCAAAGCTGTCGTCGTTTTCTGTGCCCCAATTGTGTGTAAGCTCGATAAGAGCAGGGCGGCGAAATACCCACTGTGCTTTTTCTTTATCGCTGCCTGTTGGCATGTCTTGCTCATAACCTAAAAAGTACAGCGTAAACTCCATTTTAGGGAAGTCATATTTACCCAGTAACTTCATGCCTAAAACGTTTTGGTAGAAATCTAAAGAAGGCTTTGGATCTTTAATGCGCAACATTGTTTGTTGCATTACATAACCTTGCGTTGCATTTGCGATTTGTTCAGGTGATTCGTTGTAGTTAGACATACACATCCTTTTTTAATGACATTAATGATGATGAAAGCAGTCTAACATAATCAAGTTACCCTTAAATTAATAACAGATAAACTATGAGCCCTTTGTACTATGGTAAGTTAAAAATCATGGTGCTATAAATTGAAAATAGGGAACGGAGTTTTTGAACTAACGAACAAATGGAATAGCGAGCACATTATGGAAGATTTACAAAATAAAAGAAGCATTTCACAACGGTTCTTTGGTGAATACGCCAGCACTCCAAAGGTTTTGTGGACTATGTCTATCTGTATCATTGCTTTTTTATTGTTGACACGTGAAGGTGGACTTTTTGACATGCTTATTGCTGGTGATTTCAACTCTGCTTTCTTGCTGACAATAATTGGTTATTTATCAGAATTTAGATATCGAATTATAAAAGAATCAAGAAATGATTGACGTATTTAGGTAACCCTTCGATTCTCAACTGCTAACTTGCTAACTTGCTAACTTGCTAACTTGCTAACTTGCTAACTTGCTAACTTGCTAACTTGCTAACTTGCTAACTCAAATAAAAAACCGCCCTTAAAGGCGGCTTATTTCAACTAACAGCTTATAGCTCAAAACTTTAAGCTTAATTACCCCAAGGATTACTCGCACTTGAACGTTGTTTACGGGTGCGGGCTTTTTGCTTGGCTTCTTTTTTAGCGTGAATACGTTTAGCGTCGGTAAAACTTAACTCACAAGGTTCACCTGGTTTTTGATCAGCAGGGATCACACGATCGCGCGGCGGTAATTCATAGTTTACATCGTCTGGGCGTGGTAAATTTTTGAGACGATACAAATAAAAGTTCTCGACTTTTTCTTGTGCCCATTGGGTTTTACGTAAAAACTTAACCGCAGATTTTACATCTGGGTTATTCTTAAAGCAGTTCAAACGCATATAGGCGTGGAGTAATTCCCAGCCATATTGCTCGACAAGCTCTGTAACGACTTGCTCGATACCAACACCTTGCAGTGGGTTATTGCTGAAAATTTCTTTATTACTCATTAGACTTTCCGGGATTACAAAACTAGGGTAAGTATAATTGCCTTTACCCTAGTTTTATAGCTAACTTGCTAAGAATGTTTATATTAGAGCTTATTCTTTACAATTGACCACTACACGGCCGCGAATTTCACCTTTTAATAGGGCTTCTGCGTTTGCAACGGCTTCAGAAAGAGGAATCTCTTGCGAAATAGCATCGAGGTACTGAGCTTCAACTAATTCGCTTAAACGTTGCCATGCTTCAATTCGGTCAGCTTTAGGGCGCATTACACTATCTATACCCATTAGACTAATGCCACGAAGGATAAACGGCGCTACCGTTGCCGGAAAGTCCATACCTTGTGCTAAACCACACGCTGTTACAACACCACCGTATTTAATCGATGCACACACATTTGCAAGGGTGTGGCTACCCACAGAATCAATTGCGCCAGCGAATTGCTCTTTAGCGAGTGGTTTCCCAGGTGCTGAGAATTCTTCGCGAGATAAAACGCGTTTTGCGCCTAATTTTTCAAGGTGATCTGCTTCGTTCATTCGTCCTGTTGTCGCAACTACATCAAAACCTAGTTTATTTAACAAATAGATAGCAAAACTACCCACGCCGCCATTAGCACCGGTAACAAGAATTTCGCCACTTTGGGGTGTGATACCTTGTTTTTCTAAAGCGATGATACTCAGCATTGCCGTATAACCTGCAGTACCAATTTGCATAGCCTGTTTTGGTGTTAAATTAGCAGGGAGGGGGATGATCCAATCAGCACTCATAGACGCTTTTGAACTCAAACCACCTAGGTATTTTTCCCCAACACCAAAGCCATTTAACAGAACTTTATCACCTACTTTAAATTCATCGCTTTTAGAGTCTGTTACTGTGCCTGCAAGGTCTATCCCGGGGATCATAGGAAATGTTCTTACCACAGGTCCTTTACCTGTAATGGCTAGGGCATCTTTGTAATTCAATGTACTGTAGTCAACATCAATATTTACATCTTGCTGGTGGATGCTTTCTACAGGAAAGTCTGTGTATTCGGCACGGTAGCCTTGATCATCTTTGTTGATAACTACCGATTTTACTGATGTTGTCATATTGACTCCTTTTAGACCGATCGTCTTTTAATGGTTAAAATAAAACCGTATTTAAACGGCTTTATAAAATTAAGCGTAAAAATTGTGCTGTATAAAGGGTAAGCGGTTCACTTGATTTATCAAGTTTAGAGCGCATCACTGCGCCTTCCCAGCCAATCCAGAAGAACTCAGCAAGCATTTTGCAATCTGATGATTGAGGAATTTGCTTTTGCTTCTTAGCATCAACTAAGCATTGCTCGATTAAAGCTTGCCAGTTGGCGTAAGCCTGTTTTATGCGGTCAATCATAGGCTCATCAAGGTGACTGATTTCTTGGTTTAAATTACCTATTAAGCAGCCGCGTTTAAACTCAAACTTTGCCATGCCTTGTTTGGCGTCATTGGCAAATAGCACAATCCTCTCAAGAGGGGGTGTTGAATCGTTGTTTAGGTGGCGTTTTAACTTTGCATGAAAATAGCTGTCGTAAGCATCAATGAGTGCTAAGCCAAAATCATTCTTACTTTTGAAGTAATGATAAAAAGAGCCCTTAGGTACCTGAGCTGATTTTAATATTAAATCAATGCCGGTTGCGCTAAAGCCTTTTTCGGTTAATACAGCTAGTCCCGTATTAATTAAAAGGGCACGGGTATCTGCATTAGAACGAGCTATTTTTGGTGGCCTGCCACGACGGCTTGGCACAGAGTTATTTGTTTCCATACCGACCATATTAGACCGATCGGTTTTTAATATGCAAGCATTAAATTGACTAAATTGTAATCATCATAAATTTGTCATGATTACAATTTAATTGGGAACTTTGCCGAAATTGGCTTGGTCACAAATAATGAAGCTAAAAGAGCTGTATCGTTTTTAGCTGAATTTAAGTGTATTAATAGATGGTTTTAGTTGAAGAGGTACGACCACCTAGTCATTTAAAATGTTAATTCATTTGAGCATCAGCACGTTAGTTATTGTCAATTTATTTAATTGCTTTTTGCTATTTGAATTTAACAGTTTTATTAACTATTCATTAAATGTAGATGTCAATTTCGCTACATATCTATAAATATAAAAAGGTGAGGATATTACCTATGAAGAGACAGAAAAGAGATCGTTTAGAAAGAGCTCATTCTCAAGGTTATAAAGCAGGCTTGGCAGGCCGTTCCAAAGAACAATGCCCTTATCAACAAATCGACCCTAAATCTGAGTGGTTAGGTGGCTGGCGAGAAGCCATTGAAAACCGAAACATGTTTAAAACTTAATATAGGCACCTTATTTACGCAAAAAAGCCCCATCTAGGGGCTTTTTTGTATCTGCTATTTTGTATCTTAAATTAAAGATTAAAACGCAGATGTATCTTGGAAAAGACCTACTTTAAGATCTTTTGCTTCATAGATTACTCGGCCATCTACTTCTACAGTACCATCAGCCATACCCATGAATAATTTACGTTTAATAACACGCTTCATGTCTAAACGATAAGTTACTTTTTTAGCTGTTGGTAAGATTTGACCTGTGAATTTAACTTCACCTACACCTAGTGCACGGCCAAGACCTGGGCCGCCAGACCAGCCAAGGAAGAAACCAACTAATTGCCACATTGCATCAAGGCCAAGACAACCAGGCATTACCGGATCACCTTTAAAGTGACAATCAAAGAACCAAAGATCAGGGTTGATATCTAGTTCAGCAACAATTTGACCTTTACCGTGCTCACCGCCGTCAGCAGTGATAGAGGTAATGCGGTCCATCATTAACATGTTGTCACTAGGTAAACGACAGTTGCCTTCACCAAACATTTCACCTTGACCACAAAGGACCAATTCTTCTTTTGTATAGCTGTTTTTAGGTTCCATAACTCTCATTCATCGCTTAGAAATTGCCCCGTACTTTAGCGTACACTTGTACGCTAAACAACTCGGAGCAGTTAATTATTTGCTATTTTTAGCTTATTTTATGACCATTTAATTAAACTGTCGCTGATAAAGGGAGATAAAACCGCGCATTGTGAAGTAAAAATCATTATAATTGCTGTGATTCTTTAACCAGTCTAAAGGAAATTTATGATCCTTTTTGTAAACTCACTGACAGTGATTGATTTTTCTTACTTGTGTAATAAACGCGGCGCAGTTGGCGAGAGCTGGATTGTGGATTTAACTCTGCACGGTCAATTAAATGATGAGTCGATGGTGCTTGATTTTGGTTTAGTTAAAAAGCAAATCAAGGGCATTATTGATAACTGTATCGACCATAAACTTGCTGTGCCAGCCACTCTAAACGGTTCACTAACACAGCATGCTGATCACAGCGTGCTAGATTGTCACTTTGGTGATAATTATCACTTAGCTATGAGCGCTCCTAACCAAGCATATTGTTTAATCGATGCTGATGTTATTGATGAAAAATCGGTAACCGAGTTTTTAATTAAAACTATTATGCCTGAGCTCCCTAGCAACATCGAAAAGATTGAAATAAATTTATACCCAGAGCATAGCCAAAGTTTTTATTATCATTACAGCCATGGTCTTAAAAAGCACGATGGTAATTGTCAGCGTATTATTCATGGCCATCGCTCACAAATTGGTATTAGCCTTGATGGTATGGCTATGCCTCGCTTACAAAAAGAGTGGGCAGATAAATGGGAAGACATTTATCTAGCAACAGCTGAAGATGAAATCAATAAATCAGAGCTCAAGCATGTAACTGCACAAGAGAACGATGTGTGCTTTGCATATACATCACAGCAAGGTTATTTTGAAATGGCGATAGACAAATCACGCTGCGACATTTTACCTTGCGATACTACGGTTGAGTGCATTGCAGACTACTTAAGTTCACAAGTTAAAAACCAATACCCTGATTCAGAAGTTAAAATTACAGCTTACGAAGGGGTTGGCAAGGGGTCAATCAGTTATGCTTAAAGGATTATTAATAGCAGCATTTGCAGGGTTGTTTTCTTTAACTGCAAGTGGTGTTGAATTAAAAGGACATTTAACTCAAGGCGGTTTAGTAACAGGCCAAATTGAAGGCGCTAAAAGTGTTAGCTTCAATGGTGAGCCTCTTAAGCTTTCAACAAATGGTGAGTTTGTGTTTGGTTTTGGTCGTGATGCCAAGACAAATCATAGCCTTTCTTGGGTTGATAGTGCTGGTGTAAGCCACGAACAAGCAATTGTGATCACTAAGCGTGATTACAAAATTGATAAAATCACCGGTGTAGCAAAAAAATATGTTTCGCCACCTAAAGAAGTATCTGAGCGTATTAGCCGTGAAGCTGTTGCTGTACGTAAAGCTAGGCAAGTTAATTCTGACCTACGGTACTTTTTAGACCCTGTTTATAAACCGGCAACTGGGCGCATTTCAGGTGTTTATGGAAGCCAGCGTTACTTTAATGGTGAGCCTCGCCGCCCGCACTTTGGTTTAGACATTGCCAATAAAACGGGTAGCCCAGTGTATGCGCCAGTGAGCGGCACAGTTGTTTTTGCTGATGCTGACTTATATTACTCTGGTGGTACCTTGATTCTTGACCATGGCCATGGTGTTACCTCTACTTATATTCATTTAAGCAAATTAGATGTAAAAGTAGGGGACGAAATTAAGCGTGGCGATAAAATTGCCGAGATCGGTGCGACCGGTCGCGTAACTGGCCCTCATTTAGACTGGCGTTTTAATTGGAAAAATGAACGCCTTGACCCTGCGCTAATGATGCAAGACACATTAGCTAATAAAAAGTAGAGACTATGACACAACAAATCGATCGTGACGCTATTATTGCAAAGCGTATTGCTGACTCAACAACGTCGGTAACAAAAACAGTTTTTCCTGGCCGTACCAACCACCACAATACTTTGTTTGGCGGTGACGCGTTGGCATGGATGGATGAAGTAGCGTTTATTGCTGCTACACGTTTTTGCCGTAAGCCACTTGTAACGATTTCGTCTGACCGTGTAGATTTTAAAGAAGCCATTCCGGCTGGTACATTTGCAGAGCTTATTTCTAAAGTGGTACACGTAGGTAACACTAGCCTTAAAGTAGATGTTGAAATCTTCTTAGAAACAATGCACAAAGACGATAAACACTTAGCTATTTCTGGTAGCTTTACGTTTGTTGCTGTTGATGATAACCACAGACCAACTCCGGTAGTGTGCGACAAAATGATCAACGGATTCGAATAAGACTTATAGTGAGTTTTAAATAAATTAAGTACCTTCGGGTACTTAATTTAATACAAAAGAAGAACACATCATACTATATCTATTTTAAGTATATCTCAGCAAGGTACAAAATATGCGGCTATAAATTATCAGAGGGGGAGTGCGATGCGTTTACTATTTTTATTCAGTTATATAGCTATATTAGTGTTAGCTTTTAATCAATTTGATAGTTATTTTTTTGATTTGGCGGCCTCTTTGCGAGGGTTGCTAATTGTATTTAGTTTTCTACCTGCATTTTTTTTGTTGTGGTGGAACAAAAAACTATCTTTGAGTTTAATTGCTCTAAGTATTTGCTTAGTAATATTTCATTTTAAACCTTACTCAACTGATAGAGAGGTTCAAAACACAGATATCAAAGTCGCCCAGGTAAATTTGCAATATAGTAACCCTAACTTAGCAAATATCATCACTAGCCAATTTATAAATGCGCAAAATGATATCTTAGTACTGTTTGAATTTAATGATACGCAGCGGCATGTGCTTGATGAGCTAAACACACAATATCATTTATTTGGTTATGCTGAAGTAGAAGGGGCGCCATTTGGCATTATAGTTCTCTCAAAACTTCCAATCGTACAAAGGCAAATTAAACGCTTTGATAATCCTAAACTTGGCTACGTAAAGCTTAGTTTCTTACACAATAACGTTATGTTAAATAGTGTGTTTTTACATCCTCCATCACCTAGAACTCAAAGTTTGTGGGGTCAGAGAAACTTAGTCTTAAGTGAAGTTGCTAAAGAAATTAAAAATTTAAAGGGCAGTTGGTTAGTTGCTGGTGATTTTAATACAGTACCTTGGTCACGGTTCTTTATAAATAATAAAAGCAGTTGTTTTAATCACGCAGGTTTTTATACGTCTTGGTCTTTGAAAAACCAGCTAAGTGATTTAAAAGTTTTGGGTTTACCAATAGATCATTGTTTAGTGAGTGAAGATGTTTCTTTATCTAATATTGGTGTTAACTCAGTAAACGGCAGCGACCACAAACTGCTGCACTATGAACTCACATTTTCTACGCATTGATTAAATTTAAGGTGACTATTTTCAATTAATATATCAACCAGCATAGTTAGCTCAAAATTATCCCAAGGTTTTGCAGTAATCATATTAGCAATATTATCGTTAAGCGCACTTTTAGAAGCTTCTAGCTCTGCATAGCCGGTAATCAAAAGGCGAGAGCAGTTCGGCTGTAGCAGTTTAATATCCTCTAAAACAGCAAAACCACTGATTGCAGGCATTAACAGATCACAAATGACTAAACTAATTGGGTTCTGTTTCGCATACTCAATAGCCGATAGAGGATCGCTGAAACAAATCACATGGTTATTAGTACCTAATAATCGTTTTAGCGAACGTAAAATTGCTTCATCATCATCGATGATTACAATGTTTTTTTTCATGAATGTGCTCCAAATAAGTGCTTCAAGTCATAGAGCATATGTTTAAAATTTCGTTTATGAGGGAATAGCCAAAAGGCTTTGTTCGAATACATAAGTGCCTTTGAATACTGACCAAGTTCACGGTAGAACTCGCCATAACATTCACTTAAACGTGCTTTGATTTTTTTAAGTTCATTGTTTGATACAACAGATTGGTTACGATTAATAATTTCAACCATAGCCGCTAGTCTATTTTCTCTATTTGATGTTATAGAGTTAGCACGCATTAGATAGTGCATTGCACATAGCGTTGAATAACCAACATAACCTTTTTTAGCTATTTTTAACCAGCAATCTAAATCTGTAGCGCTACTTAACTTATTGTCAAAACCACCCACATCAACAATGGTTGAGCGTTTAACCATGACCGACGAAGTGCCAACGATATTGGTGGTGATCATTTGGCTTATTGGATTATCTAAAAACTGGAAGTCTGTGTTTTCTTTATTACATTTAAACTCTGGCCAGTAATCAAAACAGCCAATTATATCTTCGTTATTTTCATTAAAATGCATGTAGTCAGTAAAACTTAACACACAGTCTGGGTGTTTTTTATGAAATGCAAACTGAGCTGCAAGCTTATCGGCTGACCAATAATCATCGGCATCTAAAAAAGCTAAGTACTCTGACTTTGCTTGTGTAATTGCAAGGTTACGAGCAGCGACAACGCCTTTTCTTTGTTGGCTGAATATGCGTACCTCACTTTTGTCAGCAGCAAGTTGCTCAAGGTATTCTTTACTGCCATCTGTAGAGCCATCATCAACAATAATGATCTCGAATTGCACATTTTTTTGCTGGTAAATGCTGTTAATACAGGTATCTAGATACTGCAAGCAGTTGTAGTTAGGAATGATAATACTGACTTGGCTGTTCATAATATGCTCCAAAAGCATTTCTTCACGTAGTAAAGGATACGCAATTTAGACGCCAGCTTTAAATCTGTATTTTCTGTGAAATTACTCAGCCTTTTCTCTTTGTGCGTTGCATTTTGCAAATCTCCAGCAAAATTTAATCTCATTTCGGGAATTTAAAGGTTTAATAGCCGGGTATGGAACTTGCCATAACTCTTATAACAGTTTTTATAGGAGCGTTTTTATGAAGCACATTGCTATTTTGGTCCCAAGCTTTCCAATTGCATCTGAAACATTTGTTGTAACGGAAATTAAAGCTCTTCTCAATGCAGGGCATAAGGTGACAGTTCTTACATTTGAAAAAACCAGTGTGATGATTAATTTAACCAGTGCTATTGAAGTTAAAAAAATTACTAAACCTGCGTTTAAATTGATCTTACCTTCTATGTTTAACATTTATAAGTTAGCAAGGGCAACGCATACTGCAGCTCAATTTAAATCAATTTCAACACAATCCTTGCTTGCTTATGGTTATCAAATTGCACGTTATATAAAAGCTGCAAAGATAGATCATTTACATTGCCATTTTATGCATGGGCCTCTTGCGTACGGTATCGTTGCGGCAAAACTTGCAGACATTACAGTATCTTCTATTGGTCATGGCCATGATGTTTACGTAAACAACGCAGACTTAAAACCCAAATTAGCTCTTTGTGATTTTTCAATAGCAGTTTGTGAAGAAATGGCTATGCAATTTAAACGCTTTTCGAAGAGCAATGTTAAATTGTTGCATTGTGGTATCGATACTAGCCAATTTAAGTTTGTACCATCGTCCCTAAATGAATCTGTGCGTTTAATTTTTATCGGCCGTCTAGTTGAAAAGAAAGGGCTGCAATTCCTATTACCGGCACTTAAGCATATTCCAAAAGAGTTTGGTATAACCCTTGATATAGTGGGGGACGGGCCAATGCTTAACGATTTAATGTATATGGCTGAAGAGCTTGGTATTCGTAAATCTATTCGCTTTCTAGGTGAAAAACCTCATGACTGGGTTAGCTCAAACCTAATTTATTATTCTGCGCTTATCGCCCCTTTTTGTGTCGCAGAAAATGGCGACCGTGATACAGGCCCGTTAGTTTTAAAAGAAGCCATGGCTTGTGGCCTTCCTGTTCTCACTACCACCTTAATGGGAGCAAACGAAATTGTAACCCCAAGTGTTGGTATGAAATGTATGCCAGGTAGTATCTCAGGACTCAGCAAAATGCTTTATAAATTTCACCAATTATCTCCACATAAGCGTTATCTACTTGGTCAAAATGCTAAGCAACATGTTAACGAGCATTACAACGCAGTTAAGCAAGCTCAGCAACTTTCCAAATGGGTTGAATCTTTATAGGGAGGTTTTATGAGTAACTTAAAACAAATTGGTTACTTTGCTTTAGCCATTTTTGCAGTAAAAGGGTTTGGCTTTTTACTATTACCAATTACAACTCGCTTTTTAGAAAAGAGCGAGTTTGGTGAGCTGAACTTTTTGGTGACCATGTCGGCGCTATGCTCTTTAGTGGTTTCTCTTGGTTTACCTGAGCTACTACTAAAACAACAGTACCCATCTTTTCGTGAAAAAATGGCGTTATTTAGAGACTCTCTGGTATTAACAATCTGCTTTAGTGCGCTTTTTTTAGGCTGTAGCTTTATATTTAGCGAGCAAATTATTGCAACCTTACCTGCGCAAATAAAGGTGATTGATTTTAGGTTACTTATTTTAAATTTAACTTTTGCCTCGGTACTTGCTATCCCGTACACCTACTACAGGTTATTTGGTCACGCGCAAAAGTATTGTTTTTATAGTATTGCGCATGCTGTCATACAAACTTGTTTAACAATCACTTTGTTAGTTCTTGGTTTTAATGTAACCGGTGTAATGGTTTCAGGTGTTGTCTGCACGTTCATTATTATGTGTTTAACCTTAAGTGATATGCGAAGTGCACTTAAAGTGAGTTATTCTCGCTTTAGCTGGAGAATAAAAAAATCACAGACTGCATTCTTAACTTCAATTATCGCATCAGGTTTATTTGTTTATGCCGGTAATGGGGCAGAAAACTGGTTTATCGTTGCTGAATTTGACGAGAGTGTTTTAGCGAGTTATTACGTTGCAGCGCAATTTGCCATTATAACTTCGTTCACATTTGAGCCGATTAGACTTTGGTGGTTCGCCAAACGTTTTAGCTTTATTAAGCAAGATAAAAAGCAATATCAAAATTATGCAATAACCTCATTAAATGCAGGCTTAGCTATGTGTGTTTTGATGAGTTTACTGGCACCAATCGTATTAAACTCAGTACTTCCTGCTGAATACCATGGCAAAGATAGCTGGCTGATTTTATTAATTATTGTTGTTGCCATACGCCATCACAGCGATATTTTCAATATTGGTTGCTACATGCATAAGAATGGTGTGTTTGTATCAATTATAAACTTCTTTACAGCACTTTTAGGTCTTAGTCTGCTGTACTTTTTAGTGCCAAAACTTGGTGTTGAAGGCGCTATTTTGGCGCTAATCATTATGCAAAGTTTTAAATTAGTTTGCCTTTACTCAGTTAGTCAGTATTTCGAGCCTCTAAAGCTAAACTTTGCAGCATTAGTACCAAGCTGGTTAGCATTGGGCTCTATAACAGTGATCACTTTACAGTTTAGCGAACTTAGTTTGGCTAAATGGATCGTATGTTTTATCTATATTGTTGGTTTGGCTTATCAATATAGAGCATTAATTAAGCAAGTAATAAAAAGCTTAATGAAGGAGCATCACCATGCTCAATTACTATAAACAAAATCAGTTATTAATTAATGGCATTTTAGTAACCTTACTTGTGGTTATTACCTATGCCATTTTGGGCCCGATAGCAGTTTTTGCATTGCTGCTATTACCTTTTGCCGCTTTCACTGCAGTAAAGGTAAGTGTGGCTTTTATAATTTTGTTTATTTTATTTAGCTATTTTAGATTACACGAAGCTTTTCCTTTTTTAATGCCTTTTAAAATTCCTAAGTTACTCGCGCTTGCGTCGCTATTGGGAATAGCCTGGCATCTATTTATCTCACAAAAATTAAAGCCACATTGGCATACCAATCATCTGATATTTTTTGTTTGGTTTATTTGGCTGACTGTTTGCGTTTTTAGTGCCTCAAATCGCGGTTTAGCGATGGAGTACTGGTCAGGTGTACTAACAAAAGTACTCATTATGGTATTTGCAATCTCGTGGTGGATGAGCACATTAAAGCATTTTAATGTGGTTAGAATTGGCATCATGATCTCAGGTGCCGCCATTGCTTTAGTTGCCCTGAGTAACAAAATGAATGGTATTGGCCTAGTAGAAGGAACTCGCGTCACTATTTCGCGAGAACTTCGCTCACAACTTGGTGATCCTAACGATTTATCACTTGTAATGATGTTTCCCGTGTCTTTTTTAGCTGCTGAAGTATTTGATTCAAGTGCCCATAAATTTAGACGCATCATTGCATTTATTTGCTTAGTTATTGCAATCAGCGGTGTTATTGCAACGCAGAGCCGAGGAGGCTTACTTGGCATTGCTGCTGTACTTAGTTTCTTTATTTACCAGAAAGTTAAAAATCCTGTAGTGGTCGGCTGTATTGGTGCCGTGGGCATGTTAGCCATGGTTGCTTTTGCAGGTATTGCAGATAGGCAAAGTGGCGGCTCCCATGAAGGCGGTGTTGATGAATCTGCAATGGGTCGTATCTACGCTTGGCAAGCTGCAATCAATATGGCAATACATAATCCATTAACTGGGGTTGGGGTTAATAACTTTGTCGTTAATTACTATTTTTATAGCCCACATTGGGATGGCAAGAATCATGCAGTACACAGTACGTGGTTTCAGGTATTAGGTGAAACAGGCATCGTAGGAATATGCATTTTTGTGCTCGTGATTGCCTGTATTTATCGCACCTTGAACCGTGTTTTCTTAATGAATAAACAGATTAATGACAAACAAATTGATGTAAATGCGAAAGCGCTAAAGGGCGGCCTAATTGGCTTTATGGTGTCAGGCACCTTTTTAACTCAGGCATTTACATGGCCTATTTATATCATTCTTGCTTTAACTATTGCCTTAGAAAAGCTTGTAATTGATAAACAACGGGAGAGCTCACATGAGTGAAAATATTAAACAATGGCTTAAATCAAGTGACAGCCCATTTGCAAAATCACTTTTTCAATTTGCAAAATCGATTCGCAATCCGCAAATGTGGGTTATCCCAGGTATTCATTCATTTATATATAAATTGCATTTATTGGTTAAAACAGTAGTGAGTGAGCTAGGGCGCATTTTTTATTACACACCAGTATTTAAAAGCCAAATCAAGGGCTCAAAAGCAAATTTATACCTGTATTCTGGCATGCCGCAAATTTTAGGAAAACTTGAAATTAGCTGTAATGACAACACACGAATTAGTGGCATCAGTACTTTTTGTGGGCGTAGTCATGGTAATTACACACCCAAACTTATAATTGGCAGTAATGTTGATATTGGTTGGCAGAATGCGTTTTCTGTTGGTCGAAAAATTGTTTTAGAAGATGATGTTCGCCTTGCAGGTCGGGTATTTTTAGCTGGCTTTCCTGGTCACCCTCTAAACTCTGAACGACGTGCTCTTGGTGAGCCTGATGACGAGTCACAAGTTGGCGATATCATTATAAAACAAGGCGCTTGGATAGGCACCGGCGCAACTGTGCTTGCAGGTGTAACAATAGGCGAGGGTGCTATAGTTGCTGCAAGTGCTGTAGTTACTAAAGATGTGCCAGCAAATACTATTGTTGCTGGCAATCCAGCAAAAATTGTTAAACAGCTGGAGGGGACGCTATGAAATTTATTGTATTCGGCGAAGATTGGCAAAGTCACCCAAGTAGTACACAGCACCTATTTAAACAACTAGCAAAACAACATCAGGTTATTTGGATTAACTCGATTGGTATGCGAAAACCAACATTTCGCTTGATTGATGTGAAACGAGTTTTTAATAAATTAAAAAGCCTTTTTTTATCTAAGCGCAATAGGCCAAATGCTAAAACAACGAATACTAGCCAAAACATTAATTTAACAGCACACACATTAGCGGTTTTACCTTGGCACGATAGCGTTATAGCAAGGCTATTTAATAAATGGATTTTTAATCGAAAAGGTTTCATAGATGATGAGCCAATTGTTTATTGGCTTAGTGTACCTACGGCAATTAGTTTAATTTCACCGCGAGAGCAGGATAAAGTCATTTATTACTGCGGAGATGACTTCTCGGCACTTGCGGGTGTTGATCATAAAATGGTCGCGCCTTTTGAAAGTGACCTTATTGCCAAAGCAGACACCATTTATGTTGTGAGTGAGTTTCTTGCCAACAAAATGCCGAAATCTAAAGTTAAAATGCTTTCTCATGGTGTCGATTTAGAACTTTTTACCGCGCAAACCACAAAAGCCGTTGAACTTGAGCAAATAAGCAAACCTATTATTGGTTTTTATGGTTCCTTGAATGCTTGGCTTGATAAAGCCTTATTGTTGAAGCTAGCTAAAGAAAGGCCTGAGTATCAATTAGTATTGATAGGCCACCTTGTCGAAGACTTCTCTGATCTACTCAAGTTAGACAATGTAACCCATATACCGGCTGTAGAGCATGATCGTTTAGCTTCATTTTCTCAGCATTGGCAGGTATCTATATTGCCATTTGTTGATAATGAGCAGATCAGAGCCTGTGATCCACTGAAATTAAAAGAATACATAGCCACAGGCACACCTATTGTGACAACACGCTTTGCTGCGGTTAATCCATACCAAGAGACCATATTAATAGCAGACAACCACCAAGGCTTTATTCAGCGATTAGACTATGCTGTAAGCCTAAGTAAATCAAACAACTTGAATTGGCGAGCAAACCAATCTCAGCAAGCAAAGGATCATAGCTGGCAAGCAAAAGCCAAGTTAGTCTGTAAACAACTTAGGTTTTGCTAAATAAATCTTTCAACCCAAAGCCGCATCTTGTATCGCTACAAGATGCGGCTTTTTTCATTTTGGCTCACTAACTGCAATTAACTAACTATCTATAGAAATCTCGGTTGTTTTTATCAATTTGCAAATTAAAACCGAGCAATTTCGCAAAATGCAAAGCAAAAGGTAAAGTATGTTAGTTAAAGAGCAGATCAAACGGTTAATTTATTTAGGGCTTTATGCGCTTTACACGCGTATTAAGCTCTTTATTATTCCGTTTTGCATTGTGCCAATCGTCGTCATTGCACTTGGTTTATCTGCGCAAAAACAATATACCAATCACGCAACCATCTTAATCGAAGAGTCTGCACTACTTAATCCTTACTTAGATGATCTGTCTTTTTCGTTTCAACTTTCTGATCGTATGGCAGCACTGCGTACCTTAGTTATCAGCCGTAAGGTACTTATTGCAGTAGCAAAAGAAACCCAATTAATAGCTGAAGATGCTACGCCAAAACAAGTTGAAGAAATCCATCAAAAACTATCTAAAGCGTTATCACTTTCGTTAATTGGTGATGAGCTGGTACGTATAAACTTTATTTGGCATGACCAATCACAAATGAAGCCAGTGCTTGAAAAGGTGGTAGAAAAATTTATTGAACGTTTATTAGCACCTACAAAGGCGTCACTTGATACTTCTGAGCAGTTTTTCTTTAAACAGCTTGATAGTTTACGCGAAGAACTTGAATTATCTGAAGAAGCACTGGCTGATTTTAAAACCAAAAATCGTAATACCTTACCCGATGTATTACATAGTAATCGCCAAACCTTCGACAGCTTACTAAGTGAAAAACAACAAAAGCTGATTGCTCTTTCAGGGGCTAAAGCAAAACTGAATGCCTTAGTGAGTAAAGTAGGGCAAGCCAATCCAATTTTAGGCAATTTAGAAGAAAAGATAATTCGTACTGAATCAGAGTTAAGTCTTTTGAGAACACGCTATACCGATAAACATAGCAAGATTATCGAGAAAAAGCGCACACTGGCAAACTTAAAAAGTCGCCAACAGGCGCTGTTAGAATCTAGTGAAGAGCTAAACACAACGGATCTTGATCAGTTATGGCAAATGGTTAATACGCTTCCGTCTGGTGATGGTAAAGAGAGCAGCGTTTTAGTTTCACAACTTCTTGCGCTTGAAGAGGCCCGTAATAATTTACTTCAGCAAGAACAAGAATTTGCAATGCTCGAAGAGCAAGTGCAGCTTGTCAGTGAACGTCTGTTAGTAACCAGTGATGTAGAAAAACAATTACGTAAACTAGAGCGTGATTACGATGTTAAACAGTCACTTTATAAAGACATGCTGAGTCGTTACGAAATGGCCAAAGTTACGGGCAAATTAGTTAAATACGAAGGACCAGACAAAGTTAAAACTATCGAGCGAGCTTATAGCCCAACACAACCTATCAATACCTCAATGCTGATGACCGTTATCGTTGGCATTGTGCTTGGGATTTTCACAGGTAGTGCAAGCGTATTTGTTGCTGCACTTTGTGATAGTCACTTAAAAGATATTAAAACCATCGAAAAACTTACCAGCGCAGAGGTGGTAACAGTACTTCCTATCGTCAATGCCGAAACTAACTTCGGTAATATTGAAGGAGATAAATCATGAATGTCATGCACTTAGTTCAACACCTACAAGTAGGTGGCCTAGAAAAAATGGCAATTACTTTACTCAAAAACAGTCAATTTAGTAGCTCGAGTATAATTGTTTCTCTTGAAGGAGACAGACAATCTGCGTTTGAGCAATGGCCAGAGCTTGAACAATATAGCCATCGAGTGATTTGTTTAAACAAAAAACCAGGCGTGAGTATTTCTGTTATCGCAAAGATAAAGGCATTAATAAAAGAGCATGATATCGATATTATTCACAGTCATCATGTTGGCCCTGTTATTTATGCAGGCCTTGCTTGTGCGTTGACCGGTGATACGGTTCGTCATATATCAACAATTCATGATGCCTGGTATTTAAATAACGTTAAACAATGTACTTTCACTAAGTTACTTAACTCATTAACGAATATTTATTGGGTCGCAGATGCACGAATTGTTGCCGATGAATTTAGAGCTAAAACAGCAATCATTCCTGAGCGCACCATTTTAAATGGTATAGATTGTGATAATTTTGTCGCAATTAATCAATCAACCGCCAGAAATCAGCTCAATTTACCCCACAAAGTTAAGCTAGTTGGCTGTGCTGCAAGGTTAATTGCAGGAAAAGGACACAAAGATCTTATTCATGCATTGCATTACTTACCTGAAGATTACCATATGGTGTTTGCTGGAGATGGCGATCAAAAAGTCATTTTAATGAATTTGGTACGTAATTTAGGGCTTAACGAGCGTGTGCACTTTTTAGGCAACGTTCACGATATGCGAGCCTTTTATTCGAGTATCGACGTGATGTGTTTGTATTCACAGCGTGAAGGTTTGCCATTATCGATTATTGAAGCCATGGCATGTGGTATTCCAGTTGTAGCGTCTGATGTAGGTGGAATTCATGAAGTTGTCACCGATAACGAAGGTGAGCTTGTATCGTTGAACGAGTTTAACAAGCTTGCACCGGCTATTTTGAGAGCATGTAAACTGCCACATGGTCTTTGCATTCGTCATCATGCAATTGCAGTCGCTGATGCAAGAACCATGAGTAGTAAATACGACAATTTATATTCTGCATTAGCAGTGTAGGAGCCAACCATGACTATTTTTACTACATTATTTATCATTTTAATGTGTATTGCTGCATATCATCATATTGGCTACCCATTATTACTAAAGTGTGTTGCAGGCAAAAAGCAAAAACCAAGCAAGCAAACCGTTTTTGATAACAACTACACACCGAATATTGCTGTTTTGATGTGTGCTTACAATGAACAACAGCATATTGCAGAAAAGCTTTATAACCTAGCATCACTAGTATATGACACTCATCATTATTCTATTCATGTTTATTTTGATGGTTGCACCGATAAAAGCTATCAACAAGCTCTTAAAGCACAGCAGGTATTACATAAGCAAGGCGTGCAGTGCTATTTTCACCATCGTGATGAAAACCAAGGGAAAGTACAAGGGTTAAATACCTTGATGGGGATGGCGAAATATCACAATGATATTTTACTGTTCACTGATGTTAGTGCTTTATTGAGCATTGATACATTAAACAAAGTAGCTAAGCAATTTAGTGATCCGCAAGTGGCAATTTCGACAGGTGTTTACACCTTAGATGAAAATGCACCAGATGCGCAAAAAGCCTACTGGCAGTACCAAAACCAAGTGAAAAAATCAGAGTCAAACCTTGGCGCTGTGATTGGCGTACCAGGGGCAATGTTTGCCATGCGCGCTGAGTATGCAAATGAATTAGAGAAAAACACGATTAACGACGACTTCGTGCTATCAATGAAAGCTTTAAGCAAAGGCGGGAAAGCTGTTGTTGATGAAGACGTTGTCATTTACGAGCGAGAATGCGATGAGCAAAGTGAAGATTATAAACGTCGTGTAAGGTTAGGTGCTGGTAATTGGCAACAAATAAAAGCGCTGCTTTTATTACTTAACCCGCGTTTAGGGTGGACATGTATGAACTTTTTCTCGCACAAAGTATTACGTGGGATTATGCCAATTATTTTAGCCTGTATTTATGCTTGTGTATTTATAGAAGTTATCGTCACGCAATCTGTATGGTCACAATTGATTGCTACAGGCATTTTATCGCTTCATACAGTGCAAGCGGTTAAAACTATATTCGCCTTTAAAAAACGTATTCCTATCGTCGATAAAGTTAATTACATCTTAAACAGCTACTTTTTAGCACTTTGGGGGATCATTCGTTATGAACAAGGTTACTTTGACACTCCTTGGCAACGTGTAAAATCTGCGAGTAAAGCACAAACCAAGTCTGTTATTAAAGTCATCAAACGAAGCTTAGATATTGCAGGTGCCTTATTTGCGTTAAGTCTAGTTTGGCCTGTTTGTTTAATTGCAGCGCTGGCTATAAAGCTTACATCTAAAGGTCCTATCATCTTTAAGCAACTTAGAGTGGGTGAAAGCTCAGATGACTTCGTTGAGTTATTTTATGTTTATAAGTTTCGCTCTATGGTGGTTGATGCTGAGTCGCGTTCTGGTGCTGTGTGGGCCAGTAAAGATGACCCAAGAATAACGGCAGTAGGGCGCTTTATGCGTAAAACACGAATTGACGAACTTCCGCAATTAATTAATGTGCTTAAAGGCGAGATGTCGCTAATTGGTCCAAGACCAGAGCGTCCTGTGTTTTATGGTAAATTAGAAAAAGACATCCCTTATTTTTGCCAACGTACTTACGGTGTTAAACCAGGTATTTCTGGCCTTGCTCAAGTGATGAATGGCTACGATGAAACCATAGATGATGCACGAAGTAAAATTGGCTGGGATTACGCCTATTCACTGAGTATGTCATCACCGCGTGCTTGGGCGAAGCTTGAGTTTTCAATTGTGATTAAAACATTACAGGTCGTTTTTACCGGTAAAGGGCAGTAAACCACCTCCATTTTGCAAAATGAATTAAGCAAATCACGTTGCATAATGCAAATTAACAGCAAAAAGTTAATTGCATTATGCATCACCCCATCATTTAGCCTTTAAATTTCAACACCTTATAAACTGGCATTTTAGTTGTACTAGTTACTATGACTAACCAATTTAACTAAGGTGAAGATCATGGCTAACAACACATCATTTTCTAACGATACCAAACTAATTTCACTACCTAGTGACTTTTCTGGTCTAGCCGTCGATGGCTTTAAAGATCAGTTTGAAGAAGTTGCACATGGCAAACAGCAAAGTGTGGTACTCGATTTTAGCTCTACTACGTTTATTGATTCATCTGGCATTGGTGCCATGGTGTTCCTATACAAACGCATCGAGAAAAAAGGGCAAAAATTATCACTGCTTAATGTGTCTGGGCAACCACACAAACTAATGAGTCTATTAAGAGTTGATAAGACGATTCCATTTATCGAACAAGCTGATATCGCGTGAGGTGATTTATGAAGCACATACTATTTACAATCATTTTGCTAACGCTTGGTGGATGTGCTTCTTGGCCTGATGAGGGGCAAGGAGGCTGGGCTGAAAAATATCAAAATTATCCGCTTACTGATGAACAACACGAGATGATTTACGACACACAAGAAACCGTGGTGCTAAGCGAATTTGAACATCATGTTTTAAAGTTAGATTTATTAAAAGCACAAGGGATACAGCAATGTATGCCAGCACAACTGCTAAAAGCACAAATATACGAAAACCGTATAAGACGTCTAATAGCAGCGCAAATGTGGTCTGATGCTGAGCATGATTTACTGATTCACTATCACGGTTTAAATCAGCTTGCGAAGCACTTTGAAACTGTTAATGCGATGAGCCAATGTGCAGGTGTTACTGATACTGAAAAAAACATGACAGCATCTCTTAAAGACCAGATCACTGAGCTTTTAAATAGTGATAACCAGTTCTCACTGAATGATTTTCAGGTTACTCCTAAATACATCACACGTTTAGCACAAGCGGCTGACTTAATTAAACAAGTTGATGAGGTTAACTTACTGCTTGTTGGTCATGCCGACATTAGTGGTCAGCAACAAAACAATTATGAGTTAGCACTTAAGCGTGCCGAAACAGTAAAACACTGGCTAGGTATTTATGGTGTAAACCCAGCAACAATAACAACCTTAACGCAAGGTAGTTTAACACCGTACAGCGACGAACCTGACTCACGCTCAAAACGTCATTCAGATAGACGAGTAGAGGCAATTATTATCGACATGAGTGACGATAAAGCCACTAAACAAAAACATGCATTATCCAGCTGGACCAAAATCTTAAATGGTCCTAAGGAGCAATAACATGAAACAGTTAATCTTACTTTGCTTACTTATATTCGCATTACCTACTTTCGCAGAAGAGATTGAAGTCGGTAATAAACTTTACTTATACCTACCAGGCGAAGCTGAATTTAGCGAACCGTTTGAAGTTGATAAAGAAGGTGCTATTACCTTACCAGAGCTAGGTCGTTTTAAAGTAGCAGGCTTACAGCTAGATGATGTGCAAAGCCAGCTACGCACAGCATTAAGTGAAATGTATGTGGCGATGGATGACTTTTATGTCGAAATTCATTCACGAGATATTTTTATCAATGTGATGGGCTATGTGAACGACCCATCACAAGTAAGTATTCCTAAAGATGGCAACATTCAAATGGTCATCGCCCGTGCAGGCGGCTTAAAACCAGGCGCTCAATTAGACCGTTTACAAATTCGCCGTGGCACCGAGATGATTGAGTTTAACTATAAAGCCTACTTAGATTCAGGCAACATTGACTTATTACCAGCATTACAAAGCGCTGACACAGTCTTTGTGCCAGTGTCTCCGCTGTTAGGTAACGTACAAATTGACTTTGATGCACAAACCTTAAGTGCATCAGGTGATGCAAGTGATAACAGCGCTATTACTTTGCTTGGTGAGGTGCACAACCCTGGTAGCTTTTCATTTAAAGAAAACATGAGTGTACTTGATGCGCTAATGCGTGCTGAGGGTGTAACCCGCTATGCAGATGTAACCAAAATTCGTGTTATCGTAGATAAAACCCCAGTCGTGTTCGATTTAAAAGCGTATTTAGATAAACCTAATAACGACACTATGCCTGAGCTAAAAGCGGGTTCTACTATTTATGTGCCTATCATGGTTGATGATGTAAATACCACTTCAAGAACAGTTTATATCATGGGAGAAGTGCAAAAGCCGGGCGCTTATGAAGCAGGCGAAAGCACAAGCTTTTTAGATATTCTGGCTAATGCAGGTGGCCCAACCCGTTTTGCAGAAACTCGTCAGATTAAGATCTTAACTCCAGCAGGCGAAAGCATCTTATTTGACTTACAAGGTTACAGCGAAGGCATAGTCACAGTAAAAGTGCCAAGCCTTAACCCAGGCGATGTGATTTTTGTACCAGAGAAAACCGATCAAAACGAAAAAAGCTGGTTAAAAGTACCGCCAAAACGTGCCATCAAAATTATTGGTGCCATTTTATCTCCGGGTCGTTATGAGTGGAGCCCTGAAATGGACTTTACTGATTTACTTGCCCATGCCGGCGGCCCAACTAAGGGTGCCAATATCAATGATATTAAAATTGTAAGAAACGGTGAGGTGACCAAACGTTTCGATTTAGAGCAATACACTATTAATGATTCGGGCAAATATGAACTGCCAAATTTAATGGCTGGCGATACCATTATTGTTGAAGAGTTACCAGTTGACCCTGCAGACAATAAATCTCAATGGATCCGTCAAGAATCAAGCAAGTCTATTTACATTATGGGGCAAGTGGGCTCACCAGGTCGCTATGCATTTAATACTAATATGCACTTTATCGACATTTTAGCCGCTGCTGATGGCCCTACAGATAACGCCGATTTACGCAATATTCGTATTACACATCGTAACGGCAATGCAGCAAGAGTCAGTAAATTAAACCTTGCACTGTATTTTGAAACCGGTGATGAAACCTTATTTCCACATGTTTTACCGGGCGATACTATCTATATCCCAGAAAAAGATAAAGACTGGTTACGAACGCCAAAAGAGCAGGTAGTTCGCATCATGGGTGCTGTTGAAAAGCCAGGTCGTTACAGCTTTGATGACACTATGACGGTACTTGACGTATTAGCAGAAGCGGGCGGCCCATCAAGCTCAGCGCTTATCGACAAAATCGTGGTGGTCAATCATTCATGCTGTAAAGAACAGTCTCGTGTATTTGATTTAGAAGAATTCGTTAAAAACCCTAACTCAGCGTATATCCCTGTGTTACGTGCTGGCGATACTTTGTATGTACCAGACAAAGGCCAAGATTTAATGAGCCAGTTTAAATCAAACTTCTTAGACTTTATTACTGTTGTAGCTTTAGTGGTGGGCTTATGAAACTAATACCAGCGCAATACCAAGAACTTGAAGCCGTGTGTAACGAAATAGATAACAGTAAAGCCCGTTGCATCTGCTTTATTTCGTTAACCGGCAACGAAGGCTCTACATCACTTTGTGCTAGTGTTGCACAGCGCTTAAGTTTGCAAGCTGCCAAAGTGCTAATTATCGACTTAAATCCGTTAAATCCATTTAAGTTTGATGAACCAAAAAAACCAGAGTCTTGGTGCTTCAGCGATATTTCGTGTCAGCTTAATATCATCAATACTGAACAGGTAGACTTGCTCACCATGGCGCACCTTAAAGAGCTTGAATCGGTGAAAAATAAAAGCGTACTAAATGATGCAATAGAACGCATAAAACAAGAGTATGACTATATTTTTTTAGATATGAGCCCAGCTCTTAAATGTAATCGGGGCAATGTACCGCTGCATGCGCTTAGTTTATGTACCGAACTGACATTTTTAACGGTATCACTTGGTTATAACGACGAAGAAGCTCTATGTCACGGTATGGCAAATCTAGAACACGCAGGCGTTAATAACGTAAAAATTGTTGTCGCTCAGCATCAGTTTGCTCCATTGGGTAGCCGCATCGTGAAAACGCTCAAAGCGTTTCAACCAAAATGGCCTAAACTCACAGAGTACTTATTAAACAAAGTTATTAAACAGCGTTGGTTGTTTTTACCTTATTGAGAATCTGAATGGACTGCTTATATCAAAAATCATTTAGTTTAGACTGGCCTACAGTTAGTGAGATTCGTCATATTTTAAAACATGTTTTAACAGCGATTAGTGTTAAAAATCAAGATATTGATGCAGCAGGGTTAGTAGCAACCGAGTACCTAACTAATCTGTTACGCCATAGCCAAGAAACGTCAATGCATGTGCAGTTTGCTATGCATAAACTGCCCGATAAACAGCTGCTAATAGAATTTAAAGACAGCATGCCAAGCTATGATTTATTTAATCAACAAGCATCAGGGTGGCAATTAGACAGTGGCGAGTTAGTGGAAGGTGGCATGGGGGTGGCGCTCATCAAGCATTACTTTCCAAACGCTTGTTATAAAACTGTTGGCCAACAGAATACATTCTCTTTTTGTTTAACCAATATAGATAAACGACCCACGCTTATTTACATAGACGATGATAAGGCACAACTTGCTTTACTGAATGCATATTTATCTGAGCATTTTCAGGTTATTTGCTGTGAGGACAGTGAATCTGGTTGGCAAGAAATCCTAACCTCTGGGGCAACAATTTTATTGCTTGATCATAAACTTAAAAATGGCACCAGTGAGCCTTTACTTAAAAAGCTTAATCAATCTAACCTAAAAACTAATTTATCTGTGGTTATGCTGACAGGTGATGACAGTGATGAACTTATAAAACGTATAAACCTTCTAGGGGTTGATGATTATTTAGTAAAACCCGTAAGCAAAACTCGCTTATTGCAAAGTATTGAACGCATTGTGCATCGTTTTTCTGCATTAAAGTATTTAATTAACGAAGAGCGTATGCAAACAAGGCAAAAAATAGGGGAGTTTAATGCCTATAATTTTGGCTCTATTATAAGCCAAAATGGTGGGGATTTTTGTATGTATCCCCACCAGCAGCAAGCGCCCGTGATCATTGGCGATATGATGGGGCACGGTATAACAGCACTAAAAGAAAGTTTTGCCATAAAGGGCTTTTTAAGTGGCTGTTTAGCGACAGAAATCCCGATACAAAACGTTTTAACAACCTTGAACCAAGCCCTGTATGAACAGCGGTTATGTAAAACTAGTTTAGTCACTTTACTAATAAGTTTTATTGAAAATAACATACTTCATTGGTTTAACGCAGGTCATCCAGCCCCCTGTGTGATAACCAAAAATGGTAAATTGATCCAGCTAAGCGGCACTGATCCCTTGCTTGGCCTTAGTGATGATCATGTTTATCAACATTATAGTTATGACTTAAAAGACGTTGAACACATTTTATTGTTCACCGATGGTTGGCTTGATAATCAGCAATTAAGCGATGTTGACCAAATTATTACTAAATTAACTGACGAAAATGTGCAAAGTGAGGAGTTTGCTTATGCACTTTGGCAGGCAAGCCAAGTTGAGTTAACTGCTGAAATAGACGATGCCTCGTTAATTGTGATCAATAAACACTAAAGTTTGAGTTTACAAACCGGTCAAATACGCACTAAGCTACTAATAAGGAACTGTTAAATAATCACTTTATCTCAGCATAAAACGATAATAAAGGAAGTCTGTAATGCCACCTAAAATACTCATTGTTGAAGATACAGAATCGCTAGCGCTGATGTACCAATCATATTTGATCCCAACCGGGGTCGAAACACGCATTGCCTACAATGGTGAGCAAGCTGTCTTTGCATTACAGGAGTTTGAGCCTGACTTAGTGATTTTAGATGTTATGCTGCCAGATATGAACGGGCTAGATATTTTATCCTCTTTAGACCCAGATACAGCTCCACAAGTGATTGTTTTAACAGGGCATGCCACTAAAGAAATGGCAATAAAAGCCATCAAACTCGGTGCCAGTGACTTTCTAGAAAAACCAATCGAAGCCGATCGTTTTCGCATTACAGTAAACAACGCATTAAAACTTAAAGATTTAAAACAAACAGTCAAAAGCTATCAAACAACTTACGAGAACGGTAAATACTATGATTTGATTGGTAGCTCATCAGAAATGCAATCTGTTTACCAAATAATAAAATCAGCATCAGCAAGTAAGGCCACCGTGTTCATTACCGGTGAAAGCGGGACAGGTAAAGAGCTCTGTGCCCGTGCGGTACATTTAGCGTCACCGCGTGCGAATAAACCATTTGTAGCCCTTAACTGTGCAGCAATACCAAAAGATCTAATCGAAAGTGAAATATTCGGTCACTTAAAAGGGGCGTTCACTGGCGCGATTGCCAATCGTGAAGGGGCGGCTGGCCAAGCTGATGGTGGTACGTTGTTTTTAGATGAACTATGTGAAATGGACGTCAATCTGCAAAGTAAACTACTGCGCTTTATACAAACCGGTTGTTACCAGCAAGTAGGCAGCGAAAAAGAAGTTAAAGTGGATGTACGCTTTGTATGCGCCACCAACCGCGACCCATTATTAGAAGTGCAAGAAGGCCGTTTTCGTGAAGACTTATATTATCGCCTACATGTTATCCCAATTGCCTTACCGCCGTTGAATCAGCGTGGCAAAGATGTGATCGAAATTGCCGATGCATTATTTAAAAAAATAAGTAAAGAAGAAGGCCGTGCATACAAAGGCATGTCAGAAGGCGTTAAAAATCTATTTTTGAGTTATGGCTGGCCTGGTAATGTTCGCCAATTAGAAAACACCATACGTAACATTCTCGTTTTGCATGATGAAGCTTATATTGAAGCGAGCATGATCCCAGCATTACCAAATGCACAAAATCAATCACAACCAGTAGCAGCAACTGTTAATACTGTAACCCCAGAGGTGATGCCGTCACAAAGCTTTACATCGCCATCAATGGAAGCAGCTCCTGTTATCAGCGAAGTTGCAACAGCATTTTCTCAAGCCGATATTGAACCGCTTTGGTTGGTAGAAAAACGTTATATTGAGCAAGCCATTGATGCTTGTGATAACAATATTCCTAAAGCTGCCGCTCTTTTGGATGTGAGTCCATCTACGATTTATCGTAAAATTAAAAGCTGGGAAGAGATGCAAGTAAGCTAGAGTTATAGACTCTATCTAGCTGCTTAAATTGCTGCTCTCCAGAAAAACGTTGTTTAACAAGTCTTTGTGCATTGCCTAGCATGTAATTTCTTTGATCAACACTCAACATAAGTACGTTGTTTAGCTGTTTATGCAAAGCATCGCTTGTACTTTCAGTCATCATTAACCCATTTGATAGGTGATTAATTATCTGTGGTAACTGACCAACAGGCGATGCAATAACGAGTACCCCGTGTGCCATTGCTTCTAATGCCACCATAGGTAGACCTTCAGCCCGAGAGCAGATCACCAATACATCAAGTTGTTGCCATATTTGTTGTTGCTCACACTGGCCATGATAACTCACCGCTGACAAATCAAGCTCATTGACCATAGGGCCATCACCAAACATATGAAATTTTAAGTTAGGTGTGTTGAATCGTTTGGCTGTTTCAATAAAAATGTCAGGGCCTTTTTCATGGGATAAACGACCAACAAATCCAACGTTTAATTGATCATTATTTTTTAGACCTAAAACTTTAGTAGGCTCATTTACTTGAATAAAATTTTCAAGTAATTCAGCATTGTAAAGCTCTTCGGTGAGTTTGCTAGAAACAGCAAAGTTAAGTGAAAAGTAACTTAGCAATTTGTCGAGCTTATTGTAAAAATAAACCTTACCCGTGCCTGCTTCTCCAGCATGATAAGTTGAAATACAAGGGCGGTTTTGCCAGCGACACACTAACTTGCCCATGATACTTGCCTTGTACCCATGGGTATGGAGTAACGCTGAGCGAGGAAACATTTTTAGTATTTCGTTCAAGCTTTTTAAATTTCCGCCAGCAAAACCGAAAGTGATATTTGCATTTTCTAAGCGCTTATATAATTCACGGTTATTATGATCTTGATAAAATAGTACCGAGCTCATAATATTATATCGTTCTAATAGCTTACTCATGGCAATCAAATGGCTTTCGATGCCACCAATTAAGCTTGAATCTACGAATAAAATAACACTATATTTCATATTCACTCCAAGGTGAGACCATGATAGATACTGCGACCTTTACGCAATTACAACAGGATGTTGGTGACGACCTAGCAAAACAACTTTTGCAGGTATATATCACTGAGTCCCGCCAAATCGTTGCAGATCTTGCTGACGCAACGAAACAGTCCGAAATCGAAATAAATGCCCACAGTTTAAAAAGCAGTAGCCGTAGTTACGGGGCATTAGCCGTAGGCGGCCTTGCAGAACAAATTGAGCAAAAAGCGAAGACATCACAATATGACGATGAATTACAAAGCTTAATAGCCTTACTGCAAGACCAATTTGCACAAACGCTAACTCACGCGCAAAGTTTGATTGCTACTGACTAGTTGCTCAGCTTCTAGGCTTAACGGCATTTTTAATATTTCGCCAAATACATTACTTAGCTGCTCAATGTCGTGCTGCTGGTTTGGCGATTTAACAACATCGTCAAAGTGAGACACAATTTCACTAAGCGCATCTAAAGAGATACTCATGTCACAAAACCGGTAACCAAGCATGCCTTCGAGCCAATCAACCGGTTGCATATCGAGCGATTTAATTACGCTGGCTTCTTTGGCAATATTTTCGATAAATAATCGGCATGCTGATGTTTGTTGCACCGCTTTAGCTATGTCTTCAACTAACATGGCAGGCATTACACTGGTAATTAAACTTCCAGGGCCAATTATTAGCATATCGGCGCTTTCAATAGCTTGAACCACACCAGGAGCAGCATTCACATCTTGTGAGAGCGTTAAATAGTCTGGGAGCTCTTCTTGTGAATCAATATCGCATTCACCAAATACTTTGATGCCTGATGACATAACCGCTAGTAAATCAGTCGGTTCGTCTGACATAGGTAGAATCGTTTCTGAATTACCCAACATGGCATTGAACCATGCAACCGCTTGAGTTGCTGAGTTAGTTTGTTGGGTTAAGCTTAATAAGGCTAAATTACCAAGGCTGTGACCATTAAGTTCACCACCATCAAAACGGTGGTGAAAAACTTGATGGATTAATGAGTCACTATCAGCTAATTGCAAACAACAACGTCTAATATCACCAAGGGCTACTACATCTTGGCTTTTACGTAATTTACCTGTGCTTCCGCCGTTGTCTGTGGTTGCAACGATAGCTGTCAGTTCGGCGCAGTGAGGTCTAATTGCACTTAACATATGGGATAAACCGTGTCCGCCGCCTATGCATACTATTTTCATAACAGTCACCTTGGTTAAACTTGATTAATATTTAGTTAGCATGGGCCGTACCAAGTGTTCGGATTTATATAACACAATGAAATTTAAATAATTTATTTTGATATTTTTATGGCTAAACTGAGAACTGTTTTCTATATTTGCAATATGCGATGCAATATTAACTAGGAATGGCAATGGCAGAGTTAAACTTAGAGCAATTACAACTTGAGCTAACGGCATTTCATGGCATAAACGATAGCCGTGCATTAAAAGCTCAACTTGAAAAAGTGCTTCTGCCATATTTTTCGTTTAAAGAGTTTTGCTTAATAAACTTCGAAGATTCAAAAGCATCCCTCGAAATGCGTACTATTAAGTACATTGAATTTGACGAAACAATATTAAAGTCAAAGTTACAACAAGCGCAGTCACAGTGGTTATTTAATGAAGATAACTCACTGTTTTATAGTAATGAGTTCGTAAATAATCTAATTTTTCATGTTGATATCTCTGAACACACAACGCAGTGTTTGGTCTTTTTCGATATAAAAGAGCAGGCTAGTTTTAATGATAAATCACAAACCGCAATTAAAATCTTATTACAGCAAGTAGCGGTTCAATTAGCTGCGCAAACAAGGCTTAACAGGCAAAAGTTTCACTCAACCTCTTTACTAACAAGACTAGGCGAGTTATCTGAGTTATTCAGAGACTTCGCCAGCGAATGGTTTTGGCGTACTAATAAAGATGAGCACTTTATTAATGTTTTAACTACCGCCAGCCACAGTAACTTATACAAGCGCCATTTTTTACATAAAAATTTCGATGCCATCATCACTGAGCAGGAAAAAAATCAGTTAAAAAAATGGTCACACTTTAAACACTTGCTGGCAGATCATGCTGAATTTTTAGATTTTGAATTTGAAGTTAATTCGTCGCCTCCGGCCTGGGTCTCTTTGAGTGGTAAGCCACAATTTGATTCAAGCGGGAAATTTCGCGGTTATTTAGGTATTGCCAAAGATATCACTGTAAATAAAGACCGCGAGCAAGCACTACAATTAGCAAAAGAAAAAGCCGAAGAAGCAAACCAAGCAAAGTCTCAGTTTTTAACGGTGATGTCTCATGAGATCAGAACACCTATGAACGCCATTGTAGGCATGTTGGAGTTGTTAGCCGATTCAGAACTTAATGACAAGCAAACACGTTGGCTCGATTACGCAAACTCAAGCGCTGACTTATTACTTGATTTGATCAGTGATGTACTGGATTTTTCAAAAATTGAAAGTGGCTCGATGGAGCTTGATGTTAAAGCAACAGATATAAATGCGCTGGTTAAAAATATTACTGCACAGTTTCAAGAAACCACTCAAGGCTCTAATGTATTATTTACCACAGAGATAAGCGATGGCTTACCAAACAAAATTAATATCGATGGGGTTCGGGTCGGGCAAATTCTGTTTAATATTTTAGATAATGCCTTTAAGTTTACCAAAGTAGGCACTGTCAATTTCAGAGCCGATTTTAATGACACCCATTTGTTATTTGAGATAGCAGATACTGGTCAGGGGATCTCTCAATCTCAAATAGCCAGCATTTACGATGCCTTTAAACAGCATGATTACGGTGTAAATCGACAAGTAGAAGGGATTGGCCTTGGGCTTAGCATTACCAAAAGCCTAGTTGATTTAATGAAAGGCGAGATAAGAGTGGCAAGTGCAATCAATATTGGTACTAAGTTTAATATTTACATACCATACTCTATCGTCGCCGATGATCAGCAAGCTATTGAACATGAGCAAACTCTTGAGCCAATGGCTATTCTTGTTACAGAAGATAACAAAACCAACCAAGTACTTATAAAAACCTTTTTAGAAAAGCTCAATCACCATGTCACCCTTGCAGATAATGGCCAACAAGCAATTGATAAAGTACAACAGCAAAGCTTTGATTTAGTTTTGATGGATATGATGATGCCAGTGATGGATGGTATTACAGCAACTAAATACATGCGTGAAGAATTAAAAATGACTTTACCCATTGTCGCCTTAACAGCTAATGCATCTCATCAAGATAAAGCCACTTGCTTAGAAGCAGGGATGAACAAAGTGCTGACAAAACCCATTCGCTTTCATGATCTAAACCGCGCACTGCGTATTTTGTTTAGCCAATAAAAAAGCCCCAAATGGGGCTTTTAACAAAAAGTAACTCGACTCTACAACACCATTGCCGCAACCCAGCCAGCAACAAGTAGCGGAATATTAAAATGGATGAAAGTAGGCACCACTGAATTCCAAATATGGTCGTGTTGACCATCTGCATTTAGGCCAGATGTTGGGCCAAGTGTTGAGTCAGAGGCAGGGGAGCCTGCATCACCTAGCGCACCAGCAGTGCCAACCAGTGCAGCTGTGGCCATGACCGAAAAGTTTAATTCCATACAAAGTGGTACAAACAGGGTGGCTATAATTGGCACTGTCGAAAACGAGCTACCAATGCCCATGGTGATCAATAAGCCAACGAGTAAAATTAATGCTGCGGCAAGTGGCTTGTTACCCTCAATCATTCCTGCAGCAGAGCTAACTAATGAAGCAACATCACCCGTTGCTTTCATCACCGAAGCAAAGCCTTGCGCCGAAATCATAATAAAGCCAATCATCGCCATCATAGCAATGCCTTTGCTAAATACATCGCCGTTTTGCTCAAGTTTTACAACACCAAATAAGGTAAATATAGCTACCCCAACAAGACCACCTAGGATCATAGAGCCGCTAATATTTTGTGCCACTAATGAACAAAGTACGGCGGTAATTCCCACTGCTAACACCTTTTTAGGCTGCTCAATTACAACCTCTTGCTGTTGCTCTGTTAGGCTGTGAGACTCGTAACTACGGCGTTTTCGATAAGATATAAACACCGCAACCAATAAACCAAATAACATCCCAATGGCTGGAATGATCATTGCCATCGGCACTTGAGTATTAACAATTTCTAGGCCATTTTCAGTGAGGTTCTTGTGTAGTATCGAGTATAAGTAAATGCCACCAAAACCATAAGGTAGCACCATGTAAGAGGTGGCTAAGCCGAAGGTTAAGATACACGCAATGGCACGTCTATCAAGGCGTAACTTGTTAAACACCACAAGTAGAGGCGGAATTAGAATTGGTATAAAAGCGATATGTACGGGTATCAAATTTTGTGATGAAATCGCACACAGTAAAATAATACTTAATATAAGATAACTAAGCGTTGTTTCGCCTTTATGGCTATTCTCGTTCACTTGCTTTAGTAACTTAGACGCTAAAATACGTGTTAAACCTGACTTAGAAATAGCCACCGCAAATGCACCTAACATCGCATAGCTCAGTGCTATTTCAGCGCCGCCCGATAAGCCATCATTAAATGCATTAACGGTTTGTGATAAACCAAGGCCTGCGGTCAAACCCGCTACAATTGCGCTTACCGTCATCGCCACAATGACATTAATTCGACAAAGTGTCAGGATCAGCATCAACATAACGCCGACAATTACTGCATTCATATTGTTCTCTATTTGGCTGTTTTGAGAGAGTTTAACAGAACTCGTACGCGGTTTTTGCGATTTTGGTTATATGATTGCTGTTGATAACGTACTTCGATGATTATTTGCTCAAACTCACTTAAATATGCCTCTGATCTAGGCTTTTGCTGTTTAATTAAAGCAATATTTTGTAGTGGCGTGTTGGTATCAACTGGCTCAATGCCTTGCTTTTTTGCCCACAGGTAAAGCTTAGTGATGTCATCAACCAGCGGCTCTCTACTTCGAATAGGGCGTTTGTTATATAAGAAATAGCCAGTAAAGCTCAGTAATAATGTACCTAACACAATTAAAGGTGTTAGCCATGCTGACTTATTACCAAAAAGTGAATCAAATAGACTTTGTTGTGATTCTTGGTCGAACGTAAGCACCCAGTTAGTCCATTTATAGTCGAGTTCTTCAAGATGAATTCTAAGCCAGTTTATTGCTTTAAAATGGCTCCAGCGTTTTAGACCAAAGTTAAGATTATCGTTAAAGCTTTCGTTTAAATCACCCAGTTGTGATAACGAACCGTTTAAACGTTCCGGGGCAACAACAGCGGTAGCATCAAATATGTGCCATTTTTCATCAAAGAACACTTCAACCCATGCATGGGCATCATATTGGTAAATGTTCAGCGTAGCGGCTTTAGTTTGTTCTCCGCCTAAATAACCAGACACAACACGGGCAGGGTAACCGGCTACACGAAACATAAATGCAGCGGTGCTGGCATAGTGACCACAAAAGCCACGTTTGGTATCAAACACAAACTGGTCTAGCGTATTATCACCATTCATGGGTGTAGGAGTTAATGTGTAAGCAAACTGCTGCTGATTAAAGTAATCAAGCAACGCGTTAAAGTAAGCTTGCGCATTTTCATGCTCAGCAGCCAGCTCGTTTGCCAGTGCCGTCGTTTGCGGATTAGTTGTTTTCGGTAAGCGGGTATATAAGCGTTTTTCAAAGTCATTTAGGCTCAGCTTAGCCTCACTACTAGTTACCGCGTATTTAATGTTTTTGTTTAAGTTACCTTTACGTTTTAACAAGCCATTGTAGGTTGAGTGCACATCAGAATTAGCACTTTGCGCAAAGCCAAGCCCAAACAGCCAGTTTGATGATGAGGGCTCTGCAATAACCTGATAATTAACGCTATTACTTTGAGTAATTGTACGGCGAATTGGGTTAAATTGTTGAGACTTCAAAATGTCCGATATTAGCCATTCACTACCATTAAACTCATCATGAATAAGGCTGCGCCAGTAATAGGGGGCTTGTAAGGTTTGCCCTGGCTGTTGTTCTACCCGAAAAACTAAGTCATCAGATTCCGCTAATTTCGCAATAGAAAAGGGGTTAACTTGCTCTGATAAACCCGTCTTAGCAAGCTTTGGCCCCGGTAGCTGCCAAAACGCTGGAATTTTAGGTAAAAATAAAATCAAAAACGCCGCTATGGGTAAGGCTAGTAGTATGGTTTTAAAACTTTGTTTGTTAGCGGCCTTAAAGCTTTGCGGGCTAGTTAAATAGCCAAGTACCGCGAAGTTAACAATGTAAAGTACACTGACTACCAAGGTTTCAAATAACCCTTGATGAAACAAATACACCGTTGAAAGGTTAAAAAATACTAGTAAACAAACGGTTTGATACTGTTTAACGGTTTTCGCTTGTAGCAATTTAAAACTGCTAGCAAGTAGCATCATGGATACAAATAACTTGACCGTATCGCTCACGCCGACCAGAACAAATAAGGCAACTAAGCTAACCGCAGCCAAAATATTCGCCACCAATCCATTTAGTTTTTTATAAAACTTACCTAAAAACAGGTTTAAAAAGCTAAGGCCAGCCAATATGGCTAAGAATGGAGTAGGCACTTCAGTAAATAAAAAGCCACTGGTAACAATAAACAGCAGTGATAAAACGGTATTTATAAGCGGTGTATTCATAATTAAAACTCCGCTAATGCTTGCAAGCAGGCTTTTTGATGGTTGATCCCTTGGCCTTTCGCAATGTGTTTATTGGGTAAGGTTAACGAAAACGCCATTTGTTGGTCGGTTAATTGGTTCACCAAAAAACATAACTGGCTTAATCTATGCTCATTATTGCCACTCAACATATTGAAATTAAGTGCTAATTCCTGTGATGCGTCACTGGTAAATTCTTTCGTTAATAGCTGCTGAGTTTTAGCGTAGTGTTTCCACGATACCTTATTAAGCGCTGTACCTTGCACAAAAGGAGCAAGCTGATAAAAGTCATCATTACCGGCTTTAACTTGTGCGTTATCGCCGTCGTGTTCGTCATTGTCATGGAGCTGAGTATCAAGCTTATCAGTGGCGATAGGCTGAGGGTAAACATAAACCGTTTCGGTTGGCTTTATATAACTCCACACAGACACCAAACCAAATGGAAAATGACTAATGATTTTGATTCTATCAAAGCCATATGCACCACGTTCACTGCATTTGAGCGCTATTTCAACGGTCTTTTTATCTTTACTTTGCAGTGACACAGTTTCAGATTCAAGGTTGTCATTAATCAGTTTTATAAGTTCACAGTATGATTGTGCTTGAATTTGAAAACGCGCAATAGGGGCTTTTGGCGCATAACTTTCGTTTACTGACTGGTATTTAACCGACAAACCTCGCACATTTTTATAGCCGGTGAGTATCGCAAACACCAAAACAACCACCATTAAATACGCCATGGCTAAAATCAGGTTGTTTTGATAGTTAATGCCCATCACAAAGTTCAGTAATGCAATTAGTAAAAACTGCCCACCAAGTTTTGAGGGTAATACATAAATCGTTTTATGTTGAAGCTCAATTTCGTTGGTTTTATGCTTATTTTTTAATAACTTATTAAAAACTAACTGACGAAATTGATCAATAAAAGCAGGGCGCTTAAACATGTTTTATAAGCTTACAGGTA
Organism: Pseudoalteromonas sp. CO109Y; assembly: GCF_004208935.1. NCBI lineage: Bacteria > Pseudomonadati > Pseudomonadota > Gammaproteobacteria > Alteromonadales > Pseudoalteromonadaceae > Pseudoalteromonas > Pseudoalteromonas sp. CO109Y. Next base: position 158,062 of record NZ_SGPD01000011.1, read on the forward strand.
CATGTTTAAGTGCATAGCCACTGTCACCAGCGTTTAAGCCAAGCCTGTGATCAGTCACGCTTGGGAAAACCGCTTGTACATCTTCAGGCATTACAAAATCACGACCTTCAATATACGCCCATGACTTTGCAGCTCGGGCAAGCGCAATGCTGGCTCTTGGAGATAGTGGGTTTACAAAATGGTTATCTTGGCGAGTAAACGCAACTAGCTCAAGGATATAATCAACCACCGAGTTGCTGATCGTTACTTTGTTAATTTCTTTTTGAATAACAGCAAGTTGCTCAGGATTAATACGAACAGGCAAGTCGTCATAATTACGGTTGTTTAGGCCTAAAATGAGGTTTTTCTCAGCTTGTTTATCTGGAAAGCCTAAACTAATACGCATGAAAAAGCGGTCTAATTGCGACTCTGGTAACGGATAAGTGCCAGATTGATGCACTGGGTTTTGCGTAGCAATCACAAAAAATGGTGATGGTAGGGCGTGTTTAACCGAATCTACCGTAACTTGTTTTTCTTCCATTGCTTCTAACAGTGCACTTTGTGTTTTAGGACCTGCACGGTTAATTTCATCACCTAAAACAACTTGGCTAAATACCGGACCTTGATGAAAAGAAAAACTATGTTCTTTAGCATCAAAGATATTTGTACCAAGAATGTCAGAAGGTAATAAATCGCTAGTGAATTGAATGCGTTGATATGACAAGCCAAGAACTGCGGCAAGTGCATGAGATAAAGTGGTTTTTCCCATGCCTGGTAAATCTTCAATTAACAGGTGGCCTTCACTAAATAAACACGTAAGGGCGAGTTTGATTTGTTGTTGCTTACCAAAAATGACCGTTGATAGGTCGTCTATAATGAGTTGGATTGTCGAATTCATAAACTACTTAATTTGTTATGGTTTCCATCAATTCTAGACGTTTCATAACAGAGTCGACTTTTTTTGCGTTGAATGGTTTGGCGATAAAACCTTTTGCACCTAATTCCCAGGTGTTTTGCACATTCTCAAGACTATTATGGCCAGAGCACATAACAACATGAGTATGAGGATGGCGGTCATTTAAGTATTCAAGAATTTCCGTACCGTCAGTATTAGGTAGTTCAATATCAAGAAAGATTACGTTAGGCGACTTTTCTTCAATAACGGTTTTAGCTGATTCAAAATCTCGACTTTCTAAAATATCGTCAAAACCAAGACCAGTTAAAATTTGATTTAGATAGTCGCGGATATCTTGCATATCATCGATTATCAGAATAGGTTCTAACGGCTTCACAAATTCCATATCGTTTACATCTTATCGTTACATCTCAAGTTGATAGTTTTAATATAAGTCATGAGATAACTAAGCTCAAGAAACATACACTAATAAAATGAATAATATGATAAAACACCACCTTAATGTCCGATACCGTCTAGTATTGGACTTAACATGCGCAGAGAATAGGTATAGCTATGTATAGATAGTTAACTTCCTATAATTTATATTATGTTAAATTAGTTATTTATCTTTATAAGCAGGTTCATTAGTCGTTAGATTTTAAGGTTTTTTAGCCCCTTTTTTGCTTAATTTGGGTTTTCACGGTTTTTAGCTTTTTATGAAGTTCTCATTTTTACTTTGTAAATTTTCAACACGCCTTACTTCATTACAATAAGACTACAACGATGACTTTTTACAGTCTTAGATTTGAAATGCCTTTCTTGTACGGCTTCCCAAAAATATAAAAGCAATTTTGGTTTCACTTCCTGTAACCATTATGGCTTTAAGTTCATTAACTATGATTAATTTTTACAACAAGCTGTTCGTAATAACGAAAGCCACGTAGATGCCCTTCAAGCTCAAATTAGATAGCTGTACGATTTGATTTAAGTAAGCTAGACGCTGAATATCATTGGCAATGACTTAATCAAAATGAGTGATCAGCTTGCTTTAAAAGATATTGTGTTAAAGTATGGAGATAAAAAAAGAGCATAAACGTAGTTATGAGAGAAATATCTCTCATAACACTTTAATTGTTCTGTTAATTTAGATTTGTTAAATAAGGAAATTCGTTTGTCAGACTTCACAGATACTATTTTAAAACTCTTATCAGCACTTACAGGAATAAAGACTGCCCTTAAGTTGTTATTGATGAGTATTTTCTTAATAGCTTTTGTATTTTATATAAAAGTAGATAAGGAGATAGATACTTCAATCTTAAACACCATTGTGTTTGCTGTTTCAGCTTCACTTGCTTTTTTACTTGTTGAATTATTGTATTTTTTTATTGATATGAACAAGAAAAGAAAAACCAAAAAAGCTCAAACACTCAAGTTAGAAAAACAAAAAAAAGATTTCTTAGAAAGTTACAACCGATATAAACCATTTATTGATCCTAATTCAAGAGTAATATTGAAAGAGCTATCAATCAAACCCTATCCTATTGAAACCGATAATGATGGTCTAAGAAATTTATTGGAGCATAGATTTATTGAACCACTTGAAAATGTTGGACTTAGGATGGCGTTTTTTAAATTAAACCCAATAATTAATAATCAAGTAGTCTCTGATTGGGAGTCTGAAATAAAAAATGAATTACAGAAGTTTGAGTCAAAATTTAAAAACTTTAATGAAGTACTTAATTGTATGAGGTCTGATCTTAAAGATGCTCCCACATTAGATGGTGAGATATACGACAGATTCAACATCATATCGAACTGAAACCTTCTTAAGTCAAGAGGTTCAACCCCCTTACAGTGTGAATTCTATTTTCCGAATGATTTCACAAGAAGAGTTATTGAAGGTATTAAAGGCTGTAACTATGTTACTAGTCGAAAAATATATTCTACTTTAATTTGAAGCTGCTTAAAGCAGCTTCATAATTATTCTAACGCTTCTGCTAATGCACTAACTATTTCATCATCAAGCTTGTTTTCTGACTTGCTTGCTAAGTGCTTAGCCGTAGCTAAACAGATTCGTTTTATAAATGCTTCGGTTAGCAATTTGGCTGCTAATTACTTACCTAATGTCGCTATCATAATTTATCCTGTAGTTTCGTAATATCTTCACCGTGTTTTTTAATTACCTGTTTTATCCAAGTAATATCTGTTTTCACTGCGGTAACGGTGGCGAACGCGCCACCACTTTGCACAATGACAATGAAAAGTAAGCTTATCGATTTGCATTGACTGTCATCCCCTCCCCCCAGTTAACAAAGCAACTAAGCCGATAGAAAAACTAGTTGAAATTATGTATCGCGGCTATATGCCGCTTACTGGCCCGTGGTCAGAATGTAGAATTTCTAGGGAGGATAATCTATTGCTTACACCTCATGATAAATATCTATTTGATCTTCAGGATAAGCTATTAGATATTATAGGTGAATTATCTCACAAAACAGGGAGTTAAAAAGTTTTCAAGTTATAAGAACGATATGGTTATAACTATATCGTTTTTTTATTAGATACGTATTTATCCAATCCAAAGCATAGTTTTTTTATAAAGCTCATTAAAACTCTCCGAGTAATTTAATAATGCTATAACTAATTGTAATGCCGTCATAATAATTACAAGCCAAGAAAGTTTCTTTGTTGATTTAATATTACTAAGTTGAAAAAGGCTATTTGACGTTTTTATTCTTTTATCAACTACACTCTGTAAGTGTAATGTTTCCCCTTTAATTTCGTTGAGGAATTTAAGAAGATTATTTTTCATCCTACTGTGACTTAGTAGCTCTACTTTATTTTTGATAGTTTCATTAATCTCAATTAACTTCACAAGCTTTTCAGAACCTAATAATAAATCATCATAAATTTCATCTATTTTTACATTCTTATGTAAAAGTTCATTTATTTTTGAACGTTTCTTTATAAATTCATCTCTATAAATTTGGCATATTGCTACTATTTCTTGGTAATTTTCAGAATTCTCATCATCCTCCAGCTTTAGAAAACAGTCATCAATATTCTTAGAAATTGCAAACGCTGGTAGTTCATATGTATTTTGAAGTAGTAGATTACCTTTACGTTTTATGTAGTGTTGTTCTTTTAATAAAAAGGTATTTTTTTTAGAAATGTTTTCTTTTTTTTGAATGTTACTTATTGAGTCAAAAAAAAATTCAGTTGTAGTTACTATTTTTCTATTCTTGTTTGAAACCCCTGTAGACTTACAAATTCTAATAAAAGACTGTTTGCATTCATCAATAACATTAAATATATTTTCTCTAATTTTTCTGTGTGCCATTGCTTCATTTGATAAAAAATCTACATAACAACAAAAATCTCTTTTAAATCTTCTGATTTGAAAGTTCTGAACACCTTTCATTTGAGAAACATCAATATTGTTTATAAGACGATTTACTTCATTTTTTAGATAGAATTCAAAGTGAATGAAAACTAGGCCATAGTTTAACTTTGTAGTTGAAATTTTTACTTTATCAAAATATCTACTTTTACTGTTTTTTAAATCTTGTACAACTATTACCTTTGTTTCACAACTTTCTTTTACATATGAGGATTCAAAGTTTAGGTTGTATTTATCTGTAAAGCTTTTGCCTAATGACTTACTAATACATACCAATTCATCATTTTCTATCTGCATTGTTACTGTTATTTTTTTCCATTTAGATTCCCCTTCAAATAAGCTTGCGTGCTTCAAACCATCTACTTCTTGGGATTCATTCCATATTAATTCATCGTATAATTCGTGGAATACATTTGGAAATCTATTGACTGTTTTTATAATTAGCCCAGTAAAAATTTTTTGAATCATCAGTCTTATTTTTTTCTGCTCTGACATTATGTCCTTTAATCATATATCCTAACCTCATAACAAAAAAGGGTTTTTACCCCTTCCTGTCTATATGTGTAATATAAATTATAAGCAAAGCCTTAGTAGTATAACCATAAGAAACTAGTGCTAAAACTCTTTCACCTTCCCCAATTAAAGGCCCTAGCAACACCTAGCCCAATTTCATGCAGCATTACAAACCACGCGCCGTAGAGAGTGGCCCAAGCTGGGATAATGATAAAATCGAGGGTTGAGGTAGATGATGAAACAGCGACTTCTTGGTAATTTGTAAGCCAAGGGTAAAAACCAAAGCAGTAAAGAATAACGATTGGGGCTGCAAACAGTATTAAACGTAGTTTTCGCTGTTTAAAAAATGGCATAAATGAGCTGCCTAGCATCAATAATAACGGTACGAACACGTAGACTACCGAGATGAGATCATTGAGCGTCATGCCTAAACCAATGGTTAGAATCAGCATGAATAAAGCAGTAAAAATGCGGTAAGCGGCTGTAAAATTCATTGTCATTCCTTGTAATACCAATTCGCTTAATTAAGTGGTCTATTTTGAGGCAATAAAACCTCGTTGATAGCAAGGCAAAAATTTCGTTATTTAGTTGTTCTAAATCAGAAATTTTTAACGCAGATAGCGACAGGTTTAATCCCTCAAAATGATTAAGTATTATTGCGGATTGGTATAAAGTACCTACAACACCCTAGCACGCTAATATATAAATGACTATTTTATAATAAAATTTGCTTATTGCAGATGATACTTTCTACAAAGTATTTATCATGACTCACAAGTATAAACCCGCCTTTCAAGCCCTGTAATGACTGAGCCAAGAGCTGTTTTGATTCAAGGTCGAGATGGTTATCGGGCTCATCGAGTAACAAAAATGCGGTGCTTTCAATATTACTGACTATACACATTGCGAGCTTCATTTTCTCGCCACCACTCAAAAGTGCGGCATATTTAAAAACAGCGTCTTTTCTAAAGCCAATACTGGCAAGTAGAGTACGTGCGATGCTTTCATCTAGGTTTTTACAGTAAGTCATAACGTTTTCAAGTAGGGTTAGCTCGTTGTTTATTAATGTAAAATGTTGGTCTAAATAATAGAGTGCTTGATTGCAATGTAACTGCCCTGCTTTTACTGGTATGTCGTATGTCAGAGTTTTAAGTAAGGTTGATTTACCAGTGCCATTAGCACCGGCTAAATGAATTTTATCATCACTGAACACCTGTAAATTAATTGGTTTTTTTGTGCCGTGTGCTAATACAACGCCCTCCAGGCTAAGTATTTTTTGGTGCTTAGCATAATCTGATTGCGCTAAATAAAATTGCTGCGCTTTAGTTTGTTCAAGCTGGCTAGAAAGCTCTTGTTTATTACAGCTCAGCATACCTTCTCGCTTAGCACTATTTTTATTTTGCGATGACAAATTAGCGCTGGCTTTATCTTTTTTAGCATCCATCAACACTTTGGGCTGGCTGCCTGATTTTCTCAGCGCTGCGCCCTGTCCTGCTCGTTTTTGTGCTTTTTGCTTTTGTAGTTGCTCTGCTGCCTTGAGCTTACTTTGCTGTTTAACAACGTGGTTTAACTTATTTTCAAGGGCAGCAACTTGCTGCTGCTTTTGAGTTTGGTACTCAGAAAAACTCATACCATACTGAGTTAAACCAAGGGTTGTTAGCTCCCAAACTTCATGAGCCTGCTCTAATAATTCTTGATCGTGACTTATTAGTAATAATTGCCCTTTAAAGTTGTGTATTTGCTTTATAAGCCAGATTTTACCTTTTGCATCTAGGTGGTTTGATGGCTCATCCAATATTAAAATATCGGGCTTTATGCAGGAAAATAGTGTCCAAAGCTTTAATTGGCTAAGCTGGCCGCCGCTTAAATGTTTGCTTAATGAATAAGGGGTTTTGTTGTTTACGCCAAGCCTTACAAGTTCTGCATTAAAGCGCTCTTCTAAATCCCAATTGCCTTCAAGTAAAGATAAATTTTGCTCTGTAACTTGCCCTTGGTTTATAGCATCGAGAGCATTAAACACAGGCTCTAGCCTTATAGACTCTGCAATTGTTAAGTTTTCAGCCTGATTTACATCGTTCATTTGCCTGTAAAAACCGAGGGTTGAATTACAAACAACCCTGTCATAGCTAGAATGTCTTTGCTTAGCAAGTATTGACGCTAAGATAGATTTACCGCAGCCGTTCCTGCCGACTAACGCGGTGACTTTAGCTGTGAGTGAAAATGAAAGGTCGTTAAATACAACATCGCCATTGTCATGTTGATAACTTAAATTAAAAGCTTGAAGTTGTGGCATAGTGCCTCCTGTATTACAGGGGCATAAGCGTGTGATCACACGAGAAGTAACATATTAAAAGTGATAGTGAGCAACGCCTACTAACCCTGTTGGTCCAAAAAGATAAAAATGAAATTGGATAACAGGTTTAGTTGTTCATGTTGGCGGTAACTCCTAAAAAGTGAGGCTAGATAATAACCACCCAGTGCTAAAATAGCAACGAGTTATGTTAGTCTTGAGCTACACGCTGCTTAAAGGAATGTATTTTGAATTTAGTGAAAAGCCCTCTTGCCTCGCAAAACCCAATTCAAGTTAAGATGCAATTTGAACAAAGCAAACGTGTATTTGTTATTGGCGATTTAGATGCAGATTTAACTAAATTTGAACAGGCGCTTTGCTCTGTTAATTTTAACCCAAGCGAAGATATCTTGTTTTCACTGGGTGATGTGATTGACCGGGGTGAGCACAGCATTGCGTTACTTGCGCGTTTTAAAGAGCTTGGTGTACATATGTGCCTTGGTAACCACGAGCATATGTTGCTTGAGTCTTTACTTGCAAAGGATAAAGGTTACTACCGTTTATGGGTTGAGAACGGCGGCCGCTGGCATCTAGAAGCAAGCGATGAAGAACTTGCATTTGCCTGTAAGCAACTACTCAAATGCCCGCTTTCTTACTATGTTGAATACGGAGCATTAAGAATTGGTTTATCGCATACCACCTGTTCTGATTGGGATTGGCAAAATCCTACAGAAGATATACAACAAGCGATTGGCGCATTGCTTTGGGATAGAAGCTTAACCAAAGCGAAAAAACCTTTAATAAACCCAAGTATCGACTTTTCTGTGCATGGCCATAACACGACCAAAAAGCCCTATTGGCTTGGCAATAGTTACCATCTTGATACCAATTATCTCAGCGGTAAGCCCACCATTGTTGAGCTTAACACGCTGATCAAGCAGTTTTCATCAATGTAAACTTGCCAGTCGTTCGACCGTTTTCTCTTCAAGATATTTTTTGTAGGTTAACCTTGCATGCCACAGTTGCTCATCGGTTTCTTGAATGTAGATGATAGGGCCGGCAATTTTGCTCGCTAAACTCGTAAGTTTACTGTATTCACGCGTATCAATTTTGCCATCGCTGAAGTAGCTTTGCGCGGTATTTAAAAACTGATCGTCTTTATAAATATCACTATGCCAAATAAGAGATCGATACATACTAGCGGTTATTTCGGTTGGCTTTTCGTTGGAACGAAAGATTTTAACTTCGGTGTAAATTGAATTACCGGTAATTACAATCCCTATTAACGACAGCGTCGTAAGAGTCATCATCCATTTCATGCTCTATTCCTCACAGTTAGGTACTAATTTAACTATAGGAGAGAAAGATGAATGTATGCTGTTTATTTAATCAATTAGGATTGGCAAAACTATTTTCTGGAGACTTAATTATTGTTTTTAGTCCCTAATTTACTACTTTGGGATAAAACATTAATTTGTGTATTAGGCTAAAAGGCCCAATACACAAGCATCTCACTAGTGAAGCGCTGCTGTAAACGGAATATTTTTACAGATTTCGGCTTCTGCGATGAGGATCTCTTCAAGGCGTGTATCAACATCTTGCTTATCGAAATACTCGTAGGCAAGCTCGACGAATAAGTTTTTATGTTTTTCTTCTGATTTTGCAATCGCGACATAAAACTCTTTTTCTTTGCCTGCAGGTAAGGCTTCTGCAACAAGTGAAAAGCGCTCGTGTCCGCGTGCTTCAATAACGCCTGCTACTAATAAACGATCCATTAAAAATTCATCACGACCATTTCTAAATACCGCACGAATTTGTTTGATGTAAGGATCTTTTTGGTCATTACCAAGTGATACATCACGTTCCATTAATAGCTTTAAAACTTGCTTAAAGTGAATCATTTCTTCCAGTGCTAAGTCTGTCATGGCTTTAACAAGCTTACGACGGTCTGGGTAATGAGAAAGCATAGACATAGCCATACCAGAGGCTTTTTTCTCTGCTGCAGCATGATCTTGTAAAAAGGTATCGAAGTCAGCTAAGACACCTTCTGTCCATTCAAATGGCGTGTGGTATTTCAATTCAAACATGATAAGGAACAACTAAACTTATAATGGCGGCGATTTTAACGTATTTTACGTGTGATTATAACCAAGAGATTTATCAATTTTACCACTTCGGGTCGATGACACTTTATCGGAGTGTTTTATATCATTCCACGCTGTGACCTTACCGCCTATATTAAGCTGTTTAAAGCTAATTTGCTGCTCGGTATTTAAAAACTGCTGTAGTAACTGCGGGCTGTTTGAGTCTGCTACATCCAGTGTTAATAACTGCTGTTCACGGCCTTTAAAATAATCTGCTACCTGCTGTTGATGGCGGTTATAACACGCGGTTAAGTATTCATCAGATTCTAAATCTGCCAAGCTATACTGACCAAAAACATCGAGATAACAGCGCTTTAAATGGATATTAAAGCCACCGTCTGGGCGCATTAAATTAGTGTGCATACGTGCTAATAACTGCCTAATCGAAGGCAGCCATTTAGTTAAATTGCGCTCAAGGTTGATAAAACGGCTATTTGCAAAATGTTTATCAAGTAAGGCGTATTCGCTAAATACCGGGGTATCGGCAATAACGTCTGCGCTTGTAATTGCTTGTTGGGTATAGGCTGTGTGGGCGGTTTTATATCCGAGTTGTAAAAAGCTGTTACAGATACTGGTTGTGCCGGTTCGTGGTAAACCGATTATAAATATTTTAGAGCTCATGGCACCTGATCAAATGCTAACCACAGCGACTTGTCGTTGACTGGGGTTAACCTTGGTAAATCATAATTGCGCAATTCTATAACAATTTTGTCGTGTAGGTGGGCGTTTTTAATAATTTCGCCGTTGTATTTATAAAAAAGCTCATCAAACTCACCGCTCTCACGCATTATTTTTAAGCCCTGATTCACTGCTTTGGCTATTTCTGGTTCGTTCTTATTAAAGAAAAAATAAATTGGGCTTTTATATTTAAGCATTATCTGAGGTAGTACCGCCAACGGCATTTGGTTTTTGAATACTGCATATTCGTCATTGATTTCGAGGATAGATCGAGGAAATAAATCGCCACGCCCTCTTTCAAGCATGACAAATAAAAACTCTAAATCTAACGAGGTAGAAACTACTAAGCCATTATCGCGCAATATTTTGGTATCTGGCCAATCCTGACCTTGTAAAAAATAGATACTTTTTAAATCATCTAAGGTTTTTAGCTGACTTAAGTGCGCTAGATTTTGCTCGTTAATGAACATAACTCGCCAACCAAACAAGCCTTTGAAAAGCGGCACGCGTATTGGTAATAAACGCTCTTCTCGCTCTTTATTGGTCATGGTCCAAGAAACATCAATGGTGCCTTTTTCGATTTCTTTTAAAACACGATTTTGCCCTAACACTTCTGCCGCAGGGGTAAGTGTATATCTATAACCACTTCTTTTTAATGCTGTTTTAAGTAAAAGCAACGGGTAATAATTATCCTCAATGAGGCTTGGCATGGTTTTAGGATAAATAATATTGAGTGTTGCTGGAGGGATAGTTATTTCTTTTTTGCCATTGATTGTTTTTACTTCAGCTACGCCTGAAATTGAAAATAACAAAAGTAGTAAAGTAAAAACAACCTTCTGCATATTAGAATACCTGTGTAACTAATAACATCACGGCACTGATCAACATAGTTAAGAAAGTTAGCATCATCCCTAATACACGTAATTTCATCAGATTATCAGCGAGTGCATAACTATGACAAAAACGGCCAGCCAAGAGCATTGCCCCTAAAATATAGCAATAATGGCTTGGAAGACCTTGGTACTCTAATAAAAATAGCATAATCAATGAAAATGGCACATATTCAATAAAATTAGCGTGAGCGCGTATTGCTGCTTGTAGGCTAGCATCGCCACCATCGCCAAGTGAAATGCGCTTTGCTTTACGCAGTTTAATTACACGAAAGCTAAGTTGAATGTATAAAATGGCCAAAATGGCAGCAAACGTTGAAACAATCACAGTTTTTCCAATTTTTATTTAAAGTTAGACGCTTAGCACTGTTTATTGCTAGGCTGTTAAGTAAGTAGTTAGGTTAGCTCAGTATGATATTTAATGTCTAACAGTTCTTAAGGAAGTGCATGTTTACGCCAAGAAAAATCGCCGATAACTACCGCGAGATGATCAGTAGTATCGGTTTTTACCCTTCATTGCTCTCTGTGGTGTTTTTATTATTTGGTTTAATAACCACAGCGGTCGAGTATTCGTCATTATCTATGGAATTTAAAAAGCTCATTGGTGTGTTACTGGTAGATAGCGAAGAGAACGCCCGAACCATTCTAAGTACCCTTGCAGGCAGTATTATCTCGCTAACGGTTTTTAGCTTTTCTATGGTTATGGTGGTGCTTAATAGTGCCAGTGCCAGCCTCTCACCTCGTGTGTTACCGGGGCTTATTACCCGTAAGTCACACCAATTAGTGTTAGGGTTTTATCTTGGCAGTATTATCTACACCATATTAATGTTGATAAACATACGCACCATTGGCGATGGCGATATGGGGATCCCATCACTCGGTATCTTCTTTTCTTTGGTGTTTGGTTTAATTTCGTTGGGCTTTTTTGTGTTTTTTATTCACTCAATTTCAAAAGCAATTCAGGTCGATAATGTACTAAACGACTTGTTTAAAAATACCAAAGGTGAGCTTAAATGCATAATTGGCATGCAACAAGAAAATCCTGTTGAACATTTTCCTGAGTTTGATGACTGGCATAGTGTTAAAAGTAAAACAGAAGGCTACTTTAAAGGCGCTCATACCGATAAATTGTGCGCACTATGCCAACAGCACGGTATTAAAATTTATATTTCAGTTAAGCAAGGCTTCTTTACAGTTAAAGGTTATCCGTTTTTAAAATGTGATACCGACCTATCTGACAAACCTGAACTGGTAGAGCAATTACTAGACTGCTTTATCTTTTATATCGAAGAGTATATTAGCGATCATTACCGCTACGGTATGACGCAAATTTCAGAAATCGCTGTTAAAGCTATGAGCCCGGGTATTAACGATCCCGGTACTGCGGTAAAAGCCATTGATATGTTGAGTATATTGCTCATATTGCGTTTAGACATTTACGATGTGAACTACTCGCTTAAACGATGCCAGAACAATCAACCGCACTTGTTTATACACGAAACATCATTTGATGAGCTGCTGCATGATAACTTTACTCCAATTCGTAACTATGCAAAAAATGACGCCTATGTAATGGTTAACGTGCTTGAGGCATTTAAAAACATATTGTTTAGAGCATCTGATAACGAGAAAGCAACAGATAGCCTGTTTGTTTACTTAGGGGCGATTATTGAAGATATAGATACGCATATTAGTAATGAGTACGACCGTGAACAGATTACTAATATGCTAAAAGCGATTGCTCGTATTTCAGAGCAGCAAGGTGAAAAATTGCTGGCAAGGTTTGCCAGCAATCAATAACTGAATTTAGTTTTCGATTAGATATACCGCATAGCTGCTTGCGCTAATTGTAAGCTCACCACCGTTGTATGCATCAGGTACATAGTTATCTGGTGCAGCTTCTGCCATAACCATTTTGCTGGCACGCATATAAGGTTGGCTACCTGTATCGAGAGGGCTACTTGATGCAGTATACAGGCCTTTAAGTTCAACCCCATAGTCACTGGCAAATTCTTTTGCAGCAGCACGAGCATCTTTAATAGCAAGCTTTTGCGCTTTCTTTTGTAGCTCTTCGTACTTGCTTGATACAAACTGAGTTTGATTGATCTCATTAATACCCGAGTTCACTAGTTGCTGAAGCATAATCGGGTATTTTTTAATATCAGTTAAGGTAACAGACAAACTACGCGTTACTCTGTAGCCTACAAAGTTTTGCTTACCTGTTTCGCGGTTATATTCTGTTTGGCGATGAATTGAGATATTAGAGGCATAAATGCCCTTTTCTTCTACACCTTGGCTTTTAGCAAGGTTAATTGCTTTCGCCATGGTTGCATCGGCTTTGTTTTTAGCGGCAATTAAATCTTTATCTACTTCAACAATACCTACTGTCAGTTTAACGTTATCTGGGATTGCTTTAACCGTTGCGTTACCTTGAATATAAATATGAGGCGCATCAGGTGTTGATTCTGCTAACGCATTAAAACTTAGCGCGGCGGCCATAGCGGTAAAAACTAACTTACGCATAATACTGTTCCTTAATTAAAAACTCCGTTCATTATCACCTTAAAGGGTTAATTGAATATGAACAAGACTCTATTATTAAGATATAAAAAAACAGGCTTTAAAAGCCTGTTTTTTCAATTACTCAGCGTGTTATAGCTTAGATACTACGACGCTTGTAGTTACGGTACTCTGGAAGCCAGTAGTTTTTCTCTATTGCTGCCCATAGCGCTTCATCGCTCAGCTCTAGTGCAACACCTTCTTCCATCGCTTTTTTCGCTACTGCAAAAGCAATACGTTTACTTAACGATTGGATTTCAGTGAGTGCTGGTAATAAGCTGCCTTTACCAGTGTTTGCACGTGGTGAAGACTCAGCCAGTGTTTCACTTGATACAATCAGCATTGTATCTGTAATACGTGTAGCTTTAGCAGCAATTACGCCTAAACCAATACCCGGGAAAATGTAGCTGTTGTTACATTGTGGGATTGGGAACGTTTGGCCGTTATACTCAACCGGATCAAATGGGCTACCAGAGGCAACAATTGCTTGACCGTCTGTCCATTCGATAACATCTGATGGAAGTGCTTCAACTTGCTTAGACGGATTACTTAACGGGAAGATAATCGGTTGTGGGCAAGATGCGTGCATTGCACGAATAACTTGTTCTGTGAATAAACCAGGTTGGCCAGATACACCAATTAGGATGTCTGGTTGTGCACAGTGCATCACATCTAATAACGATGCGTACTCACCGCTGTATGTCCACTCGCTTAAACCATCTTTAGATTGGCAAAGTGCTTGTTGGAAGTCACGTAAGCCTTCCATACCTTCAGTAAGCAGACCAAAACGATCAACCATGAAAATTTGAGAACGCGCTTGCTCATCGCTAATGCCTTCAGCAACCATAGTACTGATAATTTGCTCAGCAATACCGCAGCCCGCAGAACCTGCACCAACAAACACAACTTTTTGCTCAGAAAGCTTCGCGCCTTTAACACGACATGCAGCAAGTAAAGAACCTACAGTTACCGCAGCAGTGCCTTGAATGTCATCGTTAAAGCTACAGATTTCATCGCGGTAACGTTTTAGTAATGGCATTGCATTTGGTTGTGCAAAGTCTTCGAACTGAAGTAACACATTTGGCCAACGACGTTTAACTGCTTTGATGAATAGATCTAAGAATTCGTCATACTCTTCTTGCGAAATACGTTTATGACGTGCACCCATGTACATAGGGTCGTTAAGTAGTTTTTCGTTGTTCGTACCAACATCAATCATCACTGGTAGCGTATAAGCTGGGCTAATACCACCACATGCTGTGTAAAGTGATAATTTACCAATTGGAATACCCATACCACCAATACCTTGGTCACCTAGACCAAGAATACGCTCACCGTCAGTCACAACGATAACTTTTACTTTGCCTTTAGTAGCGTTACGTAAAATATCATCAATTTGGAAACGATCTTCATAAGAGATAAATAGACCACGGGCACTGCGGTAGATGTCTGAGAATTTTTCACAGGCATCACCTACCGTTGGTGTGTAGATAATTGGCATCATTTCTTCAAGATGATCACGCACTAAACGGTAGTAAAGTGTTTCGTTGTTATCCTGAATAGCACGTAGGTAAATGTGCTTATTTAAATTATCGCTAAAGCTTGAATACTGTTGGTAACAACGCTCAACTTGTTCTTCGATCGTTTCATAACGCGGTGGCAGTAAACCGGCTAAGTTGAAATTTTCCCTTTCTTTTTGTGAAAAAGCACTGCCTTTATTTAATAGTGGCGTTTCGATCAGACCTGGGCCTGAATAAGGAATATAAAGATAATTTGGATCGGTATTTGTAGTCATATTTCCAAGCTTTGATGCGTCATAATTATGACCTGACATTATTACTCTTGAAGGCGAAATTGCAATGACAATTCACCTTGTCAGACCATTGAAGAAAATGAATTTTATGCTCTAAATAGCATAGCAGATAGTATACATGAAAACTCAGCAGCTTTAAGGCTGCTGAGCTTGTTTTTAGTGGCTTTTATCACTTAAAGCGATGCCTTCGCGGCGCGGATCGGCTGCGCCATAAAGTTTACCGTCTTTAACTTCAACAGCATGTAAACCAGAGTTTAAATCTAGGATACGAACTGTGTGTCCACGGTTAACAAATTCTGCTTCGGCGTTGGCAAGCTCAGTGCCCTTTTCTAGGCTAGTGTAATTATTGCGATTAGTAATGCGCGGTAAGTTAATAGCTGTTTGCGCATCTAGGTTCCAATCAAGCACACCCACAACCACTTGAGCTACATAATCAATGATACGGCTACCACCTGGTGAACCAACCACTAAACGTAAGCTGCCGTCTTTGTTAAACACCATGACTGGTGACATTGAACTACGCGGGCGTTTACCCGCTTCAACGCGATTAGCTAATGGCTTACCATTTTTGGTAGGCGATAAAGCAAAGTCAGTAAGCTGATTGTTTAAAATATACCCGTTCACCATTACTGTTGAACCAAACGCCATTTCGATAGAGCTGGTCATCGATACTGCATTACCTTGACTATCAACGATCGATACATGGGTGGTTGATGGTAACTCGTAAGCATCATCTTGCGCGTACGCAAGTGAATTAGGCGGTGTGCCTGCTTCTGCGTGAGCATCTTTTTCAGAAATAAGCTTTGCACGACCTGCAAGGTAGTTTTTATCGAGTAATCCTTGTGTTGGGATTGGCATAAAGTCAGGGTCACCCATATACACGTTGCGATCAGCAAACGCTAAACGCGATGCTTGGGTAAAGTAATGCAATGCTTGAACAGAGTTTGGTTTAAGTTTAGCCATGTCTTTATGTTCAAGTAAGGCTAAAATCTGTAATACAGCTACACCACCACTACTAGGTGGTGCCATTGAGCACACTTCGTATTGGCGATAATCAACACACACAGGTGCACGCTCTTTACTTTTGTAATTAGCTAAGTCTTCAACCGTTAAAGTACCCGGTGCAACTGCTGAGTTTTGCACTGCGTGCACAAGTTTTTTGGCGTTTTCACCTTTATAGAAAGCATCAATGCCTTGTTTCGCTATATCTTTATAAAGCGCGGCAAGTTCAGGGTTCTTTTTAACCGTACCTACAGCAAGCGGTTTACCATTTGGGAAAAAGTAGTCACGAATAACAGGTAGCTTAGTAACCCCTGGATTTAACTCTTTAGCCAATAATTGATGTAAACGCGGCGACACAATAAAGCCTTTATCAGCCAATTCAATGGCAGGACCAAACAAGGTTTGCCACTCTAACTTGCCGTAACGTTTATGGGCGGTGGCAAATGCGTCTAAAATACCTGGAACACCAACAGAACGACCACCTACAACGGCTTCAATCCATTTTACGGCTTTACCGTGCTTATCTAAAAATAGTGTTTCATCAGCATTGCTTGGAGCCGTTTCGCGGCCATCAAAACTGGTTAGGCTTTTGGTTTTGCTGTCGAAGTACATCATAAACGTACCACCACCGATGCCCGACGATTGCGGTTCTACCAGTGTCAGTACTAATTGCGTTGCAATGGCTGCATCAACTGCTGAGCCGCCTAGCTCAAGCATTTTTTGCCCTGCTTTTACTGCATAAGGGTTTGCTGCTGCGACCATGTACTTATCGCCTTCAACAACCTGTTTATGAGCAAAGCCTGTAGCAGCTTCAGGTTCGCGAGTTTCAATTTTTGCAGGGGTTGCAAAAATAGCCGTTGAATAAATTAAAGAGGTGGACAGAGCTAACAGCGCTTTGGTTTTGAATAACATAAATAAACTTAATCCCGTAGTGTATTTGGCATCTTAAAATTAAACGTGCACAATAGGCGACAATCTCAGATACAACAAAAATAACATGATAAACCTGCCCCTGAAACTAGAATATATTCTGCCGCCATTGTGTTTAGTAATACTAAGTTCCTTATTTGCTACTTTTAACTTAAATGAATATCTCGAATTTAACCGTGAGTTAGTTGCAAATGGTGAATTTTGGCGCATTTTCACTAGTCAATTCGTGCACGCAAATTGGCCTCATTTAGGCTTAAATTGTGCCGGAATTTTATTAATTTGGGCTCTGCACGCTGAGCATACAAGCCCTGCTCGCTATGCGTTTAATATTGCCATTCTTGCACTGTGGTGTGGCCTAGGTGTGTGGCTATTTTGCCCAGATATCCAAATTTACACCGGATTAAGTGCTCTACTGCACGGAGTGATCATTTGGGGAGCAGTTAAAGATGTACAAGCAGGCATGTTTTCAGGCTGGTTATTGTTTGCTGGTACTTGGGCTAAAGTGATTTGGGAGCAAATAGCAGGCCCGAGTGAATCGGTGAGTCAGTTAATCGCCTCTAATGTTGCCATTGATGCCCACTTTATCGGCGCAATTGGCGGCACTCTACTCGCTTTGCCTGTCTTTATAAAAATAATAAAAAAGCGCGGGTAACCTTACTCGCGCTTTACAACTGCTCTTTGTTAACTAGAAAAAGGAATTTTAAATGAATGAAAATAAAGGACATATTTACCTTCGCATTATCTTATTTTGCCTTTACGGGCCTCTATTGGCTGGGCTATTTGGCCAATTGGTAAACTTAAAATTTGTTTCACCAACGTTTATGGCAAGCCTTGATAATATTTATTACACCATAGTATTTTGTTCACTTTGTATTGGGTTTTGTCTGTTGTTAGCAAAATACAGTATCGTTAAAGAATCGTTTAAGAATAAAATTATTGCTCATTTAACCCTTATTCTTAGTATTTTGTATTCATGCTTAATGTTCTTTGGTATTGGTTTACTTATATTATTCAACATCATGTTTAACTCAAATACTGATTACGTTCACCAAGAACAGGCATTTGAATATCGCACCTTTTATGTCTACACATCAGACCCTGGAGCTTTTGGAACTGCTCACCATTATGTGTATTTAAAGTGCCCTGCTTCGTTTAATCGCTATGAATTGGAGTTAATAGCTAATCTATCATGGATGAAAGACTATAAAATGAGTTTAGAGGGTGATAATTTAATTTTTGAAAACGACTCAGAGCAAGGTAAGACTGTACTCGATGTGAGTGAATTTTACTGCAAATAACCCCTTTTGGATAATTCTATTACAAACAAAAACAGCCACTTAAAGTGGCTGTTTTTAATTAACGCTATTGAATTAAAGCGTTTCTTTAAATAGCTTATGAATACGGCGGTATTCATCTAACCAGCTTGATGGTTGTACAAAACCATGCGGTTCAACTGGGAAGATAGCTGTTTCAAAGTTTTCTTTTTCTAGCTCAATTAAGCGCTGTACTAAGCGTACTGAGTCTTGGAAGAATACATTGTCATCAACCATAGGCGCGTTAATTAATAAATGGCTCTTCAGACCTTCAGCAAAGTAAATTGGTGAGCTCTTTTCATAAGCAATCGGGTCAACATCTGGGTGGTTTAAGATGTTAGACGTATAAGGACCATTGTAGTGAGCCCAATCAGTTACCGGACGAAGTGCAGCACCTGCTTTAAATAAATCAGGTTGTGTGAATAGCGCCATAAACGTCATGAAACCACCGTAAGAACCACCATAAGTGCCTACAGCTTGTGTATCTACGTTTGCGTTGTCTGCCATCCAGCTTACGCCGTCTGCTAAATCTTGGATCTCAGGTGTACCCATTTGACGATAAATAGCTGTACGCCAATCACGGCCGTAACCTTTCGATGCACGGTAGTCCATGTCCATTACTACGTAGCCTTCTGAAGCCAATAGTGAGTGGAACATAAACTCACGGAAGTAACCAGACCAACCCATGTGTGAGTTTTGTAGGTAACCAGCACCGTGGTTAAAGATAACCGCTTTACGGTTTTTACCTGTTTCGCCTTCTTTATAATCAGCTGGGTAATATACTTTTGCATAAATTGGCTGATCAGTGTGGCTTGAAGGCACAGCAACAATCTTAGGTGCAATTAGTTTCTTCGCTAAAAACTCATCAGAAACCGTGTGCGTTAACTGCGTCGCTTGAGTATTTGCTTTTGCATCAGCAACATAAAGCTCAGGCGGCGACATAATTTTTGAATGAGTTAGCAATAGTTTGCTTTCATCTGGGCTTAACTGGTAATCAGTCATACCATCAAGGTTTGTTACTTGCTCAGATTCACCGGTTGCAGGGTTTACACGATAGATTTCGTAAAGACCTGGGTGCTCAACGTTGGCTTTGTAGTAAATCGCTGAGTTATCAGCTGTTAACGTTAAGTTAGAAACAACAAATTGGCCTTTAGTTAGCTGCGTTGCTTTACCATTAAGTGGCTTTTTATAAATGTGGCTGTAACCAGACTCTTCAGATAAGTAGTAAAGCGTGTCTGAGTTGTTCAACCAACCAAAATCGTTGTATGCATAGTTAACCCATGCATCGTCGTGTAAGCGGTGCTGCGAAACAAGTTTGTTGTTTTGTGTATCAACAGTGGCTAACCAACGGTCTTTGTTGTCCCATGCTTCAAGCATAAGTGCCACTTTTGAACCATCTGTGTTCCATTGGATTGCACTTTGGTCCCAGCCCCAATCCATCATTAAGTTGATGGCACGTGGTGCTTTTTCAGACTTATAAGTTTTGCCATCACGAGCGTAGTTTTCTTTCTTAACTGCTGCAAGTACGTCTTCATCAAAACCTGGTAAGGTATCGAATGCAAGGGTTGTTTGCTCGCCTGACTTAAGGTCAATGTAAACAACGTCTGAGCTGATTGGCTTTTCATCAGCAACACGACGGCGTACTTTTTCAGCTTTTACGCGTGCATCATCGGCAATGTAATTAGGCATTATATCGCCTTCATCACGCCATGAACGGCTTTCTGTGGTTACTGCAACAAGGGCTTGGCCATTTGGTGAAAGCTGTACATCGGCTAAACGCTTACCTTTACCTAAATAAAATTGTGCGTTAGCAATGCTGTCGTTTTGCTCGTTAATTTGTGCTTTACGCTCTTCACGATCTTTTTTGTTTTTGTGCGTCAGCGCAATGTAATCAATTAGTTTGTGCTGCTCTTTTGCAATGTAAGTGTCTGGCTCTTGTACACCTTTAGGTGCATCGTCTAGGTGTAAGTTAACTAATTCAACTTGACGACCCGTTGCTAAATCAACTTTATAAAATGCATTACCTTGGCGATATGCAAGGCTACCATCATTTAAAAACTGTGGTTTTGATTGCTGTGCGCTGTCGTGAGTGATTTGTGTAATTTGCCCAGTGCTTAGGTTTTTAACGAAGATATTACCTTCAAATGCATAAGCCTGTTGTTTCTTATCTGCAGAATAAACGGCATTTTTAGCGCCTACAGTGTGTAGTTTGTTTAACGCTAATTGTGATGCAGATTGGCTATTTACCGCTTGAACGTATAAATCGCGTAACTCATTGCCTTGTTGCTTTTGTGCATAAACAATGCTGTTAGAATCACCATTCCAGAAAGCACGCTCAGGCTGACGGCCTAACCAATCAGGGTGAGCCATTGCTTGCTCTAACGTGATTTCTGCTGAACCTGTATCAGCAGGAGTAGCAACAACGGGTGCTACATTGGTAACTTGTTCTTCAGAAGGCGTTGAGGCGGTTGATTGACAACCTGCTAGCATGAAGCTAGATGCGACTGCGAGAGCCACTAACGTTTTATTAGCAGTGGTTTTGAATTTCATAGTGCTTCTTACGGGTTATTATAATTCGCCCTATTTAAGCAGAAGCACTGATGAAATAGCAATTTTTATAGGATAAACAGCCAAAGATTTCCGTTTAATAACAGCTTATTTTAAGCTGATATCAAGCCATACCATACGATGATCAGACGATGCGTTACGATCTTTAATTAAACGGAACAGTTCAGAGTTTTTCTGTGGCCAGAAAACTCCACCATCGTTTATCTCAATACCATAATTTGATGGTAAAACGTAATCAGCACGGGCTTGCCAATAAGCGGTATAGTTTTTAGCGTAATCTTCTTTATACGATTCTTTAGCGCCTTTGCTTGTTGGCGTAAAAGAGGTATTTACTAATGGATTTTTTAAAATTTGGTCAGTGGTATTCGGGCGTGCCTTGCCCCCTTCTGGCGCAGCATTTAAGTCACCAACAATAACAAAGCGGCTTTTCGCTTTTAAGCCACCTTTTTGACCTTTATCATCGTAAATATAGTTTGCATTGTTAATGTAATCTGCAACTAGGCGAACTTCATCGTGGTTACGCTTACCGTTGCGGTCTTCGTCACCATCAAAAACAGGCGGCGTTGGGTGTGAAGCAAGCAAATGAAACGTTTTGCCTTTTACATCAATTGGTAAATCCCAAAATGATTTAGAGCTTAGGTGAATTGCTTGCCATTCTTCAGCTGAATACCAGTCTTTACCTGTTTTAGGGTCGATAGGCATTTGTGCATTTGGCATATCTTTATATTTGAATGTTTGTAATGTACGCGCTTTATCTAAATCGATTGGATAGCGCGACAATACTGCCATTGCATAATGCCCCTCAAAGAAGCCAAAGCCGTGTGCGTCACCTTTGTAATGCCCCTTTACACCATCGTTGTCTAGGTCAAACTCAGTAGGTAAACCAGTGTTAACAGGTGCAATAAAGTAATACGGGTAATCGATGGCAACTTGCTTATTTTGCGATACTTGCAGGTAGTTTTTACGAAATACGTTAATGCCTTTGTCTGCATCAATATAATCAAACTCATTTAGTAAAATTACATCAGGTCTTACTCGCTGAATAATTTCGGCAATGTTACGAATTTGCTGGTGGTTGCTCGCTAATGCTTTACTTAAAGCATCTTTATCTATTGATTCGCCTTTTTTAGCATAGTTAGTTGCATCCATACTCACATTAAAGGTGGCAACACGTAAATCAGCAGCCGATACATTATTAGCAAGTAAGCCTACAGCCAGTGCTATTGAAGAAGTTAATAAAGCGTTTTTCATGAAATAAATCCGTCTACTATAAGTAGTAAAATAATACTGCTGACAATGATCCATAAGATCATCGCCATGATAAAAGGTTTAATGCCCGCTTGTTTTAAGACTGAAATAGATAAACCACTACCAATCAAAAATAAGGTCATTACTAACAGTTGTTTAGCACCAACATTGAGTGCATGCCATAGTGTTTGATGCTCAGGAAAGCTCGAATTAATCAGTGCAGCTGCTAAAAAACCAAATATAAACAATGGGATACTGGCTTTTTCATCCGATTTCCAAAACACACCCGCGATGCTTGTATAAGGGATTATCCACATCGCTCTGGTTAGTTTAATGGTTGTGGCAATAGCAAGCGCTGATGCGCCATACGCAGCGGAAGCCCCCACTACACTACTGGTGTCGTGAATAGCAAGTGCTGCCCAAACACCGAATTGTTGCTCAGTCAGGCCAAAGTAATGACCAATCATTGGGAATAACACTAAGCCAAGGGCGTTTAATAAAAACACCACAGCGAGTGATATAGCTACTTCGTGATCTTTGGCCTTTATAACCGGCGCCATTGCTGCAATGGCGCTACCACCACAAATGGCTGTACCAAATGAAATAAGTACACCGGTGTTTTTATTTAACTTAAATAACTGAGATAAAATTTCACCAAGGCCAATAATAGCGGTAATACTGACAATAGTAAGCACAATAGAGCTACGCCCTACTTCTATAACTTGATTAAAATCAACAGCAAAGCCTAAGCCAATCACCGCCAACTTTAGCATCCATTTACTTATTTTTTGTGACTGCACTGCAAATGGGTTGCCTAATATCATGGCAAATAAAGCACCGACTACAAGTGCCGTAGCAGAGCCAACAAATGGTAATGCTGATATTAAAAATAGTGCAATAAATAGAAACTGCTTTGGGCGTTCGGCTATCACAACGGTGCTCTGATAAGTTTATTGGTTAGCTTATGCACCACAGGTGCAACAAAAATAACGGTAGGAAATGCCACACAAAATGCAAAAGCCCATGCTTGAAGCCAAATGGTTGCAATGTTATCGATTAAACCAACGTTAAAAATGCTGATCACTAAAGACATAAATCCAGACATAAACAGCGCCATAAAGAACGCAAATACGACTGTTCTAAATCGAGGATGTAACATAACGAACTAATATTAATATAAAAATATTAGTCTATAGCAAGATGACCCTGACGCAAGTGCTTTGAGACAAGAGGTACAAAATTAGCGAAGTTTGTGGATAAATAATAGTGATTAAAAAGCCGAGATAAACTCGGCTTTTAAGAATTTAAACTAATTAGTTTAAAATAAGTTGAGTGCTGGTATCAGCTACTCCTGGGTAGTCTTGCTCTGGCAAAATTTCAGCCAGTGCCGCTAAACGCTCACCTAATTGGTGAAGGTTATCGGCCGATACATTGATATGACCCATCTTACGACCCGGTTTAGCCGTTTTACCATACCAGTGACTTGTAACGTCTTGCGTTGCTAGTACTGAGTGTGGGATTGAAGGCTGACCTAATACGTTGATCATAGCAGTAGGACGAAGACACTCTGTACTACCTAATGGTAAACCTGCAACAGCGCGCATGTGGTTTTCGAACTGTGAGCAATGTGTACCCTGCTGTGTCCAGTGACCAGAGTTATGAACGCGTGGTGCAATTTCGTTTACTAATAACGTACCTTGTACATCAAAAAACTCAATTGCTAATACACCCACATAGTCAAGCTCTTGCGCAAGCTTGTTGAATGCCAGTTCAGCTTGCTCTTGAATCGCAGCTTTTTCTTTACCCGCAACTGAAAGCGTAAGTACACCATTGGTGTGTTGGTTTTCAGTCAATGGATAAATAACGGTGTTACCCGCTTTGTCGCGTGCACCAATGATAGATACTTCACGGTCAAATGGGATCATCTTTTCAGCGATAATAGAATGCGGCGCAGTTTCGGTACCTGATGCTATGAAATCTGCCATTTCTGACCAAATTTGGTCAATTTGATCATCAGACTTTAAGCGCCACTGCCCTTTACCATCGTAACCCGCTTGGCAAGTTTTGATCACAAGCGGCTTGCCTAAACGCTCTACAGCAGCAATAAGGTGTGCTTTTTCTGTAATTAATTGGTAAGGCGCGCATTCAACATTTGTTTTATCAAGTAATGCTTTTTCAAGTGCGCGATCGCCACCTGTTTTAATTGCCGCTTTACCCGGATAAAACTTATTGCTTTGACAACAGAGTGTAAGTACATCATCAGGAATGTGTTCAAACTCTGCTGTAATCGCGTCTGCGTTATTAATAGCTTGTTGTAATGTACTGTTATGAACTTCACCAGTTAATGGATGAATGATTTTTTCACTACCCACATCGTAGGCAACAACATTTAAATCAAGCGGTGCACCCGCTAAGCTCATCATGCGAGCTAACTGACCTGCACCTAAAATTAGAATATTCATATTACTCTGCAGGATTAGGGTTAGCTAAGATAGTGTCTGTTTGTTCTTTACGGAAAGCTTCAACTTTTGCGAAGATTTCAGGCTGTTGGCAACCTAAAATTTGTGCCGCTAAAAGGCCAGCATTTGCAGCGCCTGCTTCACCAATAGCAAGAGTACCTACCGCAACACCTTTAGGCATTTGGCAGATAGATAATAACGAATCAACACCATTTAGTGTTTTAGACTTAACTGGTACACCTAAAACTGGCAGTGATGTAAACGCCGCAGCCATACCTGGTAAGTGCGCAGCACCACCGGCGCCTGCGATAATAATTTTAATGCCGCGATCTGCAGCTGAGCTTGCATAGTCAGCAAGTAATTGAGGGGTACGGTGAGCAGAAACAACTTTAGTTTCGTATTCAATGCCGAATTTTTCTAGCATTAACGCCGCATGTTCCATCGTTGGCCAGTCTGATTTGGAACCCATAATAATGCCAACAGTCATAAATACACCTCAGTTAAATAGTTTTCTAAAAAGCGGACTTTTGTCCTTATTTTGTGGCGGGTATTATATACCTAACTCACATCAAGATGCGACTCTAGAAGCACAAAAAAGCCATGACATGCATGGCTTTTAATCACTCATCAGCTAATTAAGCTTCTTTGCTTGCTAGGTACTCAGTGTATGTACCTTTAAAGTCGATAACTTTGCCGTCTTTGATTTCCCAAATACGGTTTGCAAGCGATGATACAAATTGTCTATCGTGTGATACGAACAATAATGTCCCTTCGTATGCTTCAAGTGCTAAGTTAAGCGCTTCGATAGATTCCATATCCATGTGGTTGGTTGGCTCATCCATTAATAAGATGTTTGGTTTATGCATCATAATTTTGCCAAACAGCATACGGCCTTGCTCACCGCCTGAAATCACTTTTACTGACTTTTTGATATCGTTTTGTGAAAACAGCATACGACCTAAGAAACTACGAACAACTTGTTCGTCGTCACCTTCTTGTTGCCATTGTTCCATCCACTCAAATAAGTTCATGTCTTGTTCGAACTCGTCAGCATGGTCTTGAGCGTAATAACCGATATTAGCGTTATCAGACCATTTAAATTCACCTTGCTTCGGTGCTAAACGACCAGCAAGAGTATTTAATAATGTGGTTTTACCAACACCGTTCTCACCGATAATAGCAATACGCTCACCTACTTCAACTAGGCCTTCAAGGCCACTGAATAATGTTTCTTCAAAGCCTTGCGTTAAATTTGTTAGCTCTAAAGCATTACGGAATAACTGCTTTTCTTGTTCAAAACGAATAAACGGGCTTTGACGAGAAGAAGCTTTAACTTCTTCAAGCTGAATTTTATCAATTTGTTTAGCACGTGATGTTGCTTGCTTTGCTTTTGAAGCGTTCGCAGAGAAGCGCGATACGAACTGTTGAAGTTCGGCAATTTGGCTTTTCTTCTTGGCATTTTCGCTTAGTAGACGCTCACGAGCTTGCGTTGCAGCAAACATATACTCATCGTAATTACCTGGGTAAATACGAAGCTCACCGTAATCGATGTCGGCCATGTGTGTACAAACTGAGTTTAAGAAGTGACGGTCATGCGAAATGATGATCATGGTGCAGTCACGCTGGTTTAGTACGTCTTCTAGCCACTTGATGGTGTAAATGTCCAAGTTATTGGTAGGCTCATCGAGTAACATGATATCTGGATCAGAAAACAGTACCTGCGCAAGTAACACACGCAGTTTAAAACCTGGTGCAATTTCAGACATAGGGCCGTAGTGTTGCTCTGTGCCAATACCTACACCAATTAATAACTCACCTGCTTTAGCTTCTGCTGAGTAACCATCCATTTCGGCAAACTCAGTTTCTAGATCTGCTACACGCATACCGTCTTCTTCGCTCATCTCAGGTAAGCTGTAAATACGGTCACGTTCTTTTTTTACTTCCCACAGCTCTTTATGTCCCATGATCACTGTGTCGATTACAGAAAACTCTTCGTAAGCAAACTGGTCTTGGTTTAGTTTAGCAATACGCTCGTTTGGATCTGTGCTGACATTGCCTGAAGATGGCTCTAGTTCACCACTTAGGATTTTCATGAAGGTTGATTTACCACAGCCATTCGCACCGATTAAACCGTAACGGTTACCATCGCCAAATTTTGCTGAGATATTTTCGAATAAAGGTTTAGCACCAAATTGCATGGTGATATTAGCTGTACTAATGATAGCGGTACCCTCCAGCGGGTAAAAAGTAAAAACGAAACTGCGGGCAATTTTAAACTAAAGCCGCTTGGCACGCCATGAAAGTTTAATTAAATACACAGGCTAATTTTACAAGCTCACACCTAGCGACTACCTTTAATGAGCGTGCTCATATATGTATATGAGCACGCTCACTTTTAAAATAACCAAATAAAAACAGCAGGTTAATAATGAGCAAACATGGCGATACTCACCAACGTATTTTAGAGGCGGCTTGGCGACTCTTTACTGAGCAAGGGTTTAACGATACCTCTACGCGGCAAATTTCAGCAGCAAGCAACATAGCGGTTGGCACCTTGTTTAATCATTTTGCTGATAAAGTGGCTATTTTAGAAGCCTGCCTCGAAGACAAATTTAATGATGTGATGGAGCGCGCAAAAGAAACCGATATTCACCGCCCTGCTCGCTTAAAGATTAATCATTACGCACAATATTTTTATCAGTTTTATTGTTTACATCACCGCTTTTATAAAGTGCTCTTTAGCCAGCGATTGTTTTCGCAAGCATTCCAACAACAACACATGGAATTAATTCAATCATTAGTTTTTGCCGACCAACCGCAATTTAATAAAGTGAAAGCAGCTATATTGCTCGACTGCTATTTTATGACCTTGTTGTATGGCTTAGGCGCCGAAACCCCAAATACTAAACTTATGCTCAGAACGCTAAGCCAGAAAGTGTCTGTTTTTTAGGCTCAGTAACTCATTGATAATTCGATATAGTGAACCTAAAGTGAATAATTTTTCCTCAAAGTCGGTTTGTTGCATGATAATTTTTCACTTTTGACCCTATTTTAGCTTTGATAATCTCCGTTCCTTAACTAAATTATACCTATTAGGGACAATATTTAATCAAGGTACTTTATGAAAAGAACACACACTGCCTTATTTGTTGCAGGCATGCTTGCCATACCTACAGCCAATGCCATCGAGATCTATAACGATCAAACCAATAGCGTTACTGTTGGTGGCTTTATCGATGCAAGGGTGATTAATACGCAAGGCGAAACTGAGGTAGTAAACGGTGCATCACGCATTAATTTTGATTTTAAGCGCCAATTAAAAAACGGCTGGCAAGCGTTTGCTTTACTTGAATGGGGTGTAAACCCTGTTGGTAGCAGCGATATCGTATACAGCAATCGCTTTGAATCAATTCAAGATGAGTTTTTATATAACCGCTTAGGCTATGTTGGCCTTAAACATGACGATTACGGCCAAGTTACATTAGGTAAACAATGGGGCGCATGGTACGACGTTGTTTATAACACCAACTACAGCTTAGTGTGGGATGGTAATGCTGCAGGTGTTTATACCTACAATAAAGATGATGGAGCTGTAAATGGCACAGGCCGCGGCGATAAAGTACTGCAGTATCGTAATACCTGGGGTGATTTTCATCTTGCTCTTCAGGCACAGCTAAAATCTGATGAATTTTATACCTGCGACATCGTTGATATTTCAAGAAGCTCTTGTGAAGTACTTTGGAACCAAGGCAATAATGCTGCACAAAAAGTAGAATTTAACTCGACTTATGGCGCCGCACTCACCTACTCGGTTAGCCCTAATTTAAAAGTCACTGCTGGTGTTAACCGTGGCCAGTTCGATATTGTGTACGCAGGTGGCAGAAATCAATCAGTAAACGATTTAATTTATGGTATGGGCATTACCTATGGTGATTTTTATAAACCGGGTTGGTATGCATCAGCGAATATAAATAAAAACGAAAACCACGATACAGACAACTTAGGCCGCTTAATAAAAGATGCTGTTGGTTTAGAGTCAATTTTAAGCTACCGCTTTGATAATGACATACGTACTTTTGTTGCTTATAACGTTTTTGATGCAGGTAGTGACTATGTTATTCAGCCGAACTTTAATGCCGACCCTGAAGATGTGTTTAAACGCCAATTTGCAGTAATCGGTGCGCACTACTTTATGGCAGAAGACACCATTTTATATATTGAAGCTCGTAAAGATTTTAGCGACTTCTCGAGTAATGACGCTGATCAAGAAGCACAGATGTCACAAACCGAAGATGACGGTATTGCCATTGGTTTTAATTACACTTTGTAGTTACGATAAACACTAAGCCCACTATTGTGGGCTTTTTTCTAATCCAATTGCACACTTTCAAGATTGTTCGCAATATCAATCAACGTCTGCTATTACTTAACAACCATAAAACTAAAATACGTCAATATTTGAGGTTGTTGTGTCTAACAAGGTAAAGCTAATTCTACTTTCTTCAATATCTAGCGTTTCGTTCATGCTCTTTCACTGGCTAACAAATGTCAGAGAATCGTATACGGTATTTGGTGTTAGTTCCGATTTATCGGGTGGTTTAGTAATGGGCTTTGCTATTGGTGTGATGCTAGTTACATTAAGCACACTTAAGTTAAACAAGTATTGAGTGTGTTTTGGAACTGTATGATGCCAAGTCATAAAACGTTTGGCTTAAACTTGTTATAAAGATTATAACTACCCTATTAGCCGTTCATTTTAAGTATTTCTAGCTCAACAACTGCATTGACTCCGCCACTAAATAAAATTAAAAATGATGCTAGGTAGCTACGCGTTAAGGCGTATTTACTGCTTTTCATTTTACAGTGGACTCCATTTCTTGTACTTTCCCTTACGTGCCAGAGCAACAGCGTTGGTGATTTCTTCACGCGGTGACCTTTCACAATAATTTAAGTATTCTTCTACTATTAATCCTGACCACCCAGGAGCTGCTGCTACGACCCAAAAATGAATACCTTGGTTCAAATCTTTTGCAGCAACGTAATTGATAATTTTTTCTATCTCACTATCACCCGGTATCATTTTTAGCATAGCCATTGCTCGAAAAGCCCCTTCAATGAGTGCCTCATTGCCAATATCAATAAGCTTAAATATTGTAGCTCTCTGTAGAAAGTCTTACTATTGCATCTCCAATAGCGACGTAAAGCATAGTTGCTTTATTATCTTGCTTTACGAGTCCATTTAAAAATGGCAATGCTGGCTTATAATCACATTCACCTATAGCCATGATCATCAGATACTGTGTTTCCCAAGTCCTTTCATCATTGAGTTCATTCTCAAGCGCAGCCAATAAATACGGACCAGCGTTAATATCTTTTAGCTTCCGCAACTTCTTCGCTGCTGAACGACGTTTTTGGGATTTCTTGTCTCTCAGTTGTTCCATTATTTCATTCATTATTCAACTCTTCGTAATACATATAGGGTAGCTAAATAACCGCATCATAATGAACGTTCTAATTCTGTTGTTAGGTGTTTTCAGCATACTTCACCCTAAAAAAAAGCATAGCAAGCTTGATTCCAATTAGTGCGCCAGCCCCTATAATGAACGGGACTAAGCTTTCTAAGTAAAATGGAATACTTGAGAGAAGCAACCGAAATAAAACAACAGCGCCTTGAACAAGCATTATATACGCAGCAAGATGAAAGAACTGTATTGGATCTTCCAAGCTGAATGGATTGCGATTCCAATCTGGCTTGTGCCATACCTTTGTTGATGGTGGATTAACAACTTGCATGCCAACAACAAATAAAAGAGCCAAAAAGGTAAATACAAAAATAACACCTAATGCACTCAAATTGATAGCCGGGTTAGCCTTCGGCTCAAGCGGTGTAAATAGAGATGAGACTGCTATGAAGGATATTAAAGCAATACGAAGGAATTTCCATTTATTCATAATATTTGCACTCAAGCATCAAATAACCAACACAATATAGCAGACAAAAAGTTAAAAATTAGCGCTTTAAGCACCTTCAAACTTTACTACACGCGAACGGCCATTCTCTTTGGCAATATAAAGTGCTTTATCGGCATTATTCAAAAGCTCATCAAGTGAAATGCCGTCATTACCATACACAGCAACACCAGCGCTAAACGACATGCCTATATTTGAATTATCAGGTGTCATTAGCTTTATGGTCTTAGTTGTTTGAAGTAGTTTTTCTGTATTGGCAAAACAAAACGTGTCTTTATTGTTTATTTGAATAAGGCAAAACTCTTCACCGCCAAGTCTTGCAAAATAACACGTATCATCAATGCTATCTTTTACATGCTTCGCAAATGTGACTAATACTTGGTCGCCAAAATCATGGCCAAATGAATCATTAAAACGCTTAAAGTGATCAAGATCGATCAGAGAAACAGTACAACTAAACTCTTTATGATTTGATTGTAATTGACTGAATTTTGCAAACAAGGCTCGCCTATTTGGCACATTTGTTAATTGGTCAGTATGAGCAAGTTCAAACATTTGCTTACTGTAGTCTTCTAACAATGAGTTTGTCCTGTTAAACAAAAACTGATTTCTCTTAAGTTCGGTTATATCCTCACCTTCAACAATGACGTTCTCACCGACTACATTGGCAGTAAACCTAAATATATGACGATATGAAGCATCATTAATTTCTACTTCAAGCTTATCAGTATCATTTTCTAATAATTTTGAAATAATTAATTGTACTAAGCCTCTGTTAGTTGGATTGTTCGATGCATTTAGATAATGCTGTGCAACAAGTTGAAATGAGTTGTTTTGAAATACTTCCTTGTGTTCATTAGCCGAAAAAACAACGACAGGTAACTGCAAATAATTTAAAACAGAATAATCCGCGTTGTTTTGTTCTAATGACATACGATAAAGTCTCGTTTTGTTTCAAGCTTAGCTATGACTTGCTTCGCGTCGTCTTCTGATATTCCTTGTTCAGAAAATGTAAGCGACAAGATATTTATCATTTCTTGCCAATCTTTAAGATTAATACCTAAATTTTTATGGGCTTGTGCTAGCTGTTCATCACTGATGTAATCAGGTCCACCCATTAAAGATGAGATAAAACTTGTTTGATGATGAATCAGCCTTTCCATATTGGTATTTTTAAAATGTGTATTAAGGGTTTCTGACTTCAAAATATTGTCATAAAACTTTTCTATGACGATATAAATTCGAGAAAAACCACCGTATTTGATAAACAAAGAAGATTCCACACCGAGTCCTGTATTATCGATAAACATTTAACTAGCTAATAAGGCACCACAAAAGATGACAATAAAGTCTGCAAGCTATTGATATTTAAATTATAGAAAGGAAAAGAGATTTTGCATTTTTTGAATAAGCAAATAATGGGATTATTCTCATTTGTTGCACGTGAATATTATTAGCCCCTCTTACACACCATACCTGTTGATTAAAAATCTTAAATCTAAAGATAAGCTGAGATTGAAATTCACCCCAATATAGTATGATGTGTTCTTTTTATCATTAATGACTATCACAACGAATAATCACGTTCTACTTTAGCAATACGCGTTGTAAACGCACTGTACCATTTGTCTCTGCCGAGCTGCTGGGCGTTTAAGTGCTCAACGTTTTGTTTCCAGGCTTTTATTGCATCTAAGCTTTGCCAATACGACACCGTAATACCCAAACCATCACGAACAGACTCTATACCTAAATACCCAGGTTGTTGCTCTGCAAGCTCAACCATTCTATTAGCCACTTCTTCATAACCGGCGGTATCACCCGATAAGGTATTCGTAAAAATTACGGCGTAATAAGGGGGTTTTGGTGTATTCGCTATCATGGCTGTTACTTCCCTCTACTTGGTTCAAAACCATCATAACATGGTATTTCTGCGTCAAATGTATCCCAATTTGCTTTAGAGCTTACAAAGTTATGGCTAATCGGACGCTCGTTTATATCGCTATCTAATAAACCTAAGCGAATACGTAAGCGGCTTGGGTCATCTTTATTTTCGCTATAAATAGGCGAGCCACAACAGTTACAAAAATAGCGAATTCTGCCGGGTTTAAATTCAAACGCACTTAAATGCTGCTTGCCTTCTGTGAGGTTAAAACCATCTCGTTGAATAAAGCCATTGGTTGCGTAGGCTGTGCCTGAGTTTTTACGACATAAGGAGCAATGACAATGAATAATTGAGTCTATGCCACCAGCAATAGTTACTTTTACTTTCCTGCACAAACAACTTCCTTGATACATAGTCCCTCTCAGGCTTAAAGATTAATAACCGCGATGCTTCCAAAATTCAGTGGCAGTGCCTTCGGCTTCCTTTAATAAATTAAAGGATTTATCAGCAATTATATGGCCATTTAACTCAATAGTCATGCGCCAAATACCAACTTTATTATCAACAGGTGCCCATATCGTATCACCTAAATAAAACTGCCAATCGTTTGTTTTAACGTACTGTTCACCCTCAAATGGTGGCATGATCTCGCCATCTTCATCGGGGATATCTGGGTGGTAAACGCAAAATTTAATTTTTTGTCCTTTGGCCTTTTTAATATTAACAATAAAGCCAAATTCAATATCTAACTGTGCAGGAACGTCTGTTGTAAATTCGGTAATTTGAGGCAGGTCTTTCTCTTTTGCATCCCAATGACTGTAAATACCGTAACTTTCAATACTGGTAATTGGTTTGGCCTTTGCCATAGTTGCTGGCGCTCCTTTGTAAAAATGAGGCGCTATTTTATAGTAGCAACCCTAGCAGAACAAGATTGTACTATTATAGTAATTAGCTAACGTGCTTTACCCAATGTGCGTCATCTTGTTGAAAACCACATTTAGTTAAAAGTTTAATACTGGCGCTGTTATTTTGGTTAACTAAAGCTAACACACTGTTTAGCGGAGCAGGTACAAAGGTCGTCAGTTTTTCAAATAGCATATCTAGTACCTTTTGCATTATTCCTTTGCCAAAGTATTGTGACGATAACTCAAACCCCAACATGCCCTGCCCGTCAATTATGTTAAATATGCCTACGCTGCCAATAACCTGCCCACTACTTCGTAAAACAATAACTAAACGAATGCCTTGTTGATTATAAAAACGTTCTATGTCGCCTTGAATAAAGTCATACACGTCACCTTTCGTTATATCAGCATCGTAATCGTTAAATGTTTGTACTTGCGGATCCTTTAAAATATCCCATATCGCTTGGCAATCTCTATGACGAATTGGGCGTAAGTCAAAGGCTAAGTCATCGTGGCTAGACACGTTAATTTCTTCTTTTTGCTTTATGAGCTGGCATTATTGTCTTACTATAAATGCAATTTCAAGCAATTAGATTAAGTTCGATGAGTGAAGAATTTAAAGTAATTCAACCTACCACTACAGTTTACTGTAAAGAGCGCGGTGAAGGCTGGACCTTAACAGGGATCACCAGTATTGATGAACACACATCTGTGATGTTTGATGGTGTAAGGTATACCTTACCGGCCCGTGAAATTGTTGAGGTGTTATTGCCACAACAACTCGAGCGAGAGAAAAACCAACAATAAAAAAAGCCAGCATTAAGCTGGCTTTTTCGTGTTTAAAATTAACGTAATGCGTTAATACGCTCATCAAGTGGTGGGTGAGATGAGAATAATTCAGCAACACCTTTACCGCTTGCAATACCAAACGCCATCATTGAACCTTCTAGCTGTGATGGGTGGTTTTGTTTTAAACGCTCAAGGGCGCTACGCATTTTATCTGCACCTACTAGTTTTGCTGCACCGGCATCCGCAGAGAATTCGCGTTTACGGCTGTAGTAAGCAACAATCACACTTGCTAGAACACCAAATAACATTTGGAAAATCATATCGAACAAGAAGTATGTCCAGCTACTACCGCCCTCTTCTTCATCACTATTAAGAAAGTTATCAACAATACCTGCCAATACTTTCGCCATAAAGATAACAAAGGTATTCACTACACCTTGAATAAGAGTAAGCGTTACCATGTCACCATTTGCAATGTGAGATACCTCATGAGCCAATACCGCCTCAGCTTGATCTTGATTCATGTTGTGTAATAAACCTGTGCTCACAGCCACCAGCGAGTTGTTCTTACTTGGACCAGTCGCAAATGCGTTCATTTCAGGACTATCGTAAATAGCCACTTCTGGCATCGCGATACCTGCTTTTTTCGCTTGCGCTGCTACCGTAGAAACTAACCATTGTTCTGTTTCAGAACGAGGCTGTTCAATAACATGTGCACCGGTTGATTTTTTTGCCATCCATTTCGACATAAATAACGAAATAAACGAGCCACCAAAACCAAATACAGTTGAGATAACTAAAATGCCGCCTAAACTGCGATGGCTAATACCCAGTACGCTCATCACAATAGACAACACAATACCTAACACTAGCATTACCGCTAAGTTTGTAAGTAGAAACAAAAATACACGCTTCATAAAAACCTCAGAATAAACATACCAATTGTATTAACTAACGACATGGTTAAAAATCGTTAGTTAATAAAATTATCTGGGTGTTCTACCAACTCAGTTTAGGGCTTATGCAATTGGTTGCAAGGAACTAATTGCAACCAATTGTGACAGAGTATGTCAAAAGTAACAACTCAATTATTATGGGTTGATAGATAAAATTTCAAGTAAGGTTTTGTAAATTTTTAATTTAGGGGTGCCGTCTGTATACGGACTAATCGCTAAAAGCGGGAAAGGTAATGCTGATTTTAGTGTTTCTAAATTGGCCTCTTGTTCACGCATGTTTGGGTCTACATGATTTGCTATCCAACCCACACAATTTACACCGAGCGCTTTAAAGTGAGCAGCTGTCAATAGTGCGTGATTAAGGCAACCAAGCTTCATGCCTACTACTAGCACAACATCAAGGTTTTGTGATTTAACCCAATCGCAGAGTAAATCGGTTTCGTTGATAGGTAAACACCAACCTCCTGCACCTTCTGTAAGAATATAATCGGTATTGAGTGCTTTTACATTTGCATAAGCAGTATCGAGCTTATCAAATGTCAGTCTGTCACCTACTTGGGCAGCTGCAATATGCGGTGCAATGGGTGGCTCATAGGTAAAGGGGTTAACTATGTTATATTTAACCCCAATTGATGAGCTTTCCATTAAGGTTAATGCATCATCATTGACTAGCTGCCCAAATGCTTCTTCTGCACCTGCTGCAATGGGTTTAAAACCCACCGCACGTTGTTTATGTTGAGCTAGTAAGTTTAATAATAAACTGGTGACATGGGTTTTTCCGGCATCGGTGTCTGTACCCGTGATAAAAAATTCTTTCATTTTTGAGTTAATTCTTTTTTTCTAGTTCTAAAAGGACAACTTGATAGCTCACTCTAGCATGCCCATCAACCAGAGGGTAAGCCTTACAAACACTATTAAGTGCCTGCCTTGTTAATAACCCTTGACGTTTTTGCTTAGTTTGCAATGAGGTAGCACCAATTGCTTTTATTGAACGTAGTGCTTCTAATGGAGAGTTATAGGCATCTACATAACATCTATCAGCTGCAAAATTGAGTTTAAACCCCGCCAATTTTGCATACTCAATAATATGACTAGCACAATGAAACTGATTAATATGGTTTTGCTCGTCTAAACAAGCGAAAGCCTGTTTGATTTCTTTGAGCGACCCATCTACCACACAGCTTAAATAAACCTTACCACCTGCTTTTAGTGAATAAAAAAGACTTTTAAGTAGCCCTTTTAAATCAGCAGACCATTGCATTGCAAAATTACTAAACACACAATCTAGCGAATTTTGCTGTAATGGTAGGTTATCCATATCAGCACACACTTTTAAACAATGCGGGTTTTGCTCTGTGCTTAACATGGAATGACTTAAATCCATTGCTAATACAGTATCAAAGTGTGTTTTAAGCATTGCCGTGTTAACTAAAGGCCCAGCACCTAAATCAAGGCAAGTACCCTGCTGATGTTTACTGGCCATCATTTTGAATAAGTGCGCAGCCGCTTGTTTTTGAACATTAGCATGGATTGTGTAATTTGCAGCCGCTTTAGAGAACTTAGTTTGTGTTGTTAGCTTATTACTGTGTTGAAAGCTTAAAGGCGCTTGCAGTTGAACACTCATAAACACTCCACTAGCGAATCAACAAGCTGTTTTATATCGTCAGCTTGATGTGCGCTACTTATGGTGACTCTAAGTCGTGCCGTATTAAAAGGCACCGTTGGCGGTCTAATAGCGGTTAACCACACGCCTTTCTCTTTAAGCTTATTAGCAACGGCAAGCGTGTGTTCTGCATCGCCCAATACCAAAGGCTGAATAGCCGTTGTTGATTCCATTAATGCTAAGTTATGCTCTTTGGCAAGCGCTCTAAAGTAGGCAATATTCTCTGAAAGCTGAGAGCGTCTCTTATCTGCTTTTAGTAACTTTTCGAGTCGTTCAAGAGTACAACTTGCCATCAGTGGTGACATTGCCGTTGAATAAATGTATTCACGATTAAACTGCAGCATGTAATCAATCATTTTCTTTGATGCAAGCAGGCAAGCACCACTACTTGCTAGTGCCTTGCCAAAGGTGATGATCAGTAAATCAGGCTTGATTACCTCACAACTCCCTAAGCCTTGTTCGCCTAATACGCCAAAGCCATGGGCGTCGTCAATCATCAACCACGCATTGTATTGTTTAGCAAGTTTACAGAGCGCTTCAATGGGGGCTTGATCGCCATCCATCGAAAACACCCCTTCGCTCACTATGAGCTTATGCTTTGCTTTTGACTTTTGTAACCGAGATTCTAAGTGCCTAAGGTCGTTATGATTAAACCGCACCATGGCAGCGGCAGAATGAAGGCCACCATCGATTAGGCTGGCATGATTAAGCTTATCTTGAAAAATTGCCGATGATTGCGCCACGCTTTTATCTTGAAACAACGCTTTTAATACGCTGCTATTGGCACTAAACCCACTGTTAAATAACATGGCGCTTTCATAACCTAATAACTCACATAAACGCTGTTCAAGCTGTTGTTGTGGTTTATTATAACCATTCACTAATGCTGAACTGTGGCTACCTAGATGCTGCGCTTGTATTTCAATAAAATCATCAGCAAAGCCAAGGTAGTCATTACTGGCAAAATTTAAATACTGTTTACCTGCAACCTGAATAAAGCGCCCGGTTGATTGCTCAACAAGTTGGCGCTTTCTCAGTAATGCATCTGCTTGTCGCTCAACAAGATGCTCGGCAATAAAATCAAAAGCCATTTAAATATTACGCTTCGTAAAATAGTTCTGATGTTGCTTTATCAGCAACTTTTGATGAAAGTGATGCTGCAACCGCTTCATCAGAATAATCTTCACGTGTTTCTGGGTTCATGCCTAATTTTTTAATCAGCATCATGTCTGCGTCTGCTTCAGGGTTTTCTGTAGTCAGTAGTTTATCACCGTAGAAAATTGAATTAGCACCGGCAAAGAAACACATAGATTGCATTTGTTCATTCATCGCCGTACGACCAGCTGATAAACGAACATAGCTTTTCGGCATCATGATACGTGCAACAGCAATGGTACGAATAAACTCAAAGTGGTCTAAGTCTTCGACATCTTCAAGTGGCGTGCCTTTAACCTTAACCAACATATTAATTGGCACACTCTCTGGCTGCTGCGGCAAATTAGCTAATTGCATTAATAAACCAAAACGGTCAGCTGCCTGCTCGCCCATACCAACAATACCGCCAGAACACACTTTCATGCCGGCATCACGCACGTTATCTATGGTGTTTAAACGGTCTTGGTAAGTACGTGTTGTAATGATCTGCTGGTAATACTCAGGGGATGTATCTAGGTTATGGTTGTAATAATCAAGGCCCGCGTCTTTTAATGCATGGGCTTTTTCGTTATCCAGCATGCCAAGGGTCATACAGGTTTCAAGGCCTAGCTCTTTAACCTCTTTTACCATTTTTGAAATATATGGCATGTCACGTTCTTTCGGATCAGACCACGCAGCACCCATACAAAAACGGGTTGCGCCTTTTTCTTTGGCAACACGCGCTTGCTCAACCACTTTTTCTACTTCCATAAGGCGTTCACGGTCTAAGTCTGTTTTATAATGGCCTGACTGAGGACAATATTTGCAATCTTCTGGGCAAGCACCGGTTTTAATCGATAACAAAGTAGAAATTTGTACTTCATTTGGGTTGAAGTTTTCACGATGCACACTGGCCGCTTTAAATAACAAATCATTGAACGGCATTTCGAATAATGCTTTTACTTCTTGG
Source organism: Pseudoalteromonas sp. CO109Y (assembly GCF_004208935.1). NCBI lineage: Bacteria > Pseudomonadati > Pseudomonadota > Gammaproteobacteria > Alteromonadales > Pseudoalteromonadaceae > Pseudoalteromonas > Pseudoalteromonas sp. CO109Y. The sequence continues at coordinate 197,015 of NZ_SGPD01000011.1, forward strand.
TGAGTCCAATCGTGACGGACAACTGCGTGCTCCATAATAGTCTCTTTTTTTAAATTATTGGGACGGTTTGATTGGCTTAGTCTACGACTTGACGTAACATTGTCAACGAATCGAAGTTAGATAAAGTTTACATATGATTAATAAACAACCAATAGATTTAGATTTTGATCGTGAGCATATTTGGCACCCTTATACTTCTATGACTCAGCCCCTTCCCGTTTACCCAGTCAGTCATGCCAATGCAAATCGTATTTTCTTAGAAACAGGCGAAAGCCTAATAGATGGTATGGCCTCTTGGTGGAGTGCGATACATGGTTACTGCCACCCTGTTTTAAATGAGGCAATCACTACACAGGTTAGTAAAATGAGCCATGTCATGTTTGGTGGTTTAACTCATGAGCCTGCTGTTGAGCTGAGTAAAAAGCTAGTCAGTATGACACCTGAGTCACTCGATAAGGTGTTCTTAGCCGACAGTGGATCTGTGAGTGTTGAAGTAGCAATAAAAATGGCTCTTCAATACTGGCTGAGTAAAGGACATACTGGTAAACAAAAACTAATGACGCCACTTAAGGGCTATCATGGTGACACCTTTGCTGCCATGAGTGTCTGCGACCCTGTAAATTCAATGCACAGTATGTACTCAGGTTTTTTACCTGAGCATGTTTTTGTTCCTGCTCCAAGTGCTAAATTTAATGGCGAGTTTAGCCCTGCAGAAGCTGATACGCTTGAAAGCTACGTTGCAGCTCACCACCAAGATGTTGCGGCATTTATCATTGAACCCATTGTACAAAATGCTGGGGGCATGAATTTTTACCACCCTGATTACTTAAAACACCTGCGCATTCTTTGTGATAAATATGATGTTTTACTTATTTGTGACGAAATCGCCACAGGCTTTGGCCGCACCGGCACCTTGTTTGCTGTTGAACACGCCAACATAGAGCCAGATATTTTATGTATTGGCAAAGCATTAACGGGCGGCATGATGACGCTCTCAGCGACATTAACCACCAGCAAAGTAGCTATTGGCATTAGTGAGGGTGAAGCCGGCGTATTAATGCATGGCCCAACATTTATGGGGAACCCACTTGCATGTGCCACAGCCTGCGCGAGTATTGATTTACTATTAGAGCAACCATGGCAAGAACAAATTGAACATATAAATGATGTATTAACAACCCAGCTTGCTAAGTGTAAGACGCTTGATGCTGTCGTTGATGTGCGAACATTGGGGGCAATTGGAGTTGTTGAGCTTAATCAAGCTGTTGATGTAGCAAAAATTCAACGCTTTTTTATAGAGCAAGGTGTGTGGATACGCCCGTTTGGTAAATTAATTTATTTGATGCCGCCTTACATAAGCGACGAACAAAGCTTAACTAAGTTATGCAATGCTATTTATGCAGCCATTGAACAACAGGCGTATTGATAAACCAGGCAATTAAAAAAGGAAGCTGATGCTTCCTTTTCCTTTAAACTTTACCATTCAAACATATATGCCATTTTACTGATCATTCGAAGCGGTACTTTATGTTCGCAGCGCTTAGCATATAGATGCTGCAATGATTTATCTTTAATTTCACCAACGATCACTTCTTTTACTTGATAACCCAGTGCGGTAGCCGCTTGTGCATAGGCGATAAATTCCCACTTTTTAATATTAGTGTTATCAACAATTACTAACGGAATTTCTTCTGCTAAGGCATTAATAAAGCGTGCAAGGTTTAGATTGTGATACTCAGATAACTTGTACTTATCAAATTGATACACACCTTCGCTATTGTAAAAATAATCATCTGTTGCGCACACGACATAATCACTTTCATTACCAGCTACCAACTCATCAGCAAGGCTTTGTGCGTAATATGATTTACCTGAGCCTGGTAAGCCGCGAAGAATAAAAACTTGTTTCATAGCACCTGTTATACAATTTAATTAAAGACTAAAGGACAGTTATCCTGTTGGGAATTGTTAATAATGCCACAAAATAACCAATTAGCGCAGCGAGAATTTAAATAAACGCAAATTTTACGCAAAATATTGCTGCTATTTTACTCAATTGAAGAAAAACTACTAAAGAGTACGCCTCAATAGTTTTTTTATTTGATTTACGAGGGTAAGATAGTCGATTCAAGTGCAATGCACAGCATTATTATATTAGGCAACTTATATCATTGGAGTGAAGATGAGCCATTTAGCGATTTCAGAGCTATTAAAAGGCAAGGTTGCGGTAGACAGCCAAGTAACAGTAAAAGGCTGGATCCGTACACGCCGCGATTCAAAAGCAGGAATTTCATTTTTAGCCGTTCATGACGGTTCGTGTTTTGATCCTATTCAAGCGGTAGTACCTAATTCACTCAATAATTATGATGAAGTAACACGTTTAACTGCAGGTTGTTCTGTATCTGTAACAGGTGTTCTTGTGCCTTCTGCAGGTCAAGGTCAGTCTTTCGAAATTCAAGCTAACTCTGTAGAAGTATTAGGTTGGGTTGAGAATCCAGACACCTACCCTATGTCTGCGAAGCGTCATAGCATTGAATATTTACGTGAGCACGCACACCTTCGCCCTCGTACTAACATCATTGGCGCGGTAACCCGTGTACGTAACTGTTTAGCACAAGCGATTCACCGTTTTTATCACGAGCAAGGTTACTACTGGATCAGCACACCGATCATCACTGCAAGTGACTGTGAAGGCGCCGGTGAAATGTTCCGTGTGTCTACTTTAGATATGCAAAACTTACCACGCACAGATAAAGGCGACATCGATTACAGTGAAGATTTCTTCGGTAAAGAAGCATTCTTAACAGTATCTGGTCAATTAAATGGTGAGACATATGCCTCAGCAATGTCAAAAATCTATACCTTTGGCCCAACTTTCCGTGCTGAGAACTCAAACACATCTCGTCACTTAGCCGAGTTTTGGATGGTTGAACCTGAAGTTGCATTCGCAGATTTAGAAGATATCGCAAAACTTGCTGAAGACATGCTGAAATATGTTTTCAATGCAGTATTAACTGAACGTCGTGATGATATGGAATTCTTTGCACAACGTGTTGAGAAAACAGCTATCTCTCGTTTAGAAGAGTTCGTTACTAAAGATTTCGCACAAGTTGATTACACAGATGCTATCGAAATCTTAAAAGCGTGTGGTAAGAAATTCGAATACCCTGTTGAATGGGGTGTAGATTTACAGTCTGAGCACGAACGTTACCTTGCTGAAGAGCACTTTAATGCGCCAGTAGTTATTAAAAACTACCCGCGTGATATTAAAGCCTTCTACATGCGTCAAAACGAAGACGGCAAAACAGTGGCAGCGATGGACGTAGTTGCACCAGGTATTGGTGAAATCATCGGTGGTTCTCAACGTGAAGAGCGTCTAGATGTATTAGATAAGCGTCTAGAAGAAATGGGCTTAAACAAAGAAGATTACAGCTGGTACCGCGACCTACGTAAATACGGTACTGTACCGCACTCAGGTTTTGGTCTAGGTTTTGAGCGTTTAGTTGCATATGTAACAGGTATGGGTAACGTACGTGACGTTATCGCCTTCCCTCGTACAAAAGGCAGCGCGACTTACTAATAAGTAACGCCACATAATTTAAAAGCCGCTTTCGAGCGGCTTTTTTGTGTGTAAATCATTAAATATTTTATAAATTCTGATTAGCAAAGCCAGACATATTGCCTATATTGATAGGAAGCTAACTATTTAGGAGTTTGCGTCTACTATGCTATTTCGCTCTATTAAAGCCCTTTTGCTATCTACAACTCTTATTTCTGCACATAGTGCGTATGCAATTGAAGAAAACATTAATTCGAAGCCTATTTTTATTGCTGGCTCAACCACAGTGACAGAATTATTAGTCGATATAAAAGACGACTTAAGCCAAGAATTTGGCAATAGTATACAAATTAGGCCAATGGGCAGTGATAAAGGCATTAAAGCAATTGCCGAAAATGTTATAGATATTGGCACTAGCTCGCGTTATTTAACAAAAGAAGAACAACAACGCTGGCCCTTTTTGCGGCAAATAATCATAGCCCAAGATGCAATCGCATTTTTTGTAAATAAAAACTTAAACATCACTGAACTTACCACTAAAGAGCTGAGCGATATCTACCAAGGAAAACTAAAGGCGTGGTCTGAGGTTTCTCCTTATACTCCCGAGCTAAGCGCAAAAAATGATGAGATCCTGCTTTTTAGTAAAGGCACTAGTCATGGTAGTTTTGATGTGTTTTTGGAATATTTAAACTTAGATTATATACAAGAGCCAGCCAGTAATTACATACGCCTAAAAATGGCGGGTAATAGAGGTTTATTTTCTAAACAAAAAGTAGAGCTTTATGATCAGTTCAATCAAGCGCTGGGTATAGTCCAGCGTATTCCAAATGCCATTGCCTATGATTCATATGGCGCTATTAGTAAATTAGAAAATGACAGACGTATTAATCGAGTAACGTTACTTGAGATCGACGGTGTAAGCCCTTCTGTTGAATCAATTCAAAGTGGCGACTATGCCTTTGTAAGGCCGCTGGTGCTAATAGTAAACACACAATCACCCCGCTCAAAAAAGATTGGCGACAAGCTCGCAGTGATTGTTAAATCAAACAAGATACAACAGAAAATGCTTGAGTTTGGTTACCTTCCGGTAAAACAGTAATCTGAAGATATAAACGAAAAAAAGCTGCGCACCTAAAAAGGTGAACAGCTTTTAACAACCAGAATCGTTATGAATTACAGAGCGCTTTCTAGCTCTGGTAACACATCAAATAAATCGGCAACTAAACCATAGTCAGCAACTTGGAAAATTGGCGCATCAGGATCTTTATTGATAGCAACAATCACTTTAGAGTCTTTCATACCCGCTAAGTGTTGAATCGCACCACTAATACCCACAGCAATATATAAATCTGGGGCAACAATTTTACCTGTTTGACCTACTTGCATATCGTTTGGTACAAAGCCCGCATCAACAGCAGCACGTGAAGCACCAATGGCTGCGCCTAGTTTGTCGGCAATACCATTTAATAACGCAAAGTTTTCACCATTTTGCATACCACGACCACCTGAAATAACCACAGGTGCTGCAGTAAGCTCTGGACGCTCAGACTCAGTTTGTTCTTCTGATACAAACTCACTCAGACCAACAGAACCTTTACCAGCAACACTAGTTACAGCTACTGGCGCTTGCTCTTGTGCAATATCAAAGCTACTTGCACGAACAGTAATAACCTTTTTGCTATCTAATGATTTAACTGTCGCAATTGCATTACCTGCATAAATAGGACGCTTAAAGGTATCTGCATCAATAACGTCGATGATTTCAGAGATTTGCGCAACATCTAGAAGTGCTGCAACACGTGGCATAAAGTTTTTACCCGTTGTTGTTGCACTTGCGACAATGTGTGAATAGTTATCAGCTAAAGATAAAACCAAATCAGCTAGGTTTTCTGCAAGTTGATTTGCATAAGCTGCATCATCAGCAATAAGTACGTTACTAACACCTGCAATTGACGCTGCTTGCTCGCTCATTGCTGATAAGTTTTCGCCTGCAAGTAGTAAATCTACATCAAAGCCTAGTTTAACAGCAGCAGTAATCGTTTTATTGGTTTCAGGCTTTAGAACACCTTTATCGTGTTCGGCTATCACTAATGTTTTCATTTAGATCACCTTCGCTTCTGTTTTTAACTTTTCTACTAATGTCGCAACATCTTCAACGACAATGCCGCCACTGCGTTTTTCTGGCTCGTTTACTTCTACCAACTGTACGCGAGGCGCAAGGTCTACACCTAGGCTATCAGCAGCAATTACATCAAGAGGTTTACGCTTTGCCTTCATAATGTTTGGTAATGAAGCATAGCGCGGTTCATTTAAACGTAAGTCTGTGGTTACGATAGCAGGTAGTTTAAGAGCAACTGTTTGTAAGCCACCGTCTACTTCACGCGTTACATTAACCGTACCAGCTTGAACATCGACTTTAGATGCAAAGGTACCTTGGCCACGACCCGTTAAAGCAGCAAGCATTTGACCAGTTTGATTGTTGTCAGAGTCAATCGATTGCTTACCTAAAATAACCAGCTCAGGTGATTCTTGCTCTACAATCTTGCTCAGTAATTTAGCAACATGTAAAGATTCAAGCTTTTCTTCTGTTTCAATATGAATGGCTTTATCAGCACCGAGTGCTAAAGCCGTGCGTAATTGCTCTTGAGATGATTTATTACCAATAGTCACAGCAACAACCTCAGTGGCTGTCCCTGCTTCTTTTAAACGAATAGCTTCTTCAATTGCAATTTCACAAAACGGGTTCATCGCCATTTTTACATTAGCTAGATCAACATCCGTTTTATCGGCTTTAACGCGTGCTTTGACGTTGTAGTCAATTACTCTTTTAATTGGAACGAGGACTTTCATCGTGACTCCATCAATTGTGTGTTCTCAAAGTTGACCTAAACGTCAACTTATTTATTTTATGAATTCAGACTACTTCCTGTTGACGTAAACGTCAACCTAAAATAACCTTAAAGTATTCACAGCCTGTAACGTTTCATTTGCAAGTATGAAATAAGGTTCTTTATAGCAGGTCCGTCACCGAGAAGAGGTTTATATGGTCGAACGCGAAACCATGGAATTTGATGTAGTCATCGTAGGCGCAGGCCCAGCAGGTTTATCAACTGCGATTAGATTGGCTCAACAAGCACAAGAAAAACAACAAGAATTAATGATCTGTGTGGTAGAAAAAGGCTCTGAGGTGGGCGCACACATTTTATCGGGTGCGGTTTTCGAAACCAAAGCGCTGGATGAATTATTACCTGATTGGCAGTCATTAGGCGCACCAGTTACCACTAAAGTAACGCAAGATGATATTTACTGGTTCAATAACAGTGAAAAAGCCACCAGCATCCCCCACTTTGCTAGCCCTAAAACATTCCATAACGAAGGCAATTACATTGTCTCTATGGGTAATGTATGTCGCTTTTTAGCAGAGCAAGCGGAAAACTTAGGGGTAGAAATATTCCCTGGTTTTAGTGCTCACTCTTTGATTATTGAAGACGAAACAGTGAAAGGCATTATCACTGGCGATATGGGCCTTGATAAAGACGGCAACGAAAAAGATGGTTACATGCCGGGTATGGAGCTTAGAGCTAAATACACAGTATTTGCTGAAGGTTGCCGCGGTCATTTAGGTAAAGAGCTAATCAAACACTTTGCCCTTGATAAAGATGCATCACCACAGCATTACGGTTTAGGTTTCAAAGAAATTTGGCAAATCGACCCGAGTAAACACAAAGAAGGCACAGTCGTACATGGTACAGGCTGGCCGTTAACTGGTGATACCAGTGGTGGTGCATTTATGTATCACAGCGACAACAATCAAGTTGTCGTAGGCTTAATTGTTGACCTTAACTACTCAAACCCACATCTAAGCCCGTTTGATGAATTTCAGCGCATGAAGCATCACCCTGTCTTTAAAGATGTTTTAGAAGGCGGTGAGCGTATAGCCTATGGCGCAAGAGCCATTGCCAAAGGTGGCCTACGTTCGTTACCGAAAATGCACTTCCCGGGTGGTTTACTTGTGGGTTGTGATGCCGGCACATTAAACTTTGCTAAGATCAAAGGTAATCATACAGCCATGAAATCAGGAATGGTTGCTGCTGATGTGATAGTAGCAGCTCTTAGCGACGGTAAAGAAAATGCCGATTTAGCTGAATATAAATCAGCTTTTGAACAAAGCTGGGCGTACAAAGAGCTCTATCAATCACGTAACTTTGGCCCTGTTATGCACAAACTGGGTAAGTTCTTAGGTGGTGCTTATAACACCCTAGATCAAAACCTATTTAGTGGCAGCTTACCGTTTAATTTTGAAGACAACATGCCAGATCATGCCACATTAGTTGCAGCTGATCAGGCCGAAAAAATCGACTACCCGAAAGCAGACGGCAAACTTAGCTTTGATAAACTTTCATCGGTGTTTTTATCAAATACCAATCATGAAGAATCACAGCCATGCCATTTAAAGCTAAAAGATAACTCGATTCCAATTAAAGTGAATTTACCGCAATTTGATGAGCCAGCACAACGCTACTGTCCTGCGGGAGTTTACGAAGTACAAGAAGTTGAAGGTGAAAAAGAGTTTGTGATCAACTCACAAAACTGTGTGCACTGTAAAACCTGCGACATAAAAGACCCCAGTCAAAACATTACTTGGGTAACACCTGAAGGTGCTGGCGGGCCAAACTACCCTAATATGTAACGCACGTTACTCATTTAATTAAAATTTATCCTAAATTGCAGGGGCTTCGGCCCCTTTTTTAGGCTATGCTGAAAATGTCGTGTTTTATAAAAGTGAGTAAAGTATGCCGTCTTCAAGTGTAACCTTTCGTTTTTTAGCTGAACCTACTGATGTCAATTTTGGCGGTAAAGTTCATGGTGGTGTGGTAATGAAGTGGATTGACCAAGCTGGTTACGCCTGTGCTGCAGGTTTGAGCGGTCATTACTGCGTAACTGTTTCTGTTGCGGGTGTAAAGTTTCAGCGCCCTATTTTGGTTTGCCAAATAGTCGAAGTTAAAGCCAGTATTGCCCATACAGGTAAAACAAGCATGCAAATCTTTATTCAAGTACGCTGTGGCGACCCAAAAACACAAAACCTAGTTGAAACCAACCATTGCGTTATTAGTTTTATAGCGATGGATGAAGCAGGCTACCCAATCGAAGTCCCTTCATATACAGCCGTAACTGACGAAGAAAAGAAAATCGAAAACTATGCGATAAAAATGAAAGAGATCGCGATAGAAACAGAAACCCTTTTACAAAAAGCCTAAAAATTTAAAGCAACAAAAAATTATAAACTGTACCTAGTAACTTCTACAGAGCACCCTGAAATTGTTACGACAGCCAAACTGAATGCCTGATTACAGTTTCAACAAACTGCACAAAAACCCGCTAAACAAAGCCTAAAAACAATACTTTAGGCTTTGTTTTCAGCTTGGCATTGCCGTTGCAATACTCCTTGTGAATGACGCGAAACATTCGTTTATTTATTTTATAAAGGAGCTATTAAATGATTAAAGCAATTTCACTTTCTGCACTTTCTTTAGCACTACTAGGTTTTAATAATGCTGCACATGCAGATATTACCGAAATGGATTCTCCGCGTATTTATACCGGTATCGGCTACGGCCAATATTCTTTTGAGTTTGAAGACAGTGAAAATGACACTGACTTTGATGACGATTCACAAATGCTGAAAGGTTATATTGGTACTCAGTTTAACAAGTACTTAAGCCTTGAACTTGCTTATCAAAATTTTGATGAAGTAAGCGATATCGATTCTAAAGCTGAAATTGACGGTGTTTCATTAGCAGCACGCTTAGCAGCCCCAATTACAGATAGCTTTTCTGTTTATGCCAAAGGTGGTTGGCTAGAGTGGGATGCTGAAATTGAGCAAGACCTAGGCGAGCTTGGCAGTATCAGTGCTGACTCAGACGGTGGTGATGTATTTTATGGTGCAGGTGTAGAATATGCTTTCACAACAAACATGCAAGTACGTTTAGAGTATGAGCGCTATAAATTAGAAGATGATATTGACCCAGATATGGATGTAGCGTCTGTATCATTCCAATACATGTTTTAATTTAGACTACACAGTCTAAATATTAAAAGGCAGTCTCGACTGCCTTTTTTTGTGTTTGCATGTAAAATGTCGGCAGATTTTCTTAACGACAATGCACAATGAGCGAATATCAATTAACTGCCGTCGGCCATATTCAATCTCCTTATAAACAAAAGTTTGCCATACCTCGCCAACCTCGTTTAGTTCCTGAAGCTAAAGCAAAGCTGGTATTCAGCAGCGATTTTAATCGTGAAGAGTTTGTACGCGGCCTCGATGAATTTAGCCATATTTGGTTACTATTCAGATTTCATGAAACCGCAGATAAAGGCTATTCAGCAATGGTGAGACCCCCTCGCCTAGGCGGTAATGAACGAAAAGGTGTATTTGCAACACGTGCAACCTTTCGCCCAAATGCAATTGGCATGAGTGCTGTAAAACTTGAAGGCATTGAATATAAAAATGGTCAATTAAGCTTATTGCTTTCAGGTATCGATTTACTCGATGGCACACCTATTTTAGATATTAAACCTTATTTGCCCTACTCAGACGCAATGACCGATGCCACCGCAGGCTTTGCCGATACCCGACCAGAAACGGATATGAGTGTTGAGTTTAGTGAAGAAGCCCTGGCGTTTATCGAAAAACAGACCGAACAACCTGAATTAAAAGCGTTTATAAGCAATGTATTAAAGCAAGATCCTCGCCCTGCTTATAAAAAGCAACGTGACTCAGAACAAAGCTACGGCATGACCTTATATGATTTTAATATTAGGTGGCATGTTCAGGACAATCATAATACAGTGACCAGCATTGAAAAATGCTAGTTTTTAGCATATAGCGCTTTAGTGTCAGTGCTTCCACTGGTAAACTTAGCGCCTTGTTATTACTCAAACGTCTTGAGTAAACGATAATAATTTTAACACTACTTGGAATAGAGATGCGTACCAGTCAATATATACTCGCAACACTTAAAGAAACTCCGTCTGATGCAGAAATTGTTTCTCATCAATTAATGCTACGAGCAGGCATGATCCGCCGCGTTGCGTCGGGTTTATATACATGGTTGCCCTCTGGTCTACGCGTACTTAAAAAAGTAGAAAACATCGTACGTGAAGAAATGGATAAAGCAGGCGCTATCGAAATGTTAATGCCTATTATCCAACCAGCTGATCTTTGGGAAGAGTCTGGTCGTTGGGAGCAGTTTGGTCCTGAATTACTTCGTATTAATGACCGTCATAACCGTCCATTTGCACTTGGGCCTACACACGAAGAAGTGATCACTGATTTTGTACGTAAAGAAGTAAACTCTTATAAGCAATTACCGCTTACTCTTTACCAAGTACAAACAAAAGTACGTGACGAAGTTCGTCCTCGTTTTGGTGTAATGCGTGCTCGTGAATTTACGATGAAAGATGCTTATTCTTTTCACTTAAGTGACGAGTGTTTAGAGAAAACATACCAAGTAATGCACAAAGCATACTGCAACATCTTCGAGCGCCTAGGTCTTGATTACCGCCCTGTTATCGCTGATACAGGTTCAATTGGTGGTAGCGTGTCACATGAGTTCCATGTACTTGCTGAATCAGGCGAAGATGCAATCGCATTTAGTGATGCAAGTGATTACGCTGCAAATATCGAAAAAGCAGAAGCACTGGCACCGACTGAAGAGCGCCCAGCTGCAAGCAAAGAACTAAAAGCGTTCCCAACGCCTGATGCAAAATCAATTGCTGAGCTTAAAGAGCACTATGGTGTTAAACCTCACCGCGGCGTGAAAACATTAATCGTGTATGGCGCACCAGATAAAAACGAACAACGTGGTTTAGTTGCCCTTGTATTACGTGGCGACCATGATCTAAACGAGTTAAAAGCTGAGAAACACCCGCTTGTAGACTCACCGCTTGAAATGGCAAAAGAAGAAGACATCGTTGCTGCTATTGGCGCAAAACCAGGTTCATTAGGCCCAGTCGGCCTATCAATGCCAATCATTGTTGACCGCACAGCTAACGTAATGGCTGATTTTGTAGCTGGTGCTAATAAAGATGGTGAACATTTCAGCGGTATCAACTGGGATCGCGATGTAGAAAACTACGAAGTGGCTGATATCCGTAATATCGTGGAAGGCGATCCAAGCCCGTGTGGCCAAGGTTCACTGCAAATTAAACGTGGTGTTGAAGTTGGCCATATTTTCCAACTTGGCACTAAGTACTCAGAAGCAATGAAAGCAGGCGTATTAAGTGAATCAGGTAAAAACCAAGTAATGACAATGGGTTGTTACGGTATTGGTGTATCACGTATCGTAGCTGCCGCTATTGAGCAAAACAACGACCAATACGGTATTAAATGGCCGCAACCTATCGCGCCTTTTGATTTAGCGATTGTTCCTATGAACATGCATAAGTCTCATCGTATTCCTGACATTGCAGATAACCTTTACAAAGGTTTAAAAGATGCAGGTTTAGATGTGTTGTTTGATGACCGTAAAGAGCGCCCTGGCGTTATGTTTAACGACATGGAATTATTAGGTGTGCCTTTCACGCTAGTTATTGGTGAGCGTAACCTTGATGAAAATAAGGTGGAGCTTAAAAACCGTCGTACTGGTGAAAAGCTAATGCTTGATTTAGACAGTGCCGCTTCCGAAATTGCCGCACTTGTTAAAGGCTAATTAAGTCAGCTCTACAAAATTTAAAAAACCGCTTCGGCGGTTTTTTTGTTTTATTAATTGTCATAGATGTTTCGCTAAAGCGTCTTTTAACTGTCATTGATTCTGCCTAGCATTTACTTTATTACACCATGAGTAAATGCCATGAATAACACCACTTGCAGTAGTAAAACCCACTATCCTGCCGTTTGGATTTCCGACGTTCACTTAGGTTATAAAGACTGCCAAGCGCAGTATTTACTAGACTTTTTAAATGCGATTGAATGCGATGTTCTGTATTTGGTCGGTGATATTGTCGATTTATGGTCAATGAAACGACAGTTCTTTTGGCACCCTAGCCATTATGATGTATTAGCGCTTATTCAACAAAAAGCAAAAGACGGCACTCGAGTGATCTATATACCGGGTAACCACGACGAAACCTTTCGCCATTATGCTAATGATTCATTATTCGGTATAGAAGTACATAAACAATATATTCATACCACAAAAGCCAACAAACGGTTTTTACTGTTGCATGGCGACGATTTTGATTCAGCAACCCGCTACAACAAATTAATCAGTATTGCAGGCGATGCAGGATACGACTTTTTACTTTTTTTAAATCGTTGGACTAATCGCATTCGCCGTTTATTTGGCGGTAATTATTGGTCATTGGCCTCTTGGATAAAAGCGCGAGTGCATAAAGCACGTGAAGCAATTGACGCATTTGAAAAAGCGGCAATCCACGAAGCAAAAAAACAAGCCGTCGATGGCATCATTTGTGGGCATATTCATCACCCAGCCGTTAAAGTGGTTGATGGAATTTTGTATTGCAATGATGGCGACTGGATTGAGAGTTGCACTGCATTAGTTGAAAACAGCTCTGGCCGTATTGAGTTATTGCACTGGAGTGAAACACAAAAAGTGATTCACTCTGCTGATATTAGTGCATTAACGCCTAAACCTTCATTTAATAAAGAACGCGATGCCGCTTAAGCCTTCAGCCACATTGATAGCTTTTTGCGCAATGTGGCTTGTTTAATTGGCTTGGTGATATAGTCGTTCATACCAACACTGAGGCATTTTTCTCTATCGCCAGCCATCGCACTTGCGGTCATGGCTATGATCACCACATCTTGGTATTTCTCGCCTGTTTTTCCCTGCCTGATTGCTTTGGTACAGTCATACCCATTTAAGTTTGGCATTTGGCAATCCATCAAGATCAGATCAAATTGAGTTTCGCTATTATTCAATACCTCAATTGCTTCAAGACCATCGCTGGCTGATTCAATATGAACATGGCTATCTCTTAAAATCGCTTTGCTCACCTCAATATTAATCATGTTATCGTCGACGATAAGCACTGAACGAGATGTTAAATCAAGCTCAATAGTTTCTTTAGTATCTGTATTTTTACGCTCAATAACAGAGTTATTATCATTAAATAAAACCGCGAGTTTATAGGCTAATTCATCTGGAGTGACAGGTTTTGCAATAACAGTACAATTGCTCGGTAATGTTTCTTTTTGTTTTAGTGATGCCATAACCCCTAAAATTAATACACAGATGTCGGGGTATCGATTTGCAAAACTCAACACATTATTTAGTTCTGGGTGTTTATGGTCAATGATAAGTAAATCTAACTCATTGAAAACATTTTCAGATATATCACTTAATCGAGAAACTTTCGATGGCTGAGGCTGACAAGATTTCTCTAATTGGGTTTCAATGTTCTGACCAAGCAGATCATATAAAACTGCACAACCAACGTGTTTGTTATTCAACGCCGTAATCGCACCCTGCTCTTTTAATGAGCCACTGAGTGACACTGTGATACTTGCACAAAAGCGGCTGCCCTTTCCTTTTTCACTTTCAACGATAATATCACCGCCCATCAACTGAGCGAGTTTTCTGCTTATTGAAAGCCCTAAACCACTGCCACCATAATGACGTGTGGTACTTGAGTCTTCTTGGGTAAACACTTCAAACAATTTACTTTGGTTTTCTTTCGAAATACCAATACCTGTATCTTCAATAACAAAGCTTAGGCAAAGCGTATTGTCTGAATGCAGCTGTTCCTTAACCGTTAAGCTAACATGACCTTTATGGGTAAACTTAAATGCATTACTGAGTAAATTATTGAGAATTTGTTTTAAACGGTGGCTATCACCCATTACGGTACGCTTAGTAATAGCATGAGCATCGAACAGTATTTCAATACCTTTTTTCTGACCTTGAACGGCCATTGATGTTATTAAATCACTGCACACTGAAACGACATCAAACTCATGACTATCTAAATCAAGTTTACCAGCTTCAATTTTTGAAAAATCGAGAATGTCATTGATCAGTGTCATCAATGAGTTAGCGCTGGTATTTGCATAATGTAAGTATTGCATTTGCTGAGTAGATAATGGTTCTTCTTCAAGCATTTCGAGCATGCCAAGGACACCATTCATCGGAGTGCGGATTTCATGGGAGATGTTAGCGACAAATTCACTTTTAGCTTTACTAGCAGCTAATGCTTCTTCGGTGGCCTTTTCGAGCTCGGCTGTACGGCTTTTTACTTTTTCTTCTAGTGTTACATTAAGCTTTTCTAGTTGATGTTGAGCGCACTTAAGTGAATCAATATTGCGTAGTATTGCCGCTATTTGAAATTGCTGCTTCGCTGCATCAAAAACAGGTGTCATGGTAATCGAGAAATAATGAGTGCTCTGTTCACTAATGTGAACCGCTTCAAACGAGCAACGCTGCCCTTCTTTAATGGCTTGTGCAATCCCTTGAAAATCTTCATCGTTATAATTAAACAAGGTATCAAAATGGGTGGTTTGCTCTGTAATACCAAAAAACGTTTTTGCCGTTTCATTCGCATTACAAATAACACCATTTGGCTGAACCATAATAATGGCATCTGTCGAGTCTTCTATGATTTTACTATTCTTTTCTTTTAGAAAACTCAGCTCAATTTTTCTGTTGATGTCACGTTGGTAGATAATAAATAACATCAGCACGACTAAAATCATTAAGCATAAAATGCCAATAAATCTGAATCGCTTGTGATGTATTTCATGCAGCAATGTATCGGTATTTATTGAGACAGCCAGTGTCAGTGGCTGCATTTGAACGCCATTTTTAAACTCAATAATTTTATCTATATATAGTTTTTCAGGTAGGTTTACTACGTCAAAAAAATCAACGCCTGCCATTTGTTGTTGAGTGCTAAACTCTTCATTCCAATAATGAGCATCATCTAGCTCAAAACTAAAACGGTATGATTCCTTTGGATGATAGATAAATTGTTGCTGCGCATTTAATAAATACACTGACATATTATCAGCGATGTTACTGCTAAGCTTATTAAGCAGATCGGCTGCATAATAGTTTAAGATCAAAACTGCAAAAGGCTTACCTTCAGCATCTTTTACTAGTTTTGCAATCCGATATGTACTTGTATAGGGCTTTTGTAAACGGCCATTTTCACGATTGTAGTTAATAGGTGAAATATAAATTTGGCCATTTTCAAGCTGTGCTGTGATTTGCATGTAATCACGTTGGCCTTTATGTTGTAACTTTTCCTCACCTATTCTATCGACTTGACCATTTACATTATCAACACGTACAACCTCTTTGCCATTATCAGCAATATAAATGTAGCGAGCTTGTGCGAGGTCTTTATCTGTTGACATAAAACCAGTAAAGATTTTTGCTAGGCGATCTTTCCATGCCGAGATAGGCGTGCCTAACACGGGATCTATATTTTGATCATTGGTAGCGCGCATAATTGCAAGCACTGGCGGCGTTGAATCTAAAAAGTTAAGTGCAGAAATATTCTCTCTTAAACTTGTTTTTAGTACACTTTCTTTAGTGTCGAGCTCTCTCTGCATCTGTTCAAAGGTGCGGCTGAACACATCCTCTCTAAGGTCGTATTCATACTTTACAGTTACAAAAATTGCCAATAGCAAGAGAATACAAAAAGCGAGTATTGGTAATTTGTGACGTTGATAGAAATGCGCTGAATGTCCAGAATCCATTGAATCGAAAGCCTTCTTTTCTACTCTGCTTTAGAGTATAGGAGAGAATAGTAATAAAAGCGGAGTATACAGAAAATATATTAAGTAATAAGAACTCGTAGGTACTTAGCTTGGCTTACAAACAAATAAAGCACCAAAATGGTGCTTTATTATTAGGTAAAATCAGTATCTCTTATCTAAATAAGACATCTTCTTTATTAAACCATTTAACGCAAAACGCGAGTAATGCACCTGCCACAATCACTGTCGCTAAGAAAATTAAACCCACGAGTGTGTAATCAACTGTACCTTTAATGATTTCTTTGATTGCCAAAGCTACATTCGTAACAGGAATGAATGCTGTTTTGCTCGTCAGTTCAACATTTGGCATCAAGGCAACCATAATTGGAAAAATTACACCCATGCTAAGTGGTGCCATGTAGTTTTGCGCTTCTTTAAAGGTTCGCGCATAAATTGAAATAGCCAACGCTAATGATGAGAAGATTGCAGCAATAGGTAATAACAAAACAAAAATCAGCCCTAAATCTAATACGGTTAAAGAGCTAAATGCGTTTTTAACAACTGCTAAATCAACAAATGCAATGGCCACTGATATCCACACACCCATACTGAGTACAGTAATGGTGGTTGTCGCAATAGAAGAAGCAAGTAAGGTTACAAACTTACCTAACACCAGCTGTGTACGGGTGATTGGGGTAAGTAGAAGGGTTTCGAGCGTACCACGCTCTTTTTCACCAGCTCCTAAATCAATCGCCGGATACGTTGCGCCCATCAATACCAGAGGAATAAGTAGATAAGGAATAAACCCACCTATTTTCTCGCCAAGATTTTCACGTTTATCTGCAGTGTCGACCTTCACAACTTTAATAGGCTCGATAATGGCAGCTTGTTGCTCTTCTGATACACCAAAGCTTAATAGTTTGTTTGTACGCAGCGTATCGCCATATTCTTTTGCCAGTTCTTTTACACGGTCAAATAAGAAGTTAATTGCTTTTGCGTCGTTATACACAACTTGCCATTCGCTTTGCTTTGCATCATCTAAGGTTTGCTTAGCGTCTGACGGTAAATAGATACCCATGTCTATGGTGCCTGCTTTTACCGCTTTAGTGAGATCTTCTACCGTATTAAAGGTTTCGTCGCCTTTATATAAAGCAAAGCTCTTATGGTAAAACACCTTATCTGTAAAATCTTGTGCGTAATTGCCATTGATAATAGCGTAAGTATGGACCTCTTGTTCTGCCTCTAACGCCGCTTGTGAACTAATAAAGGCCATAACAGCAAATAACAGTGGGAAGATAGCAACCGGTAGTGCAACAACGAATATCAATGTTTTACGGTCACGTAACAGCTCTTTTAATTCCTTTTTAAATACTTCAAACATCACGGCTCTCCGTTAAAATATTCATAAACGCTTGGTTTAATTCTTCACTTTGACCTGTTTGTTTAAACTCATCTAAGGTGCCATCAAAGCAACTAATACCTTGGTTTATCACTGCAACACGGTCACAAAGTAAGGCAACTTCATCTAAATGGTGCGTTGAAAAAATAACTGGTGTGCCCTGCTCTTTAAGGCCGCGAATAAAGTTAATTACGGTTTGCGTAGTCATAATATCTAAACCAGTTGTCGGCTCATCAAGAATAACCACATCAGGATGATGAACAACAGCACGGGCAATATTGGCTTTTTGCTTCATACCTGTTGAAAGGTTTTCGGCGCGTTTATCAATAAAGCTGTGCATATCAAGTAAGGTGAATAGCTCATCACAACGAGCGGCTACCGCTTTTTTACTCATGCCATGTAAACGGGCAAAGTATTCAACGTTTTCTTTAACTGTTAAACGCCCATATAAGCCGGTACTACCTGAAAGAAATCCAATTGATTTGCGGCCAACTAACGGCTTTTTAACGATATCGTGACCAGAGATGGTAATGCTGCCTTCATCTGGTTTTAAGGCTGTTGAAATCATTCTAAGGGTGGTTGTTTTACCGGCACCATTTGGGCCGAGTAACCCAAGTACTTCACCTTTGTTACATTGAAAGCTGACGTCTCTCACAGAATGAAAAAACTCTTTATCTTCACGGGGGTCTACGTTGTCCGTTTTATTTTTTTTATGATCTTTTGTTAGCTTAAACTTCTTTTTAAGCCCGGCCACTTCAATCATGTGCGTTTCCTTCGTTTCGGTCTAAAGTAATCAGTGTTACTGTAAAATTCTGGATTTTCATTGTCAGTCCACCATCCTGGTACGCCTAACAAGGGTAAGGGTGATAAGTTTTTATTATCACGCAAACAATCATCAAGCTTTATCATCTCATAAAGACGTTGATCTAGATACGCATATTGCTCGCTTAAATCTTTACAAAATATGTCATCAGGAACAATTACAAATAATGCTTTACCCGTTAAACCAATATACGGCTGAGTGAGCATTTCGTAGTTAGCATGACCAAACATAAATGGCCTAATGCTTTTACCCCAATGTTCACGTTGTTCTACAAAGGCTTGCTGCCATTGGTGGTCGCGTAATTGCTGCTGCCAGCTTTGCTCAGTAATTGCCAGCACCACACCGCATTCGTCAAATAAAGTAAGCGCATTTCGGTGTTTACTACGCTCTTTTAGACCATGCAGTTTAATTTCTTCGATATGCTGATGATTAATCAGCGCTTTGGTTTTTGGAAATAAACACCAAATAAAACCACCAAAAAGGTCATGCCAATTTTGTTGTCTTGTTGGTACTTGCCCTGTCTCAAATATGATTTGCTCATAATAACGGGTTTCATCAGCAAACTTTTCATCTTCAACAAAGGTTATGGCTTTGCCCTGTGTAGTTTTCGCATTTAGATATTGATTAAACCACTGGCAAGATGGCCAATCTGACAGTTTATCTAAATTAAATAGCGTCGCTAGGTCACTAAAAGCCCCCGTTGTGAGGTATTGTGTTGACCATTGCTCGGGAGCAGTAAATCGTTTCATTGCTTATTTTTTAACTTCTTGATGTATTGTGGGTAGTTTACCGTAAAAACTGGTTCTCATTAATAGAACCTCATATACTAATGCCACCATAAAACAAAAAAAGAGCTATTATGAAACGCTATTTTCCAATGACAGTCCTTGCAAGTGCCATTCTTGCGGGCTGTGCTTCAACAAGTATCACATCAAGTGATGTCGAAAAAGCCTATCAAAGCATTAACGCAGAGCAACTTGCAGAGCATATTAAAGTGCTTGCCTCTGATGAGTTCGGTGGCCGAGCACCATCATCTAAAGGTGAAGAGCTAACGCTTGCCTATTTAACCGACCAATTTAAAGCATTGGGTTTTGAGCCGGGTAACGGTGATAGCTTCTTACAAGAAGTACCGCTTGTTTCACTAGAAGCTGATTCAGACATGGTACTTACCATTGGCGGCAAAGATTACCAATACAAAAAAGATATGGTAATGGGTAGCAGCCGTATTAGTGCTAAGCAAAGCATTAAAGATTCTGAATTAGTATTCGTTGGCTACGGTGTTAATGCACCAGAATACAACTGGAACGACTACGAAGGCCTAGATGTTAAAGGCAAAACAGTTGTTATGCTGGTAAACGATCCTGGTTTTGCGACGAAAAACCCTGATTTATTCACCGGCGATGCCATGACCTATTACGGTCGTTGGACATACAAATATGAAGAAGCAAGCCGTCAAGGTGCAGCTGGTGCGATTATCATCCACGAAACAGCACCGGCTTCTTACCCATGGTCAGTTGTTGAAAACTCTTGGAGCGGTGAGCAATTTGGTTTCCAAAAAGAAAATAACAACATGGACCGTGTTGCTGTTGAAGGCTGGGTAACAACTGATGTTGCTAAAGAGCTTTTCACAAAAGCAGGCTTAGATTTCGATACCATGAAAGCTAATGCGGCAAAAGGCGCTTACCATGTTGATATGGGCGACCTAACTGCAAGTGTTGAAGTAAATAATACAATCAAAAAGTCAATTTCGTATAACTTTATCGCGACGTTACCGGGTAGCGAAAAGCCAGACGAGCACATCATTTATTCAGCTCACTGGGATCACCTTGGTACAGATAAAACCCGCAAAGGTGACCAAATCTATAATGGCGCCCACGATAATGCAACGGGCACTGCTGGCTTAATCGAAGTTGCTGAAGCATTCGCTACCTTACCTGAGCACCCTAGCCGTTCAATGACTTTCTTAGCCGTTACTGCTGAAGAACAAGGTTTACTTGGCTCGAAATATTATGCTGCAAATCCAGTGATCCCAGCATCACAAACGGTTGCTAACATCAATATGGATAGCTTAAACCTATTAGGTAAAGTTAAAGACATCAGTGTTGTTGGTATTGGTAAATCAGAAATGGATAGCCTGCTAGAAACAGCTGCTAAAGCACAAGGCCGTACAGTATCTGGTGACCCTAAACCGTCTTCAGGTGGTTACTACCGCTCTGATCACTTTGCATTTGCAAACATGGGTGTACCAGCAATGTATGCCGGTGGTGGTAGTGAAGCACTTGACGAAGAAACGGCAAATTACCGTAAGCGTATGAGCTTAGTGCTTCGTGGTTGTTATCATCAGCCTTGCGACCGTTACCGTGATGAATGGGATTTATCAGGTGCCGTTCAGGACCTTCAGTTATTCTATCAAGTAGGTTTTGATATTTCAGAACGAAAAGAATGGCCGACCTGGAATGCCACTTCTGAGTTCCAACGCAAATAGATACAAATGAGATTGATTTTCATTTAAAATCGTAATACAGTGTAGCCTGAATAATTTTTAGGTTGCACTGTATGCTCTCACTAACACAAACGAGGTTTATTCCTAATAAAGCGAGGTGTTACATTACGGACAATAAACGCTTAATTTTACCCCTTTTATTACTGATTTCTTTAGCGGTACCTGCAAGCCGAGAATTCACCCTACAAGCGCTTAGTGATGCTTTTTTTCAAGTATCTGTATTTGTTGCAGCCACCTTATTAATCTATTACTACCTTATTGATCGACTTCCTCAATTACAGCTTAGCTATTTACGTGCTAAATCAGGCATTCTAGAGGTGAGCTTTGCGTCTATTTTAGGTGCTTTACCTGGCTGTGGGGGTGCCATTATTGTGGTAACCCAATTTACTAAAAAGCAGGCTAGCTTTGGCTCTGTTGTTGCTGTCTTAACCGCAACCATGGGCGATGCCGCCTTTTTACTGTTAGCAACCCGCCCGCTTGATGGTTTATTAATGATGTTAATCGGTGTTGCTGTAGGTATTATTAGCGGTCAGATAGTTAATACATTTCATAGCCCAGATAAATTTCAACCTGACGAAGCAGGTGAATACTACGAGCAGCCTCAATGCCAACCAAAGGCTTTGAAATTTAGCCGCCCTATTTGGAAGTTTACCCTAGTCCCAAGCTTGATTATTGCTTTTGTTATTGCTACCAATTCTGACCTTAGCGAATTTAGTCAAAGCGTTAATACTGGCGTCACCCTGTTTGGCTCGATCATGGCGCTATTAACCGTGGTTGTGTGGTCGCTGTCTTCTAAAGGCAGCAGTTATAAGCAAGTAACAAGTGAAGAAGCGCCTTGCACACCTCCCTCAAAACTCACGAAAGTGTTAATGGACACGCACTTTGTTACTGCCTGGGTTGTTGCCAGTTTTATGCTGTTTGAAATTCTCGTTAACCTAGTCGGTGTTGATTTAACAGCCTGGTTTTCTGAGTATGCTTATCTTGCACCGCTGGTGGCTGTGGCTATTGGCTTATTACCTGGCTGCGGGCCACAAATCGTAGTGATGACACTCTATATTCAGGGTATTATTCCATTTAGTGCGATGGCAGCCAATGCAATTTCAAATGACGGCGATGCCCTATTCCCAGCTATTGCATTAGCGCCAAAAGCGGCCTTAATCGCGACGGTGTATTCAACAATACCTGCGCTGTTACTCGGTTATGGATTGTATTTTTACAGCATATAGCAAAGACAATATTTACAATTAAAAAAACCAGCCGAGGCTGGTTTTTTTAATGCTTACTAATGTTAGCTCATCGCCATCATCATTTTTGCAGGGTCTTCTAAGTAAGACTTCCATAAGTTATTGAAGCGGGCAATTGTACCGCCATCAATCACTCGGTGGTCTCCAGACCAGCTTACTTGCATAATAGCAGCTGAAACAACATTGCCTTGTGCATCAAAACGAGGTAAATGCTGCAGTTTACCTAAAGCAACAATCGCTACTTCAGGTTTATTGATGATCGGGGTTGCAATTGTGCCGCCAATCGCACCGATGTTAGAAATGCTAATAGTGCCGCCTTTCAAATCATCCGGTGAAACACGACCATCACGTGCTGCTTCAGTTAAGCGGGTCACTTCGTTTGCAACATCTACGATGCTCTTTGACTGGCACGATTTAATGTTTGGTACGAGTAAACCAATCTTAGAATCAACCGCCATACCGATGTTATGATCATCAAAGTAAGTTAGCTCGCTGCAATCATCATTTACTTGCGAGTTTAGTACTGGGAATTGCTTAATCGCTAACGACAGTGCTTTGATAAAGAACGGCATCATAGTGAGCTTAACGCCCTGTTGCTTATACTGCTCTTTAAGCTCACTGCGCATTGCAATCAGTTTAGTTAGGTCAATTTCATCACAGAAAGTAAAGTGAGGAATTGTCGAAACTGAAGCAACCATCTGCTTAGCCATTGCCGCTTTAATGCCTTTAATAGGCTCTACACGATTACCACCAGAAGATGCCACAGATGATACAGGCTCTGCCGCTTTTGGCGCAGCTTGTTGTGATGCTGTTTGGCTTGGTGTTTCATTCAAGAAATCTTCGATATCTTGTTTATAAATACGGCCGTTTTTACCAGAGCCTGGTACTTGCGTTAAATCAACATCAAGTTCACGGGCTTTACGACGAACAGCAGGTGAAGCAACTGCTTTCTTATTAAGTTGTTTGCTAGAGTTTGCTGAAGCCGCAGGCTTCTGCGAATGTTTAGTTGCTGCATTTGTTTGTGCTTTAACTACCGCAGAACTTACATCTGGCTCTGCGCTTTGCCCTGCAATGCTCATTTGGAATAATGGGCTGTGAACCGCTGCAATATCACCTTTTTGATAATAAAGCTTTTCAACTTTACCTGTGTATTTAGCCGGAATTTGCACCAATGCTTTGTCTGTCATTACATCACACACAGCTTGGTCTTCAACGATTTCATCGCCTTCACTCACTAACCACTCAACGATTTCACACTCAACGATACCTTCACCGATATCGGGTAAAATGAAATCTTCTAAGTGCTCACCCGCCTCAGATGATGCTTCAGTTGGAGTTGCAGGAGCTTGCGCTTCTTCGCTTTGTGTTGGTGCTTCGCCATCAACATCCATTGCAAATAATGGTGCATGTACTTTCGCAATATCCCCTTTTGCATAATAGAGCTTACTGATCACACCATCATGAACAGCAGGAATTTGCACAAGCGCCTTGTCGGTCATAACATCACAAATAGGCTGGTCTTCTTTTACAGAATCGCCTTCTGCAACTAACCATTCAACAATTTCACACTCTACGATGCCTTCGCCGATATCTGGCAAGATAAAATCTTTAGACATACTCACTCCTAAAACTCTACTGATTGCTTAATCGCAGCAAGCACTTTAAGTGCATCCGGCACATATTCTTTTTCAAGTGCTAATGGGTATGGCGTATCTAAACCACACACGCGAGCCATTGGCGATTCAAGGTGTAAGAAACACTCTTGTTGAATTGTTGCAACGATTTCTGCACCAAAACCATTGGTGATTGGTGCCTCGTGGCTTACCACTAAACGACCTGTTTTAGTCACTGATTTAGCAATGGTCTCAACATCCCATGGTAAAATGGTACGTAAGTCGATCACTTCACAGCTAATACCTTGCTCTGCAGCTTTTTTAGCGGCGTCTTCGATGATTTCCATCTGAGCACCCCAAGCAAGTACAGTGACATCAGTGCCTTCTTGCACGATCTCAGCTTTGCCAAGCTCGATGCTGTAATCTTCTTCTGGAACTTCACCTGTTGATGCACGGTATAAACGTTTCGGCTCAAAGAAAATAACAGGGTTATCATCTTTAATCGATGCACGAAGCAAACCTTTTGCTTGGTATGGGTTACGTGGCACAACCAACTTTAAACCCGGTGTGTGAGCAAAATAAGCTTCTGGTGATTGTGAGTGATATAAACCACCTGCAATACCACCACCGTATGGAGTACGGATTGTTAGATTGCCAACATTAAATTCATTACCACTACGGTAACGGAATTTTGCTGATTCATTCACGATTTGGTCAAATGCAGGGAAAATATAATCAGCAAACTGAATTTCAGCTAAAGCAGGTGCACCAAACGCCGCTAAACCATTAGCAAAACCTAAAATACCTTGCTCAGTTAATGGGGTATTGAACACACGATGCTTACCATATTTTTCTTGTAAGCCAGATGTAGCACGGAATACACCGCCAAAATAACCAACGTCTTCACCAAAAATACATGCATTTGGATGCTCTGCCATGGTGATATCAAGGGCAGAGTTAATTGCATGAAGCATGTTCATTTTAGCCATTACTTTAATCTCCCTGCAGTTGTTGGATAAGCATCAGGATGCTGCAAAATGTGATCTTTTAGTTCTTCATATTGTTTTTGCAGTGATGGGATTGGCTTATCATAAACATCAGAAATAAGCTCTTCTAATGCTGGCTTTTCAACTTTTTCAGCGCGTTTAAGGGCCGCTAAAATTTCTTCACGAATAGTTTCTTTGTCTTTTGCGTCTTGCGCTTCGTCTAACCAACCTTGCTTTAATAGCCACTTACGGAAACGCTCGATTGGACAGCCTTTATGTTTTGCTTCTTCATCTTTTGTGCGGTAACCACTAGGGTCGTCACTGGTTGAGTGAGCGCCTAAACGGTAGGCAATCGATTCAATTAAAACTGGTTCGCCTTTAGTAGTCGCAATCTCACGGGCTTTTTTCGTTGCAGCATAAACAGCAAGTGCATCAGCAC
Source organism: Pseudoalteromonas sp. CO109Y (assembly GCF_004208935.1). Lineage (NCBI taxonomy): Bacteria > Pseudomonadati > Pseudomonadota > Gammaproteobacteria > Alteromonadales > Pseudoalteromonadaceae > Pseudoalteromonas > Pseudoalteromonas sp. CO109Y. The sequence continues at coordinate 222,302 of NZ_SGPD01000011.1, forward strand.
CATCAACACGAATTGTTTTAATGCCGTAACCAACACCACGTGATGCAATACCATCACCTTTAAACTGTTCATCCGCAGGTGTAGAAATCGCATAACCATTGTTACGGGCAAAGAAAATAACCGGTGCTTCGTGAACTGCGGCCATATTTAAACCAGCATGGAAATCACCTTCAGATGCAGCGCCTTCACCAAAGTAACAAATAGTTATGTTATCGATAGTGCTGTTTAACTCACCTGTTTGGGCATCAATATGACGAACTTTTTGGCCATATGCATAACCTGTTGCTTGCGGAATTTGTGTACCAAGCGGTGATGAAATAGTCATGTAGTTAAGTTCGCGTGAGCCATAGTGAATTGGCATTTGGCGACCTTTACCCAAATCTTTTTCATTTGAGAACATTTGATTCATGAATTGGTCAAGGCTAAAATCACGATAACGTAAAGCTGCTTGCTCACGGTATTGGGCCATGATCATGTCGTTTTGATCAAGCGCTGCAGCTGATGCTGTTACAGCCGCTTCTTCGCCTAGACATTGCATATAAAAGCTAACACGGCCTTGACGCTGTGCTGCTTGCATACGCTCATCAAGTGCTCTAATAAAACGCATTGTTTCATATAGACGGATTGCCGTTGCTTTGTCGATATCAGGTGCGGTTGCACCTTCGTAGATGTCGCCTTCCTCATTAAGAATACTTAATGTAGGGATCGTTAATGCGTGACCGTCAATAAATGACAGTTCATGATTAATGTTTAGCGATACGTTATTTGGATTACTCATAACCTACCTTCTTTCGTTGTCAGAAACCTACGCTACTGCCCTTAATTATATTTTTATCAGCATGAGCTGTAAGGATAAAGTTTGCGCAATATTCAATCTAATTAAATTAAACTGCCGTCACTTTACGTTAACGTAAGTTGTTATTCAACTAATCATAGACGAATAGATGACAAATGGCTAAAAACGCATGGAAAGTTAACTATACAACAAGATAAATTCTTTAGAGTCATATAGTTAACTAAATTTAGATGGGTGTTAATGCAGAGATTTTAAATAAAGTTGCTATCAACTTGCATTGGAATAACAGTAAGCAAAGCGCGCTGACCTAAGGCTACATCAGCGTTTGGGAAGATAATAGCTTCACCGTCTACTTCCGCTTCATATCTGGTCTGACCATCAGTTGCCATTAATTCGCCCTTTGCGAAACCGGTGAAATTTTCCACATCATCAGCAAATGGAAAACTAAAGTCTTCGCAAGTACGGTTTATTGTTCTATATACTGAAAACAACTCGAAATCACCTGCATTAAATTCTTTATATTCGACAGATTCTTGACTAATTAATGCAGTTAAGGTTTTTTTGGTTTTCTCAAATCGCGACATGTCGTTTTCGCCAAATGGTTTTACTTGGCCAAGTTCTACCGTAAATGAGTCAGCTCCATGTACATACGACGAGTAGTAACTGAAGGTAGTTGCCGCTGATTTCATCATTAGTACCGTGTTTACGCCACAGCTAAGTAAAAATTGCAGTTGTGATTTTTTCCACGGTTTACCATGTAAGAAAGGATAGACTGCGAACTTTTCATTTTTAGAGCCACGAATTGCAGTGTGAAGATCATAATGAAAACGCTCATTGTCCTGGTTGCCTCTAGCAAAGAAATCAGAAACAACATCTTCAAGTAGCTTTGCACGAACTCGCTCTGGGTTAGAAGTAATGCCTTCTACAGTATGATGACCATTAAACAAACGGTTTAAGTTTTCATCTACAAAACGCTTACCGATATTAATAGATTTAGGATTACCATAAATAAACAGTACACGCTGCTTCAAGGAAAGTTGTTCTGTAATGATTGATTTGATTAATTGATCGCAAATTTCAATTGGCGCAGTTTCGTTACCATGTACTGCACTTGAAAGAACAATATCTTTGTTTGTTTGCTCTGCAGGTTGAAACTCAATGATACCCGTGTCGTGAACAGTGACATCAGTACCATTTGCAAGGGTAAATGCACAAGGTTCGAGTGAAAATTCATTGTTGCGAGTCAGGGTTAAAAAGTCGCCGGTACTTTTTAATTCTTCGAGATATGAAGGAGTTGAATAGCTCATTGTTCTATCCTAAAATGCGTGAGAGTAGAATACAAAAACGGCTGAGAATCTCAGCCGTTTTAATAGGTAAAAAAGGAATTAGCTAATTACTGAATCAACCAGCTTTTTCGCTTCTTTTTCTAATAATGCTAGATGTTCTTCACCTTTGAATGATTCAAGGTAAATTTTATAAATATCTTCAGTGCCCGATGGACGTGCAGCAAACCAACCGTTTTCAGTAACAACCTTTAAACCGCCGATAGCAGCGTTATTACCAGGGGCATGGGTTAGTTTTTGCGTAATGGCATCACCCGCTAATGTACTTGCAGTAACATCATCAGCTGATAACGCTTTTAAACGTGATTTTTGTTCTGCACTAGCTGGCGCATCAATACGTTTATAAATAGGCGCACCGAACTCTTGTTCAAGTTCTTTATAAAGCTGTGAAGGTGTTTTACCCGTTACGGCTAAAATCTCTGCAGCAAGTAGACCTAAGATGAAACCATCTTTATCAGTGTTCCAAACTGTACCATCAAAGCGTAAGAATGACGCCCCTGCACTTTCTTCACCACCAAAAGCAAGGGTACCTTTGCTTAAGCCTTCAACAAACCATTTAAAGCCTACCGGTACTTCTTTTACTTCACGGTTATTACGTGTAACTACTTTATCAATCATGCCGCTTGATACCAGCGTTTTACCAATTGCGACGTCTTTTGACCATTCGCGGTTATTTAATAAGTAGTCAATTGCAACTGCTAAAAAGTGATTTGGATTCATTAAGCCGTCAGGTGTAACAATACCATGGCGGTCATAGTCAGGGTCGTTACCAATACCGATATCATAGTCATCTTTTAATGCAATAAGGTTTGTCATTGCATAAGGTGATGAACAATCCATACGGATTTTGCCGTCTTTATCTAAAGGCATGAACGAAAATGTTGGATCAACAGACTCATTTACGACCGTTAAGTCTAAATTATATTTTTCTGCAATGACTGGCCAAAAGTTGATACCAGAGCCACCAAGCGGATCCACACCAATTTTGATTTTCGCATCGCTAATTGCTTTTAGATTAACGATATTAACTAAGTCATCAACATAAGGGGTAATTAAGTCTTGGTACTTAATAAAACCAGAACGTGATGCTTTAGCAAATGGAAATAACTCTACTTCAACTAAGTCTTCTAAAAGTAATTGATTTGCTCTGTCTTCAATCCACTTAGTAACATCAGTATCTGCAGGGCCTCCATTTGGCGGGTTATATTTAAAACCACCGTCTTCTGGCGGATTATGTGAAGGAGTTACCACAATACCATCAGCAAGTTCATTTGGGTTTTCTTTGTTATGGCAAACAACAGCATGACTAATTACAGGCGTTGGCGTGTAATCGTCATTTTCTTGTGCAATGACTTGCACTTCGTTTGCAACGAGTACTTCAATAGCAGAGTTAAAAGCCGCTTCACTCAATGCATGTGTATCTTTACCTAAGAAAAGTGGACCAAAAATATTGTTTTCTTTACGGTAATCACAAATTGCTTGAGTGATCGCTAAAATATGCGATTCATTAAATTTTACATCGAACGAACAACCACGATGGCCAGACGTACCAAAAGCAACACAATGCTCTGGGTTTTGTTCTAGGTCAGGTTCATTTAAGTAATAAGCCGAGATCAGTTTTGGTACATTCACTAAGCTTGATTGCGGTGCAGGTTTACCTGCATCTGGATGAATCGCCATATTATTTCCTTATGGATTATAAGTAATCACGAATTTTTTCTGCTTCATCTGCGCTGTAGCCTAAGCACAGTGCTACTTCGTGAAGCATCATTTTTTTTCTGGTTGTATTTGAATTTGTCATCACCCAATACTCAGTATCAGTGATATTTTTTGGATTCATGCTGCTACCGCTTTCCAGTAGTGCTTCTTTGCTAGTGGCAAAATAAACACGGTCACGGCCTTTAATTTCAAGCACGTTAGCAAAATCTTTTTTATGCGTTCTATATAAAGCAGCTAGTATAAATAAGAATCGACCAACAACACCTTTTTGCATTGCTAGCTCTTCTTTGTTTAATACATTAAACACATTACCTTTCACTTGTGTCGATGCTGTGACAGTTTGTGCAGCCTCTTCAACATTTTCGTCGCTTGGTTCGGAGCTTGTTTCTTGTTCTGCTTGTTCTTGTACTTCAACAACTGGGGTTTCTTGTTCAGTTTTAGTAGTTGTTTCAACTGGGGCATTGGCGCCATCAGAGAGGTTTAATAAACGACGCAAAATGGTTGATGCACTTTCACCAATACTTTGCGTGTTGCTTGCAATGTATTGATATAACTCGTCGTCTATGTCGATTTTTTTCATGTTATTCCTGTCTTTACGGGTCACATTTTAAAAGTTCTCATTGATTATACCTAAGCTCGCAGCAATTCTCTATGTTTTGCATTTTGTAATTTCACTAGGCAAAATACTGCCATTAAAATTAGGAGTTGAAAATGCTATTAAACTACCAACAAATGGGTCAAGGTTCAGACGTTGTATTGATCCACGGTTTGTTTGGCTCACTTGAAAACCTCAATGTAATCGCAAAAGCATTAGCTGAAAATTATCGTGTAACGAATATTGATTTACGTAACCACGGTAAATCATTCCATAGCGATACCATGAATTATCACGCTATGGCTAAAGATGTCAGTGAGTTACTTGAACATCTAAATATTAGTAAAGCTCACATTATAGGTCATTCAATGGGTGGCAAAGTGGCCATGCAATTAGCACTTAATCACCCAGAGCTTATTGGTAAACTTGTTGTGTTAGATATTTCTCCTGTTGCTAATAACCCTCGCCACAGCGCTATTTTTGCAGGCCTAAACGAAGTTGCACAGTCTAATATCACAGATAGAAAAGCGGCTGATGAAATACTTGCCAAGCACATTGATGAAATGGGCGTACGTCAGTTTTTATTAAAAAGCTTTGCTAAAAATGATGAAGGTCAATATCAATGGCGCTTTAATTTAGCTGTTTTATACCAGCAATATGAAAATATTTTAGCGCAAGTTAGTGAAAATGATTCTTGTTTATGTGATACTTTATTCATTAAAGGTAATGATTCTGACTACATTTTAGCAGAACACCGCCCTGCTATTATGGCGTTATTCCCTAATGCAAAAGCAAAAATTATTCATGGTGCTGGTCACTGGCTACATGCCCAAAAACCACTTGCTGTAAATAAAGCAATCAGCGATTTTTTAGCTCATTAATTGGGCTGATAAAATTCGCTGTTTTTGATCGTGCGCACTAAATTATTACAAATTTGTGTGCTATAGTACGCGCCGTTTAATTTAAAGGTTTATACGTTGATGGTCAGTCAGTTAATTAACGAATTTGATACCTTAGGGTTGTATTTTGGCTTAGCCGGTATTTTCTTTTTTATTGGAATGGCAATTCAAGACGTCCTTAAAAAAGGTGATGTACCACGATTTGGCCGATACATCGTTTGGTTAGTGCTATTTTTAGGCTGTTCTGGGTTTATAGCGAAAGGACTTATTCAAGTCTTCTGGCAAGGCGCAGGTGTGGGCTAGATATGGCAAAGTCAGAAACAGATAGAACAACACCCGATTTATTTGAATACGAAAAGCGTCCAGGTAGGCCGAAAACAAATCCCCTACCTCGCGATATGCAATTAAAAGTAAATAAACGTAATCAAATAAAGCGAGATAAAGCACGTGGTTTAAAGCGTGTAGAATTTAAGGTTTCATCACAGTTATATCAAGCATTAAGCGATATGGCAGATGCGCAGAATATTAGCCGTAGCGCGTTGATTGAAACAATTTTACAAGAAAGATTGGCTATTGATAGATAGAAGGTTTTAAATCCATGTCAAGCGTAGGTATTTTTTTCGGAAGTGACACAGGCAATACTGAACACGTAGCTAAAATGATTCAAAAAGAATTAGGTAAAAAGCTTGTAGCGGTTCACGACATTGCAAAAAGTTCTAAAGAAGAGATTGCTGAATTCGATTTATTGTTATTCGGTATTCCAACTTGGTACTACGGTGAAGCTCAATGTGACTGGGATGATTTCTTCCCTGAATTAGAAGAAGTTGACTTCGAAGGTAAACTTGTTGCTATTTTCGGCTGCGGTGACCAAGAAGACTATGCAGAATACTTCTTAGATGCAATGGGCATGATCAACGATATCGTTACTGAGCGTGGCGCAATCGTAGTGGGTCATTGGTCAACTGAGGGCTACGACTTTGAAGCTTCAAAAGCACTAGTAGATGACAGCAACTTTGTTGGCCTTGGTATTGATGAAGACCGTCAACCAGAGCTTACTGAAAAGCGTGTTAAAGACTGGTGTGCTCAGGTTTATGACGAAATGTGTTTAGCGGAACTTGCTGATTAATAACAAGTACTACTCGCATTTACTAGCTGATGTAAAGATGCACAACCAGTTCATTTTTGTTTGAAAAATCGGCAAATAGACGAATTGTTCTTTGCACTTAGTAACTAGGCACGTTATTCTAATAGTTGCTAATGTGTCGTGTGCATCTTGATGATGCCTAGTATAACTAAATAAAATTGAGACAGATTGAATGACTGATCACAACTTGGAATTAAAAAAAGCAGGGTTAAAAGTAACTCTGCCGCGTATTAAAATTTTAGAGATTCTGCAATCTCCAGACAACCAACACATCAGCGCTGAAGATGTCTATAAAATCCTATTAGACAAAGGCGAAGAGATTGGTCTTGCAACTGTCTACCGTGTTCTTAACCAATTTGATGATGCAGGTATTGTATCTCGCCACCACTTCGAAGGCGGCAAGTCAGTATTTGAATTATCAGGCAGCACTCACCATGACCACTTAGTGTGCCTAAAATGTGGTAAGGTTGTTGAATTTGAAGACGATACTATTGAACGTCGTCAAGAAGAAATCGCAAAAGAGAATGGAATTAAACTGACTAACCACTCTCTTTACCTATATGGTGAATGTGAAGACACTGCTGCGTGTAAAGAATACGCTGAATCAAATAGCTAATTAGCTATTTGTTTCAGACATAAAAAAACCTGCTTTAAGCAGGTTTTTTTATGTCTATTTGAAATCGATTAGATGATTTCTAATAGCTCAACGTCAAAGATTAGCGTTGAGAAAGGAGCGATTGCTGCACCAGCACCGCGCTCACCGTAAGCAAGTTCGTGTGGTACGTATAAGCGCCACTTAGAACCAGTACCCATCATTTGTACTGCTTCAGTCCAACCTTTGATTACACCGCCAACTGGGAATTCAGCTGGTTGACCACGCTCGTATGAGCTATCAAATACTGTACCGTTGATTAGTGTACCGTGGTAGTGTGCACGGATTGTTGAATCTGCAGTTGGTTTTTCACCGTCGCCTGCAGTAAGTACTTCGTATTGAAGACCTGATTCAGTTACTGTTACTTCAGGACGTTTTGCATTTTCTTCTAAGAATGCAATACCTTCAGCTGCAAGAACTTTAGCTTCTTCTTCACGACGAGCTTGGATCTCAGCGTTGATTTTCTCAAAAGCTGCTTGAATTGCTGGGATTTCAACTTGGAAATCATTACCAGTGTATGCGTCTTTCATACCTTCAAATACAGAATTTAAGTTTAAACCTTCGAATGGATTCGCTTTTAATTGCTCACCCATTTGTAAACCAATACCGTAACTTGCTTTTTCAGCGTCTGTTGTAAAATTATCTGACATGTTTTAATTCACGTTTATTTAGTTAAAAGACGTGCTCATACTAACATAAAAAAACAACGAATATCGCCTAGTTTTACTGCGTTTGCTCAGTGTTTGCACTAATTCGCTGCTTTATTTTATCAATTACAAATGTCGCAACAGGTAATGTAGCGATCATCGAAGCAATAAAAAAGCCGCTCATTAAACCATCTTTGCCTAACATAACTAAAGGCACGGCAATAAGACCCACAGTCGAAATCACACATGCAGCAATGACAGGCCAATGCTTGTCGTATTTGCCAATAAGGTGCCCTACTAACACATTAAAGCCAATACCATAAGCGATTGAAGATATTAGCCCGTAATCAGGCTGCGCATCATGGGCCATAGCTACAAGTACATTGATCCCGCTGTGATAAAAATAAGAAAAGATACACCAAAGCAGAACATGTTTAACAATGCGCATTAGTGTAGAAGAAGACTCGCTTGCTGACATTACTTTTCTCCAGATAGCAAAAAACCGCCATGAAGGCGGTTTTTCTAAATAATGGTGGAGAGATAGGGATTTGAACCCTAGAGGGGCTACAAACCCCTGCCGGTTTTCAAGACCGGTGCATTCGACCACTCTGCCATCTCTCCGTACGGCGCGCATAATAGTGTTTACTGCGTTCGTTGTAAAGCCTTTAATGTAAAAAACTTTAAAAAAGTAATTTTAATAGTACTGCTTAGGGCGCTTTGCGATTAAAGAGCAAACTAAACAAACAATTAAACTAACAATTGCAAAGCCTGAACCCTGCACTATTACGTCAATTTTATTGAGGTTATAGCTAGGTATAATGACTAATGCAAAGGCTGGTAAGCAGGTGATCGTTAAAACGTAGCAACAAATTTTAAAAGCGCGGCCGAAATCGAAACGTTTAGTGCTTTGCATCCACCAAGTCAGTAGGAGTAATACCACTACAGCAGACAAGCCAAGGTAATGAGGTTGCTTCGTAGACATGGCAACAAAAAAAGTGAACACGGCGCCAACTAAGCCCCAAATTGACCAAGCGAACCAATTTTCTTTTTCACGTAAAAATAAGTTTCCCATCGTTCTCGTCTTCTTTATCGTTATTTTTTTAAGACTATCCATACGTTAACAAAAAATAACCGATTAAAAAACACACTGAAGAAGAATTATTTCGTTTTTTGCATCCGTGCGCTTCTTACAGCTAAGCTAAATCTAAAAAAACTAACATAAGTAAGCTTAATAGTGTCTGACTGCTTAACTGCAAAAAAGTTCCTAATATTTATAAATTCTCAAAAAACGTCTCTGGCTTGTGTCTGATTGGTTTTTTAATGTCTACTTCTGGTGTACCTAGATATAAGTAGCCAACTATCTCATCTTGTTCTTTACAACCTAGTGCCGCTTTAACAGCAGGGCTCTGTGCAAAATAACCTGTGCGCCAAATGCCCCCTAAACCTTGCGCAAAGGCCGCTTGTTGCATTGCAAGTACAGCGCAGCCTGCACTTTGTACTTGTTCAATACGTGGCACTTTTGGGTTTTCAGTTACATCAGCAATGGCAATGATCATCATAGGCGAACGCAGCGGTAGCTCTTTAGCGCGCTCAATGGTTCTTTCATCTTGATTTTCAGCGACTGCGGCTTGATGGTAGATATCGCCTAATTTATTACGAGCTTCGCCTTCAACCACAATAAACCGCCAAGGCGCAATACAGCCATGATCAGGCACTTTTATGGCCGCTCGCTTAATAATTTCAAGTTGTTCTGCAGTTGGTCCTGGTGCGGTAAGGCGAGGATCTGATTGTCGAGTTTGTAATAGCGTTAAAGCGTCCATGAATATTCCGTAAATGCTTAAGTACGATTCCCCTGAATAATCGGGGCAGAAAACCCAAGCTTATCATTTATCTTTAATAGCAATAAAGCTATTCGATGCTTTTCTAGTTAACCAATAATCTAAACTAACGTAACGACCGCCCCCTACAAAAAATAAACTTAAGAGCATAACAAAGTATATTGCGGAAAACTCAATACCATTATTTAAAATCACAGGTTTTCCTTTCGCATAGAGGTACTCTGTATAACCATGCGTTTCTAGCAACTCGCGCATTTTCGTTAATCGCTCACTGGCTTCACTGGAATTAACTAAACTGGCTTCACTTCCTGGTATTGCTAGCCAATTCAGTACTCTCGCAGGGCTGGTACTGGCATCTGTGGGTGTTACAGCAAACCAGCCATTACTGGCATGTACTGTTGTCGCTGCAACCAGCATGGTGATCATCAAAGGAATAGCTGTTAAACGAGTAAATACACCCAATAATATAAAGATCCCCCCTAAAAACTCAGTCCATGCAGCTAAAAAGGCTAATACAGAGGGCATTGGTAGGCCTAAACCCCAGTCACTATTTCCAAACCAAGCAACAATATCATCTGATGCTAAAAAGTATTGATAAAAATGAGTTACATCACCGCTTAAAGCTAGTTTATTAAAGCCGGCAATGATCATCACTGGTGCTAAGATCAAGCGAATTAATAGACTCGGTAGCCCGTCTAAAAACTGCAGTTTATTTAAAATGCGATGGTAAAGGGGTATTAGGTGTGTGTTCAACATAGCGGTCTCGTGACTAAATAGATTAATCACACAGACCGCACGTTTTCTAGTTTACTTTCAATTAAATTTTACGAGCAACTTGTAGCGCTTCAAAAATCGCACGTTTTGCATCAATAGCAGCAGCTAGTTTTGCGCCACCAATAACGTGTACTTTCGCGTTTTCGGTTTGATTGTCGAACGTTTCAGTATTTGACACCTGACCAATACAGGCAATCACAGTATCAACATCGAGGATTTGCTCTTCACCTTTTACAGTAATTTTCAAACCTTGCTTATCAAAGCTTAGATACTGACACTCAGCTATTTGTTTAACACCGTGTTGTTTAGCAACTTGACGATGGATCCACCCCGTTGTTTTACCCAGTTCACTACCAAAGCGCCCTGCACTTCGCTTCAGCATGTAAATTTGGCGATTGTCTTTTTCAGGCGCAGCTTCGCATTCAATACCCCATTGAGTTTTGAATTGCTCAATTGTTTGGCCTTTGTGTTCACTTAAAAAGGCAACCATATCAAAACCGATACCACCGGCACCTAGAATCGCAATTTTCTCGCCTAGTTCTACTTCACCACGAATTACTTCATCATAAGCGAATACACGTTTGCCATCACTGCATTCTATTTTGGCTTCACGCGGACGTACGCCTGTTGCAAAAACCACATCATCGTATTGATTGAGCATATTGTCAGTAAACTCAGTACCGAGCTGTAAATCGACATTTAAACGCTTTAATTCATTAGTAAAGTAGTTAAGGGTATGGTTAAAGTCTTCTTTACCCGGCACTTGCATGGCTAAATTAAATTGGCCACCCATTTGTTCTTTACGTTCAATTAAAGTCACTTTATGACCTTTCTCTGCTAAGTAACAACTTGCAGCAAGGCCAGCAGGGCCAGCCCCTACAACCAGTACTAATCGAGACGATGGTGCTTTTTCAAGACTATAATCTAACTCAAAAGCCGCTTGTGGGTTAACCAAACAGGTTGCACGTTTGTTTTTAAACACATGGTCTAAACAGCCCTGATTACAACCAATACAAATATTGATTTGCTCAGACTTATTATTAACGTATTTATTGAAAAACTCAGGGTCTGCTAATAAAGGACGTGCCATCGAAATTAAATCAGACTCGCCTGCTTCTAAAATTCCATTGGCAATTTCTGGAGTATTAATACGGTTGACCGCGATAACAGGCACAGACACCGTTTCTTTCAAGCGTTTTGATGCTTCTTTAAATGCACCTGGTGGTACCATACTGGCAATCGTTGGTACACGAGCTTCGTGCCAACCAATACCGGTGTTAAAGATATCAACGCCTGCTTGTTCAAGTGCTAGGGCTTGTTGTTTTACTTCATCAGGCGTTGATCCATTAGGAATTAAATCCATCACAGACAAACGAAATACAATAATAAACTTTTGACTTACTTTAGCGCGTACAGCTTTAACAATATCTACCGCCAAGCGCATGCGGTTTTCTAAACTACCGCCATAGTTGTCTGTTCTTTTATTAGTGTGGTTAGCCATGAATTCATTAATCAAATAACCTTCAGAACCCATGATTTCAACACCGTCATAACCTGCTTTTTCAGCCAATTTTGCAGAGTTAGCAAAGTCTTTGATGGTTTTTTTAATTGAACCTAACGACATTTCTTTAGGTTTATACGGATTAATAGGTGCCTGAATTGAGCTTGGCGCTTGATTGAATGGATGATAAGCATAGCGACCTGCGTGCAATAATTGTAAGCAAATTTTTCCGCCATGCTGATGCACTGCATCAGTATATGCTTTGTGTTTGATCACATCATAAAATGAGTTAAATGTTGATGCGAACGGAGATAGCTTGCCACGAATATTTGGGCTATAACCACCTGTAATGATTAAACCCGTGCCGCCTTTGGCACGTGCTTCGTAGAATGCACGTAAGCGTTTACGGTTATGCCAGCCTTCTTCTAAGCCGGTATGCATTGAGCCCATAACCAAACGATTACGAAGTTCGGTATGCGGTAATTGTAATTTTTGTTCTAACATTGTGTGCCCCGTTAACTGGTCGAACCTCTATTTGAAATAGATTCTGCGGCAATAACTTAGAATAATCAACTTTTCACTGGTAATTATTCTGTAGCAAATTGTCGTTTTAAACACTCTGTTACTATTTAACAGTTAATTTTAAAGTTATTCTAAGCTAAGATGAGATCACTACTAAGCTGTACTGAATTAAGGATTTATTTTGCTAGCAAAGATATTTAAAGGCATTTGGACCGGGATTAATTTCTCCCGCCGTTTGGTCCTAAACATATTATTTCTATTACTAGTAATACTCTTCTTTGTTGCCATCACAGGTGAAGAAGACCAAGTAAAAGTAGCAGACGGAACCGTGCTACGCCTAAACTTAAATGGCCCTATTGTTGAAGAAAAAACGTATGTTGATCCTGTAGAAGCAGCAATCAACGATGCAACTATGGGTAAAGAAGCACCATCAGAAATTCTTCTTGATGATGTTGTTGAAGTGATCAACCAAGCAACTAAAGATGATCGCATCAGTGTAATGCTTCTTGATCTACAAAAAATGCCAAGTGCACACATCAATAAGCTAAAACAAATAACCAAAGCAATTGATGCCTTTAAAGATGCAGGCAAGCAAGTTATCGCAACAGGCTATTACTATACACAAGCTCAATACTATATTGCAGCCCACGCAAATGAAGTGTCTATGCACCCTTATGGTGGTGTGAGCATTGAAGGCTACGGTATGTTCCCGCTTTACTTCAAAGATGCGCTTGAAAAATTAAAAGTAACTCAACATATTTTCCGTGTGGGTACTTACAAGTCAGCGGTTGAGCCATTTATTCGTAATGACATGTCAGATGCGGCAAAAGAAGCGAATAGCGTTTGGTTAACTGCACTTTGGAACGAGTATAAAACTGACGTTGCTGCAAGCCGTCCATTCGATGAAAGTAATTTCGATGAAGATATGGATGTTTACCTTGCAAAAATGCAAGCAGTTGACGGTAACTCGGGTCAGTACGCGTTAAATAATCAGTGGGTTGATTCTTTAAAAACCTCACAACAAATTCGCCAACAGCTTATTGAGTTAGTTGGTGCAGAAGAAACAGGCAAAACCTTTAAGCAAGTAAGCTTCCGTGAGTATTTATCGCTGGTAAAACCGCCTGTTGAGTTCGATAACCCAATCACTGAAAAAGTAGCTGTGGTTGTTGCGAAAGGCACCATTGTTGATGGCGAGCGTAAAGCAGGTGAAATTGGTGGTGACTCTACAGCAGCCCTACTTCGCAAAGCGCGTCTTGACGACAAAGTAAAAGCCGTAGTACTACGCATCGATTCAGGTGGTGGTAGTATGTTTGCTTCTGAAGTTATCCGTGCTGAAGTATTAGCTCTTAAGGCAGCGGGTAAACCGGTTATCGCTTCAATGAGCTCAGTGGCAGCATCAGGTGGTTACTGGATTGCATCTGCAGCCAATGAAATTTGGGCAGCCCCTAGCACAATTACAGGTTCAATCGGTGTATTCGGTACTTTCATGACATTTGAAAACACAATGGCTGAATTAGGTATTTACTCAGATGGCGTTGCTACAACAGACCTTGCTGGCTTCTCTATTGCACGCCCACTTGATGAGAAGATGTCAGATATCATTCAAATGAGCGTTGAAAATGCATACAAACGTTTTTTAAATGTAGTGGCTGAAGCGCGTAACATGACCCCTGAGCAAGTTGATAAAATTGCCCAAGGCCGTGTATGGATTGCAACTCAAGCAAAAGAACTAGGTTTAGTTGATAAACTTGGTGATAAGCAAGATGCAATTAAGGCAGCAGCTGAGCTTGCTAAGCTTAATCATTATGATGTTAAAACCATCAAGCAGTCGCTAACACCACAAGAGCAAATGCTACAAGATATCTTTGGTACTGCGGCTGTTAAGAGCTTCTTTGCTAAGTCTGATTCATCACAATCAGTACTAGCAACACAAGCCAACTTACAAAGCCTTATTAATCAGTTAAGTAGTGAAATTGATAACCTAAAAGATTACAACGATCCACAAGGCGTTTACGCTCGTTGTTTAGTGTGTAATGTAATTCAATAAGTTACTTAGCTAAGCGATTTTAGGTATACTAAGCCCAGTTATTTAACTGGGCTTTTTTTATGAAACGTAAACGTATATATATCGCCTATACGGGTGGTACTATCGGTATGAAAAAATCGAGCCGTGGCTATGTTCCGGCAGAAGGTTTTTTAACCGAAACAGTGGTCAATAATGCAGAGTTTAATCGTGATGAAATGCCTTTGTTTGATATTCACGAATATTGCCCGCTCATTGATTCTTCAGATATGTCCCCTGCCCACTGGCAATTAATTGCTGACGATATTAAGAGTAAATACCAAGACTATGATGGCTTTGTGGTTTTGCATGGTACCGATACCATGGCCTACACAGCTTCTGCTTTGTCTTTCATGTTCGAAAACCTAACAAAACCTGTGATTGTGACAGGCTCACAAATTCCATTGTCGCAACTTCGTTCTGATGGCCAAGTAAACTTACTTAATGCCATGTATTTAGCCGCTAATTACCCAATTGCTGAAGTAAGCCTGTTTTTTAATAACCAATTATTCCGCGGTAACCGTGCAACAAAAGCCCATGCTGATGGCTTTGATGCCTTTGCATCACCGAACCTTGAACCATTAGCACTGTCTGGAATTAATATTCAACTGATCAAAGGGCAATTAAGCCCTTATGTTGATAACGAACTACAGGTGTCAAATATTACACCACAGCCAATTGGTGTGCTTTATCTCTATCCTGGGATCAGTCCAAAAGTGGTTAAAAGTTTAGTTAATGACGACATCAAAGCACTTGTGTTATTAAGTTTTGGCGTGGGTAATGCCCCGCAAGATCCGGCGTTCTTAGATATTCTTAATGATGCAAGTAAACGCGGTATGGTAATTGTTAATCTAACGCAGTGCTTAAAAGGCCAAGTTAATATGGGCGGTTATGCAACCGGTAATGCCTTATTAAATTGTGGTGTGATCAGTGGCTACGATATGACATTAGAAGCCTGTTTGACCAAGTTACACTACTTATTTAGTCAAAAGCTAGAAGTAGAAACAATTCGTCACTTGATGCAAGACAACCTGCGCGGTGAGCTAAGTCGTTAATACAGCAAATACAAAAAAGGCACCAATTGGTGCCTTTTTTATGCTTTTTGATAATTAACGAACTTTTTCGTCAATCTCAACTAAGTCTGTTAAATGGCAAATCTCACCACTATGAGTTTTAATACCATGCTCACCGAAGTAGTCACGTTGTGCTTGAACAAGGTGACCATTACTTGGTGTTGTTAACGTCGCAATGTAAGTTTGCGTTGCAGTTAACACTGGGAATGCAAGACCAGATGCAACTGCTGCACCCGTTACCTTACGTAATGCTGCTGATTCACGCTGCATAGAATCAATAAATTCTACACCTTCAGCTACATTGTCTAAGTAATCAGCACGGATGATACAACCTGCGCGCCACGTTTGTAGCGTTTTAGAAAGATCTACTTTCCACTGATGAGCACGAGACGCACCTTTGATAAGCGCTAAACCTTGACGGTAAGCAAGTAAACTTGCCAATGTGAATGCATCTTTTAGCTCTGCTAAGTCTAAATCAACGGTATCAGTTGCTTTAGCAGCGTAAGTCATTTCTTTAGCAGCATGCGTATCACAAGTATTTGTTAAGTGACGTGCTTGAACAGCTGCAACTAGTGATGGCACTGCAATACCAAGCTCTAAGGCATTTTGTGCAGTCCATAAACCTGTACCTTTCGCGCCAACTTTATTGTCGATTAAATCAACTAGCGGCTCACCTTCTGTCGTTTCAAGGCTTAAGATATGGCTTGAAATTGACAATAAGTAGCTATTTAAAGTGCCTTCAGACCATTCATTGAAAATGTCAGCCACTTCTTTTGGTGAACGATTAGTACCTAAACGTAATAGTTGATACATTTCTGCAATTAATTGCATTAACGCATATTCGATACCGTTATGCACCATTTTCACAAAGTGACCACTTGCAGATTGGCCTACACGTGCAAAACACGACTCACCTTTGTAGCTTGCCGCTACTTTTTCAAACCACGGCTCAACACGCTCCCAGCCGCCTTCTGAACCACTTGCCATCATTGCAGGACCGTGACGTGCGCCTTCTGCACCGCCAGAAATACCCATAGTGGCAAATTCAAATTTGTTTTGATATTTAAGTTTACGGCTAATGCCATCTTTGTAGTTACTGTTGCCGCAATCTACGATAATGTCATCACAGTCAACACCTGCTTCTGCAAGCTCTGTACATACTTTATCAACCAATTCACCAGCAGGAACTAAAAGAAGAATCGAACGAGGCGGCTCTAAGCGTCTAACCATATCATTTAAATCAGACACAATATGTAAACGGTCTGCCAAACCTAGTGCTTTCGCACAGCTTAGTAACTCGGCACCCGCATCTGGGTTTTTATCATAAGCTACTAATGTCAGCCCTTTTTCAATCAGGTTGAGGGCAAGATTTTTACCCATAACGCCTAACCCTACTAATGCAACTTGCATTTAGTGTCCTCCTCGGTAACAACTATTGGTTAGTTAATCAAAATAATTACGCGCGCATTATACCCAAGCAGCCCAAAAATGCGAGCTTGACAGCCAACTTGAGATAAATCATCGAAATCATGAAGCGACGTTGCCCTCAGTATATCAAAATAACCAAGGCATCGGACCAGATTTTTATAATACCCTTTAAAAAGGTATGTGTATTGACGCTACCTGACACCGGTGTCATAATAACGTCATTCACCCTTTGTATACTCTATAATTAATACAAAGAGCCAGATTCTCATAAGTAAAAACAATCATTTTTTACTTATGAGTTCTACATTGTGCTTATGTATAAGCCTATATTAAAGGTTTATAGCACGACATTTTAATAGATAACCATCAATTCGCTTAATATATTTGAGCGCACAGGAGAATTTGATGCTAAGACGCACAAAAATTGTTGCGACCCTTGGACCAGCAACCGATCGCGATAACAACCTAGAAAAAATTATTCGTGCAGGTGCAAATGTGGTTCGTTTGAACTTCTCACATGGCGTAGCACAAGATCACAAAGACCGTGCAGAAGCGGTACGCAGCATTGCTAAGCGTTTAGGCAAACACGTTGCTATCCTTGCTGACTTACAAGGTCCTAAAATTCGTGTATCAACGTTTAAAGACGGTAAAGTAAACCTAGAAGTTGGCGCAAAATTTACCCTTGATGCAAAAATGGAAAAAGGCCAAGGCGACGTTAATGCGGTAGGTATCGACTATAAAGAGCTACCTAACGACGTTAAAACAGGCGACTTACTGTTATTAAACGACGGATTAATTCAATTAACAGTAGATAACGTTGACGGTGACCTAGTTCACACGACTGTTACTGTTGGTGGCGTACTTTCAAATAACAAAGGTATCAACCGTTTAGGCGGTGGTTTAACAGCCCCTGCTTTCACTGATAAAGATAAAGAAGATTTAATCACTGCTACTGAGATTGGTGTTGATTATATTGCTGTTTCATTCCCACGCAGTGGTGATGACATGCGTTATGTTCGCTCTTTAGCAGAAGCTGCTGGCTCAAACGCACAACTATTAGCAAAAATCGAACGTGCAGAAGCAGTTGAAACTGTTGAAGCAATTGACGATATCGTACTTGCTTCTGACGCTGTAATGGTTGCTCGTGGTGACCTAGGTGTTGAAATTGGTGATGCAGCCCTAGTTGGTAAGCAAAAGCTTATCATTAGCCGTGCTCGTTCACTTAACCGTACTGTTGTTACTGCAACACAAATGATGGAATCAATGATCGATAACCCAATGCCAACACGTGCAGAGGTTATGGACGTAGCAAACGCTGTATTAGATGGTACTGATGCAGTTATGTTATCTGCTGAAACAGCTGCTGGTGACTACCCTGAAGAAACCGTAGCGACTATGGCTCGCGTTTGTTTAGGTGCTGAATCACAAAAAGAAACGCACGTTTCTAAGCACCGTTTAGACAGCCGTTTTTCATCAAATGCTGAATCAATTGCATTATCTGCGATGTATGCAGCTAACCACTTAGATTCTGTTAAAGCTATAGTGACTCTGACTGAATCAGGTAGCACAGCTAAATTGATGTCGCGCATCAGCTCTGGTTTACCAATTTATTCATTATCACGTCATCCAAGCACGCTGGGCCAAACAGCACTTTACCGTGGTGTTTATCCTGTATTCTTTGATTCAACGAAGTGTGAAGACGAAAGCATGGTACGTGATGCATTAAACACGCTTGTTGAGCAAGGCTCACTAGTAGCTGGTGATACTGTGATTTTAACTCACGGTGATGCAATGGAAACTATTGGTGCAACAAACACTATGAAGATTGTAACTGTTTAATCTGTTACGAACTTTCATAAAAAAAGGCGCAATTAATAATTGCGCCTTTTTTGTTTTAACTTATTAAATTTTGAATAGCTATTATACCAATCCGCTTAATTAAGTAGTCTATTTTGAGGCAATAAAACCTCGTTGATTACAAGGCAAAAATTTCGTTATTTAGTTGTTCTAAATGAGAAATTTTTAACGCAGTTAGCGACAGGTTTGATCCCTCAAAATGATTAAGTATTATTGCGGGTTGGTATTAGCTCGCGAGCGCTGCTTTCACTTTATCGCGATAGCTACGGCTTACTTTTAGTTCTTGGCCATTATCTAACACTAACAGGTATTCACCACTTACTTGAGTTACAAGTTTGCTAATTTGCTTAGTATTAACAATGGCACTGCGATGAACTCTCACAAATAGTTGTGGATCAAGCTCTTGTTCAAGCTCTTTCATTGTTTTACGAAGGATATGCGTTTGCCCATCTTGGCAATGAAGACACATATAGTCACCAGCCGCATCAACCCATTGAATTGTAATAACAGGCACACGAACAATCTCGCCCTGCTCTTTTACAGCTAATGATTCTGGATAACGACGGTCAGCAAGGCTATCGCCAGTTGCTAACTTCTTTAAAATTTCTTCGCAATTATTGCCTGTAATACCTGCAACAAAGCTCGCTAGTTTTTTCTTATGGGCGTTATCTTGTTGCGTTTTTAAATAGGTATGCACTTTTTCTACCGCCTGTTTTAGTCTGTTGTCATCGACTGGTTTAAGAATATAATCCAACGCATGAATCTCGAATGCTTTAACTGCAAACTGGTCAAAAGCCGTTACAAACACAATAGCAGGTAATGGATTTACGCTCTCACTAAGTGCTCTTGCAACTTCAAAACCGTTCATATTTGGCATTTGAATATCTAAGAAAACCAATTGAATATTGCCCGATAAGCATTCATCAATTGCTTCTTGACCATTGCTACATAAACGAATGACTTCTAAATCGTCAAACTCAGAAAGTCGAACTGCTAAGCCTTTTCTTGCTAGCGGTTCATCATCAACGATCAAAGTTCTAATTTTGCTCATTTCTTAACAGCCTTTTCAAACGGAACGCGCAGATTAACTTTTAATCCACTTGGCGTATTGTCAGAGAGAACAAACGAGTAGTTGTTCTCATAAAGTGTTTTTAAGCGGTCCTGTGTATTAGCTATGCCAACGCCTTGAGAATTAACCAGTTGGCCATTTTTAAGCTCAGTACCAGGACCATTATCGCCTACTTCCAATAATAGTTCATTTGCAAAAACTTGTGCTTTAATATCAATCACACCACCTTCATTTAGTTGCGCTATCGCATACTTTATCGAGTTTTCGATAATAGGTTGGAGGATCAAGCTTGGTACCAAGGCTTCTTTTGCCTGCTCGCTTACATCTACATTAACTTGTAAACGTTCATCAAAGCGTACTTTTTCAATTTCTAAGTACAGCATGAGGGCATGAATTTCTTGCTCTAATGGCACCTTTTTTATTGGGTCTGTATTGAGTGTGTATCGTAAGAAGTCACTCAATTTTGACACCATTAAATTTGCATCTTTGTTCTCTTTTACCAAAATTAAGGTTGAGATTGCATTTAGGGTATTAAATAAAAAGTGCGGATTAAGTTGATAGCGCAGCATTTTCAGCTGAGCTTCGTGAGCCATAGTGGTTGCTTTGAGGGCCTTTTGTCGCTCACTTTGCAATAGCTGGTAATACTTAATACCAAAATACAAACCACTCCAACAAAGAATGATATAAACCGAATCTAACCCTTGTTGAAAGTAATAAAACCATTCATTTGGACGGTAACCGTGACGGTAGATTTCCCATAAATTGAATTTTTGTACAACGGCCCATAATGTGCCTGTGACATAGGAAGCACCAAAAACGACAAGCATTAATACCCAAGGTGAGGCATTCCAAACTTTACGATACATATAACGTAAAGGTACTGTCATTAAACAGCCTGCATAAGCGTTTAGTACAATAACAAATACGTAAATATCACGCATTTCAAAGACTTTTGAGCCGATATAATTAACTAACGCATAACCTATCCAGCCTGCAATTTGCAAAACCCAGAAAAAGCGTTGTCGATTATCAACTAATGATTGCCAATTCAAAATATCAGATTACCTTTCATAATTATTTTTATTATACCGATAGTCACGAGAACAAAGCACTGCCGCCTATCTTAATTTTTTATAGCCTTACCGCATTCTTCAGACATTAAAAAAGCGAAGGCCACAACAGCCTTCGCTTTTTCTCTGCTTTATTTTTAAGCTAGTTTATCTGAAGCCACTTTATAATTTGGATCTTCAATCACATTCACTTCAACTAAATCACGCGCATTGTGTAATAGTTGAATACAATCAGGGCTTAAATGACGTAAATGCAGTTTCTTACCCACTTTTGCGTATTTGTCTGCAAGACTGTCAATCGCTTCAATCGCACTGTGATCAGCAACACGGCTATGTTTGAATTCAATGATCACGTCTTCTGGGTCATTTTTAACATCAAATAGCTCGGCAAAGTTCTTAACCGAACCAAAGAATAAAGGACCATGAAGCTCATACACTTTAGAGCCTTGCTCATCGATGTAATTGCTTGTGTAAATGTGTTTCGCATGCTGCCAAGCAAAAACTAAAGCCGAAACAATGACACCCACACATACTGCGATCGCAAGGTCTGTTACTACGGTTACACCTGAAACAAGCACAATAACAAAAGCATCAGACTTAGGTACACGCTTCATCATTTTGAAGCTTGCCCACTCGAAGGTACCAAGTACAACCATGAACATAACGCCAACTAAAGCAGCTAGTGGGATCATCTCAATGAGGCTGGCTGCAAAAATAATGAATGCTAGCAGTATTAATGCTGCACTAATACCAGATAAACGTGAGCGACCACCTGAATTAATATTGATCATAGATTGACCAATCATCGCACAACCACCCATTGCACCAAAGAAACCACAGGTAATATTTGCAGCGCCTTGACCAATACACTCTTTATTACTGTGACCACGGGTTTCAGTAATTTCGTCAATTAAGGTCAGTGTTAATAACGATTCAATTAAACCAATTGCCGCTAAAACTAACGCATAAGGGAAGATAATTTTTAATGTTTCAAGATTAAATGGCACCATTGGAATATGGAACTCCGGCAAGCCACCGGCAATTGTTGCTTGCTCATTGCCTGTCATTCCTTTTAAGAAATCAAGTACAGTGCGCGCTTCTAAATCAAAGCCAATCACAATCGCTGTTACAGTAACAATGGCAGCTAACGATGAAGGTACAGCAGTGGTTAGCTTAGGTAAGAAATGAATAATAGCCATAGTTAACGCTACTAAGCCAAGCATAATATAAAGTGCTTGCCCTTCCATCCACTGTTGGCCGCCCATCCCGTCTGGTACTTTAAATTGCCCAAGTTGAGCTAAGAAAATAACAATCGCAAGACCATTTACAAAGCCCAGCATTACTGGGTGCGGAACCATGCGAATAAACTTGCCGAGCTTGAAGATACCTGCGAGTACTTGCAGTATCCCCATCAATAACACGGTAGCAAATAAATACTCTACACCATGATCTAAAACTAAACTTACCATTACAACGGCTAGTGCACCGGTAGCACCAGAAATCATACCTGGACGACCACCAAAAATAGCCGTAATTAAGCCAACAATAAATGCGGCATATAAACCAACCAAAGGCTCAACATTAGCAACAAAAGCAAACGCAACCGCTTCTGGTACCAATGCCAACGCAACGGTCAAGCCTGATAGAATATCGTTTTTAGCAGAGCTTGGCGCTTTGCTGAGTAAGTTAAACATTAAGATCCTCTTTATAGTGAATGCATTTCGGCAAGGCGCAGAATTCTAGCAAAATCCGCAAAAGTTAACAATTATTAACAACAAAACGGCTAGTACCTAAAAGCACTAACCGTTTTCGAAAAAATAAAACGTAGTAGAAAAAGATTAAAGAGGTAAAGACGTACTACGCTTAACGCATGTCATGGTCACATTTGAGTGAACTTCTTGAACAAACTCAAGGTTTAGTAGGTTATCACGAACAAACTGCTCATACCCTTCAATACCTTTTGAAATAATTCGAAGCATGAAGTCCATGGTACCCGCCATGCTGTAACACTCGGTTACTTCATCATAGCTCATAATTAAACGCTCAAACTCAGCTAGATTCGTTCTACCGTGGTTAGATAGACGAACATGGGCATAGACCAACATATCAAAGCCAAGCTTTTTCTCGTCAAGCAAAGCAACTTTACCTTTGATATAGCCATCTTGCTCAAGCTTAGCAATACGACGCCAACATGGAGATTGAGATAAACCAACTTTATCGGCAATTTCTGCCGTAGATAAGCTAGCATCCTGCTGTAATAATGCCAAAATTTGGCGATCTACTTGGTTCAGAGACATTTTATTTCTTTTTCTGTAAAAATACTGGTTAAATTATATAACTGATTTAAAAATCAGTCTGCCTATTTTCTACTATTTATGCAAAAAAATTGCAATTTTATACCGTTCCACTTACAAACTACTTAACTATTGTTACACGTTGGCATTAACCAAAACGTCCGCTAATAAATGGATTTGTTTTTCGCTCATGCCCTACGGTGGTATTCGGACCGTGGCCTGGCAAAATAGCAACTTCATCAGAGAATGATAAAATCTCCGACTTAATTGATTCGAGTAATTGCGCACTATCCCCTTTCGGGAAGTCAGTACGACCAACAGAGCCTTGAAAAATCACGTCACCCACTATCACCTGTTCTGAACCTTGGTGGTAAAAAACAACATGACCAGGCGTATGCCCTGGGCAATGGCGTACAGATAGTTCAAGTTCACCTACGGTGATTGTATCGCCATGATTTAGCCACTTCGTTGGATAAAATGGTGTAATTGGTGCAAAACCAAACATTTGCGCTTGCATTGGCAAGGCATCAAACCAAAATTTATCATCTAAATGTGGGCCAATGATATCAACGCTAAAATGCTCTGCGAGTTGCTTTGCAGCGCCCACATGGTCTAAGTGACCATGTGTTAAGTAAATTGCCTCTAATTGGCAATTTAAAGCAGCAAGTTCTGCTTGAAGTTTGTCTGCATCGCCACCTGGGTCAACCAAGGCCGCTTTATTCGTTTGCTCGCAAATGATAATGCGGCAATTTTGCGCAAAGCCAGTAACAGGAACAGCAATCACTTTCATGTTATTGTCCTTTTTGTAACTGTTCAAACGCCATTAAAATTGGGTATTTTAAATAGCCTTGATCATAAAACGGTGTACGCTCATAGAGCCAATGCAAGCGAGCATCAGCATCTTTTGCAAAGCTTTTATCTTCACGAATTTTTTTATCGAACTCTAAAGCCAATGCAGGTTTTTCTTTAAGCATTTGTCGTGCATAAGGCATTAAAGCGTAATTCTCAACGTATTCAGTGCGCTGAAAAATAGTATTAAACTCGCCCCAAGCAAAGAATGAATCTGGCGCTTCTGGGTGTAGTAAGTGTGTAGCCAGTTCTGAGTATGGCTGCTCAGTTGAGACTCTGTACCAGCCGGTCATATCGACATTTTCTACGGTGTTGTAATCAAATGTCGCCTCTACACGAAAACGTCCTTCAAAAGGTGCTTTTGCAAATGAGTAATCAGCAACGCTTGCTTGGGTTAATGGCTCAGAAACAGAACCATTCAACGTCGTTACCTCTACGCCGTGTAATTTAAGCTTACTTACCAATTGGCTGTACGCCGGCGGAATATAAAACGCAGCAGGAACGTTAACGGTCTTTTTAACTTCTTTTTGCCAAAAAACCGGTAATGCGTCATAGTTTTTAGCTTCACCTAAATATTTAACTTCAGGTTGCCCTGACAATGCGCTTTCAGTTCTTGAATAAGCGATCCCTTTAAATTCGATGGTATCTGGCTCTTTAGCATAACCGCGTTCAACAACTAATTGTGTCGGTTTAAAATCGAGCTCTTTTTGAACCGCTTCATTAAGGGCTTTATCGTTTGCAGCTAAAGCGTCAATAGCACCATCAATAAATACATAAGTACCTAATACGCGCTGCTTATAAGGTTTTAAAGAGTGGTTCTCAACTAATATTGTTGGTAATGAACGTAAATCACCCCAACCATTTGAAAAACGTGGTGTTGCCACCCACCCCGCTAAACCTTTTTTAAATTCGCGCTTGTCCATTACAAAAACCAGTGGACCTGGTATATGCCCTGCTTTTTCGAGTTTGGCATCAATAACAGGTTTAAATAGATTATCTAACGCTTGTGACACACTTGGTGATTCACTAGAAAAAACCGGATTATAGCCGTAGGTAACATCATATTGGTAATCAGCGCCATCGGTTACATGGACATCCACGTATAAATCTGGCTTAAATTGATTAATAACCTGCATCACACCGCGTACTTCGGGTGTATCAAGCTTAGTGTAATCACGATTTAAATTTAAATTTAGACCATTCGTTCTAAAGCCCATTTCTATCGGGCCACGCTGATTAATACGGTTGTATTGGCTACTGCGCTCGTGACCATCAACATTTAAAATAGGAATAAACAGAATATTGACTTTGCTCAGAATATCGCGGCGTTTACCTGTTGCAATATCGCGTAGCAACATAAACATGGCGTCTTTGCCATCAATTTCACCACTGTGAATGCCTGCTTGAATGAAGATGGTTGGTTTTGTATCAGCAACAAGTTGTTTTGCATCAAACAAACCTTGCTCATTCGCCACTAACATCTTAACCGCACGACCCGAACTGCTTGTCGTAATAGTCGTTACTTTGAATTGTGTTGGGTTTGCGGCAACAAGGCGATCTACAAACGCCATAGTGTCTGCATAATCAGGCGATAAAGTGCCTTCGCTTAATTCAAAATCTGTGGTTAAAGGTCCTTTTTCTTGCATTAAAGACACACTATCGCCTTGCCATGGCAACAGTGGGGGTAAGTGGCTGTCTAAAGTTACTGCAGCAGATAAAAACACTAAACTCGCAAACATATCACTCTCAAGTGCGGTACTTATTCTATATTGGGGAAATTATAACAACTAATCTGAATGGATTGCGTAAACTGCGGTGATTCAACAAAAAAATGGAGCAAACGACATACGCTATGCAAAATCGTTGTTAGTTATGAATATTAATTAAGATCAAAAAAAGGAGCACTAGGCTCCTTTTTAAACTTTATGAAAAGCGAAATTAAGCCGCTAGGCCTTCTTTTGCTTTTGCAACAAGCGCTGCGAATGCAACTTGGTCATAAACAGCGATATCTGCAAGGATCTTACGATCGATTTCTACAGAAGTCTTTTTAAGACCATTGATAAAACGGCTGTATGAAAGACCGTTTTGACGAGCTGCTGCATTGATACGTGCAATCCAAAGTTGACGGAAAGTACGTTTCTTAGCACGACGGTCACGGTAAGCGTATTGACCCGCTTTAGTAACTGCCTGGAAAGCTACGCGGTAAACACGTGAACGTGCTCCGTAGTAACCTTTAGCTTGCTTTAAAACTTTTTTGTGACGTGCACGTGCGATAACACCGCGTTTAACTCTTGCCATTTCTGAAGACTCCTATTAAGCGAATGGTAACATACGTGAAACTAGACCATGGTCATTCTTATGAACCATCATCTTAGGACGTAAGTGTAATTTACGCTTAGAAGTTTTCTTAGTCAGAATGTGACGAAGATGCGCTTGTTTACGCTTGAAACCGCCAGAAGCAGTTTTCTTGAAACGCTTAGCCGCGCCTCTGTGAGTTTTTAGCTTGTAAGCCATTGCAATAACTCCAAATGTATTGCTTAAAAATTAGCAAGCAGGCGAGAGATATAAAAATAGCTCTACTTTTAAGGCCTAACTTACTGCCATAGTCCGGTGAAGGCTCACTACAAAAGCAGTGCAACCTTACTTATAACCGGTTATTTCAGGTGAACAGTAAACTGTTACTTGCAGACCTGAAATAAAATCGGTGCGTAATATACCCTGTTTATTGCTTTTTAGCAATAGGTGCCATCATCATAACCATCTGGCGACCTTCAACACGATTTGGGAATGATTCAACTTGTGAAACATCTTCTAAATCGGCTTTAACACGGTTTAATAATTCGATACCAATTTCTTGGTGAGCCATTTCACGACCACGGAAACGGATAGTGATTTTAGCTTTATCACCCGCTTCTAAGAACTTGCGTAAGTTGCGTAGCTTAACCTGGTAGTCACCTTCATCCGTACCTGGACGGAATTTGATTTCTTTAACCTGGATTTGCTTTTGCTTTTTCTTTTGTTCTTTTAGTTCTTTGCTTTTTTCAAAGATGAACTTACCGTAGTCCATAACCTTACAAACAGGTGGCTCAGCATTAGGACTGATTTCTACAAGATCTACACCCGCATCATCAGCGATAGCTTGCGCCTCTTTTAATGACACGATGCCAGCTTGCTCGCCGTCGATGCCAATTAAACGAACTTCTTTAGCTGTAATATCTTCGTTGATACGATTTTTTTGAGCTGTTTGTTGCCCTTTCTTGCCGCCTCTAATGGTACGATCCTCCAAGAATATAAAATAAAAAGCGTGTAGTTGGCTGTTTGTTTTGCCCTACACGCTCATGATTTATTGTCGATTTTTAATTTCTTCGCTTACTTTAGCAACGAAATCATCAACACTAAATTTGCCTAGGTCTTCACCTGTGCGAGTGCGTACTGCCACTTCTTGTTGTTCAACTTCTTTATCGCCAACAACAAGTAAATATGGAATACGTTTTAACGTATGTTCACGGATTTTAAAGCCAATCTTCTCATTTCTCAAGTCAGCAGCGGCTCTAATTCCAAGTTTATTTAATTTTTGTACAATTTCTTGCACATAATCTGCTTGTTTATCCGTGATGTTCATGATCACAACTTGCTTAGGAGCAAGCCACGTTGGGAACAAACCAGCGTATTCTTCAGTTAAAATACCGATGAAACGCTCAATTGAACCTAAAATTGCGCGGTGGATCATAACTGGTGTACGACGTTCGTTATTTTCAGCAACATAAGTTGCACCTAAACGACCTGGTAATGCAAAGTCTAGCTGTACAGTACCACATTGCCATGCACGGTCTAAACAGTCATAAAGTGTAAACTCAATCTTAGGACCGTAGAATGCACCTTCACCTGGTAGGTAATCAAACTCAATGTCGTTTACTTTTAATGCATCAGCTAGCGCAAGCTCAGCTTTATCCCACATTTCATCTTCACCGATACGCTTTTCTGGACGAGTAGATAGTTTTACAACGATCTTCTCAAAACCAAACGTTTCGTATGTGTCGTAAACCATTTTGATACATGCAGAAACTTCATCCATGATTTGCTCTTCAGTACAGAAGATATGCGCATCATCTTGAGTAAAGCCACGTACACGCATTAAGCCGTGTAATGCACCTGATGGTTCGTTACGGTGACAACAACCAAACTCAGCCATACGTAATGGAAGATCACGGTATGATTTTAAACCTTGGTTAAAGATTTGTACGTGACCCGGACAGTTCATTGGTTTGATTGCGTATTCACGCTTTTCAGATTCAGTTGTGAACATCGCATCTGCGTATTTGTCCCAGTGACCTGATTTTTCCCATAAACCACGGTCCATCATTAATGGGCCTTTAACTTCTTCGTAATCGTACTCACGTAATTTTTCACGAACGAAGTCTTCTAGTTCACGGTAAATGCTCCAGCCATCATTGTGCCAAAACACCATGCCTGGTGCTTCTTCTTGCCAGTGCCATAAATCAAGCGCTTTACCAATACGACGGTGATCACGTTTTTCAGCTTCTTCTAAGCGTTTTAAATACGCTTTAAGTTGCTTTTTATCTGCCCATGCAGTGCCGTAGATACGTTGCAGCATCTTGTTTTCAGAATCACCGCGCCAATAAGCACCTGCCACTTTCATGATTTTGAAATGTTGACAGAACTTCATGTTTGGAACGTGTGGCCCACGACACATGTCGATGTATTCTTCGTGATGGTATAAGCCTGGACGATCATCTTTCGCGATGTTCTCGTCTAGGATTTCCATTTTATATGTTTCACCACGCGCTTCAAAAGTATCGCGTGCTTCTTGCCAGCTTACGGTCTTTTTAACAACGTCGTAGTTTGTTTTAGCAAGCTCAAGCATGCGCTTTTCGATAGCATCTAAATCATCTTGGCTTAAAGAATGTTCCATATCGATATCGTAATAGAAACCGTTATCGATGGTCGGACCGATTGCCATTTTTGCTTCAGGGAAAAGCTGCTTAACTGCATGACCAATAAGGTGCGCACATGAGTGACGGATAATCTCTAAACCATCATCATCTTTTGCTGTGATAATTTCTAAACGCGCATCTTCAGTGATTAAGTCACATGCATCAACACGAGTACCATTAACACGGCCTGCAATCGTTGCCTTGGCAAGACCTGGACCGATATCGCTCGCTACGTCATATGTACTTACTGGGTTTTCAAAACTACGCTGACTGCCGTCAGGGAGGGTAATAACTGGCATTATAAATCCTTAATACAGTGGTGATGCCTACAATGCATCACATGTAATATTTTTAAAAAAATTTTATGTAACTCTGCAACGCTTTTACGAATAAGCATTGCTATTTAAGCTTGTATTTACTGAGTCTTCGCAAATACAAGCAGCTATTGTCGCCGCTCACGTTCTCAAATACAAGTAGTTAGAAGACTAAATTGACAATTAGTTAAGTCATTTCATACTTAGTGAGTCAGTACTTTTAGAGTGATGAAAATGCCAAACACGCGTACGTTCAAATTCGCAACGTTTAATTTATTAAATTACACCGCGCCCCCCTACTCGTTTTACCAGTTACATGAACGCTATAACAATACGCAATGGCAGCAAAAACAATTGTTTGTAGCTAATTTCTTAAATGAGGCAAACCCTGATGTGGTGGCGTTTCAAGAAGTGTTTAGTCAGCATGCTCTAGAAGTGCAATGCAAAGAAGCGGGATATGATTATTTTAAAACGGTCGATAGCCCGTCCCATGATAGCCTTTATCCGCAAGTGTTATTCAATCCTGTGGTTGCGATTGCCAGTAAATACCCGTTTAAATCGGCCGATGCATTGACACCATGCCCTGAATTACTTGAGTACTTAAACAATCAAAATGAGTTCAAATTTAACCGCACCCCGATTAAATGCATGATTGATTTACCTGATTTTGGTGAAGTCTGCTTTTATGTTGTTCACTTTAAGTCACAACGTGTGCAATCAATGGCGCATATTCTTAATATTCATAACCTTGAAGATCCGTTGCTGCAGTTGTTACACCAGACGGTGGGTACCATGCAGTCGCAAATATCGCGTTCATTGGAAGCATCTATTGTTTATTATGATGCGCTAAAAACCCAACGCGAAAAGCAATGTGCAACGCTCGTTATGGGTGACTTTAACGATGTACTTACTAGCCCTACTTTATCGTTTATGACACAAGGGTTTCATCCTACACGCTGTGAGCCCTGCATAGAACATAACGAACCCGTTGTTGGCCTAACCGACAGCTACGAGTTTAGTCGGTCGTTTTATGATGAGAAAAACAAACCCTTTAGCCATTATTACCAAGGTAAAGGTAATGTACTAGATTATATTCTTGCCTCTGCACATTTTAATCCCGACTGCCAAGTTTCAAAGGTGAAAGCGCTCGACTATGAAAGTTATGACAAGCATATTTCCCCTACACAACTGACCGAAGACATTAGTGTAAGTGACCATAGTGTTATCGCTATAAAAATTCATTTTTAAAGCAACTGATTTTCATAACGTTACTTGCTATAATTGCGCAAATTAAGTTATTTAGAGAATGACCATGAGAACATGCGGTGTAGAAATTACAGGTAGCGACGTACTACTGTGTATTTTAACCAAAGACAATGACGTATTTGATATCCGTGATGTCAGACAAACACGTTTTACCTTAGGTAACGGTAATGACACAGAAGTAATGCGTAAATTCCAATTTGATTTCAAAAAATTAATGGAAGATTACCAAATTGACTCTGTAGCAATCAAAGAGCGTCAAGCAAAAGGTAAGTTCGCTGGTAGTGCGAAAGGTTTCAAAATGGAAACGGCTATTCAGTTAATTGAGCGTTTAGATGTGCAAGTTTTATCTGCAACTGAAATCAAAGAGCAGCTTAAGCGCAACCCAGTGCCTATTGATTTTGAAGACACAGGCCTAAAAAAATTCCAAGAAAACGCATTCATTAGTGCTTACGTGTACATCATGCGTAAAACTTATAAGCAAGATGAGCCAAAAGCTTAATTGCTGCTTATTCTTAAAAAAACGTGCTACGGCACGTTTTTTTATACCTCAAAACCCATTCTTTATTCTGCTTTATTAAAATTACACTCTGTACATTAGTCTTATAAAGCTTTTCTTTGTCGACAATCTATGTTTAGTTAATCAGGTACGCATGTTTTGAAATCATCCTAATTGATTGTTTCAATTCTTTTGCATCAAGTCCATGACAACAAATTAACCGGACACGGAGAATACAATGCAGACAAAGAACACACACTGTAATGCGCTTCCACTTACTCAAAGCTATTATCAAGGCCGTACAGACATTCCATTGATAGAACAAACAATTGGACAGTACCTTGACAATATTGTCGACAATCACCCTAATCACCCCGCAATTGTGGTTCATCATCAACAGATCCGATTAACCTATAGACAATACCAGCAGCAGATTAACCAGTTAGCAATGGGATTATTATCACTTGGCGTAAAACCTGGCGACCGGGTTGGTATTTGGTCTCCTAACAATATTGAATGGTGCTTAACCCAATTTGCTACAGCCAAGATTGGTGCAATTATGGTGTGCATCAACCCTGCATACCGACCAAGCGAATTAAAATACGCACTCAATAGTGTTGAGTGTTCAACACTTATCACAGCAAGTGAATTTAAAGCCAGTAATTATATAAGCATGCTCTATGAGCTCGCACCGGAACTTAAAGATTCACAAGCAGGTGAATTAAATTTAAACGCCCTGCCACATCTAAAAAATATAATTCGTATTGGTGATGAGCCTGCTACTGGCATGTTTAGCTTCAACGATATCATGCAGCGCGCAACAGATGCCCATAAGCTAGAGCTTGATGCAATAGCTGCTACTTTAAGCTGTGACCAAGATATCAATATTCAATTTACTTCTGGTACTACGGGTAATCCAAAGGGAGCGACCTTATCGCATAAAAACATCCTCAATAACGGATTTTTGATGGCCCAAGCGATGAAGCTGACACATGAGGATAAACTCTGTATTCCTGTACCGCTATATCACTGCTTTGGTATGGTGCTTGGCAATTTAGTATGTATAAGTAAAGGCGCCACCGCAGTTTTTCCGGGTGATTCATTCGACCCTAAAACAACCCTAGAAGTTGTTGAAAAGGAACGCTGTACAGGCCTGCATGGTGTTCCAACGATGTTTATCGCTGAGTTAGAGCTTAAAGACTTTGCAAACTATGACTTAACTAGCCTACGAACAGGCGTGATGGCCGGCTCAACCTGCCCTGAACAAGTCATGCGAAAAGTACACTCATTAATGCATATGAAAGAAGTTGTGATTGGTTATGGCCAAACTGAGTGTAGCCCTATCAATAACGTGACCGAAACAGACTCGCCTCTTGAAAAACAAGTCACCACAGTGGGCCGTGCATTAGCCCATACTGAAGTGAAAATTATCGACGAGCTGGGTGATGTTCAAAAAGTCGGCATACCGGGTGAAGTATGTAGTCGTGGTGCTGGAATTATGCGCTGCTATTGGAATGATGAAGAGAAAACGAAAGCAACAATTGATCAAGACGGTTGGTTACACTCTGGTGACTTAGGTGTGATGGACGAAGATGGCTTTGTTGCTATTGTTGGCCGAATAAAAGACATGATCATCCGTGGTGGTGAAAACATTTACCCAAGAGAAATAGAAGAAGTTCTCTACACCTACCCTGGTATTCAAGATGCAGCCATATTTGGCATTAGCGATGAAAAATACGGTGAAGAAGTATGCGCTTGGATCCAACCTAAAGATGATGCAGTACTTGATGAAAATGCCATTCGTGATTTCTTAAAAGACAAACTAGCCTATTTCAAAGTACCAAAGCACATCCGCTTTGTTGAAGAATACCCTATGACAGTAACAGGCAAACTTCAAAAGTTCAAAATGCGTGAACAAATGCAAGAACTCCTAAGCGAAAAAGCCTTTTCGTAATCATTTACTTGAAAAATACTCTCAAATTTCAAACAAGCTCAGCACCGCTGAGCTTTTTAATTTATTAAGACACCCATATTATGAAAAGATATTTAGACATCCATATTAAATAAAGACGCCCATATTTATTTAAGGAGTTAACCTAGCTTCATATCTAAAGAATAAATTTAAGAAGACACCCAACTTAATATTTCTCACTTCACAAAATTATGACTAAACTTAAATTGTTCAACTCATGGAGGAGAAGAGCATGGCAACCCCACGTAGAAACTTGATTAGCGTTTCAAACACGCCTTACTATCACTGCATTTCACGCTGCGTTCGTCGCGCTTATTTGTGCGGGCAAGATCCACTAACGGGTCGTTCATATGAACACCGGCGAGATTGGGTTGAAAAGAAATTACTTCAACTTGGACGAATATTTTGTATTGATATTTGTGCCTATGCGGTTATGAGTAATCACACTCATCTGGTTCTTCACATTGATATAGCAAAAGCTAAGCGTCTAAATAATAAAGCGATTCTAATTAGGTGGCACAAGTTATTCAAAAGTACATTCCTATGCCAACGATTCTTAAATGGCGAATTGCTAACACAAGCAGAGCTCGCTGCGGTTAATACCAGAGTAAATTTATATCGAGAACGGCTCTGCAGCATTAGTTGGTTTATGCGAGTTCTTAACGAGGGTATTGCACGAAAAGCGAATCAAGAAGATGAATGTAAAGGACGTTTTTGGGAAGGTCGCTTTAAATCGCAAGCCTTGCTCGATGACGCTGCACTTGCTGCATGCCTTGCTTATGTTGATTTAAACCCAGTAAGAGCAAAAGCGGCCGATTTACCTGAGCAATCTGACTACACCAGTATTAAAGCCCGAATTCAGTTAGCTCAAAATAAAAAGCAACCGAAATCGCTTATGCGCTTTGCAGGTAAACCTCGTGAACATATGCCTAAGGGACTACCATTTGAGCTCAAGACATATCTGCAACTTGTTGATTGGACTGGGCGCTCTATGCGAATAGATAAACCTGGGAACATCCCAAAAGTGACATTACCAATACTTGAAAGATTAAACATCTGTACTGAAAACTGGCTCACACTCACCACTTCCTTTACCCGCTCGTTTAAAAATACAGCGGGTAAAGAGCAAGCTATAACTGAGTATGCAAAACACATGAAACGAAAGAGAAGAAGCTCAATAACTAATAGCCAAGCTTTGTTTTGCTAAACACTTAAACTTTTCATTTACTACTTTTATTCATCTATTTTAAAAAATAGAAAATTTCTACGTACTGAATTTAATTTCATCTAGAATTAAATAACTAATTTTTAAATTTAAATAACAACAAAGAACTAAACATAATTTGTACATAAATGAAGTCAACCAAAAGCTGTGGCTATCTAGCTTTTAACTACCAAAATTGGGTGTCTTTTTATAAAAATGGATGTCTCCTTAATTCGTTTTAAAAAAATGGATGTCTTTTATTTATTACACAACTCCTTGTTTTAACATAGCATCTGCAACTCGTTCAAAACCCGCTATATTCGCACCAAGTACCAAGTCGTGTTCATGGGAGTACTGCTTGGCGGTAGCTGAAATTGTATCGAAAATAGACTTCATAACTTGTTGAAGTTTCTCATCAACTTGCTCAGCTCGCCACTTTTGCATACTGGCATTTTGAGCCATTTCAAATTGACTGGTAGCAACTCCACCAGCATTTGCAGCCTTACTTGGCCCTAAAAATACATCATTGTCTTTAAATACTTTTAACGCATCAGCTGTGGTCGGCATGTTTGCCCCCTCGCATACAACAGAGCAGCCATTTTCAACCAAAGCTTCAGCATCTTTTTCGGTAATTTCATTTTGAGTTGCACAAGGAAGTGCAATATCTGCCTCATATCGCCATACATGATGTCCGTCGCTAGGATATTGATTTACAGGCGTAAACTCAGCATCTTTGTGCTCGTTCAAATAATCCCTAAGCTCAGCACCTCGTTCATTTTTTAAGTGTTTTACAAGAGCCACATCAAGCCCATCTTTACAATACAAGGTCCCTTTTGAATCACTACAGCTAAGAATAACAGCATCGTATTGGTCAAGCTTTTCCATCAAATACAATGCTACATTACCAGCACCAGACACTAGGCATCGCTTACCTCTTAAAGAATCGCCTTTAGCATCTAGCATGGCACTTAAAAAATATGCAACACCATAGCCAGTAGCTTCGGTTCTCAGTGAAGAACCCGCCATAACCTCAGGCTTACCAGTTAGTACCCCTTCAAATTGATTAGTAATCCGTTTATATTGACCAAATAGATAACCAATTTCTCTCGCCCCAACGCCAATATCACCAGCAGGAACATCTGTGTTAGCACCTATGTGACGATAGAGTTCAGTCATATATGACTGACAAAAACGCATAATTTCATTGTCACTTTTTCCTTTAGGGTTAAAGTCAGCACCGCCTTTAGCGCCTCCTAATGGCAACCCTGTGAGTGCATTCTTCAAAACTTGCTCAAAGCCTAAAAACTTCACCACACTTTGATTGACACTCGGGTGGAACCTCAAGCCCCCTTTATAAGGGCCTAGAGTTGAGCTAAATTCGATTCTAAAACCACGATTAACTTGCACTTTGCCGTCATCATCAAGCCAAGGAACCCTAAATATTGCTTGCCTTTCAGGCTCAACTAACCTCTCTAGAATTGCCTGCTGTTGATATTCACTGTTACCTTCTACTACCTGATTTATTGATGAAAGCACTTCTTCAACAGCTTGATAAAACTCAGGCTCATTTGGATTAGACTCTTTAACTGATTGCAGTACCTCTTCGATATATTGCATTACAAAATCCTCTTTCAAGCTGTTGAAAATATTCAGTCTATTAGAATTAAACTGACTAAGACATAATATCGATCACTCATGTTTAACGAATAGTGAACACCGCTGATTGCTCCCCATCATATTGCCACTCAAAACGCAGTGGTTCATTTTGAGAATCATAAAACCAAACTTCTGCCACAAGCTCTAAGGCACTATTTGCCAGCATCACAGTCGACGTTAATTTGCTTTGTTTTAGAGGTGCCCGCAATAAGCATTGATCGTAATCAGCCTTATTATCATCGCCTTTCAAGCAGATATTTAAATACGCTCTGCTATCACCCATGTTCAAATCAACATCTATGTTTAGTTCTATCTTGCTACTTAAATCAAATTGAGGAGCAATCGTTAGGTCAGCCATTGTCTCTGTTTCCACACTCGTGTCAGGAGGTGTTGTTTCTGGTGGCGGCGTGCTTGTGGTGGGTGTCTGTGTAACAGTTGTACTTACCGCTTCAGTTGAAGAGCTACCTTCTCCACCGCCACCACACGCAGATAAGAATAAGCTAATGATTAATAAAGTATAATGTTTCATGACTATTCTCCTCGTAGAATAACATTTGCAAGTTTTGCATTATTAAACCAAAGCGGCTTTTCCCGTCCCTCTGATTCAGCAAATGCCCTAAAGTCACTATACGCATGTGTTATATCAACACTCTCTTTTGGATGCGCCCATGAACTGCCAATCTCCATTGCCCAAGGTAGACCAGTTTCAGTTTGGAAATAATAACTTTGAGCACTATTACTGGCATCATCAGAGTCAGTGATTGAAAATAACTGTGAATTGAATTTTTCGGTTGGTTGTTGATTCTTAATATGAACTTCCCAACCACGTGGGTTTTGTCCAACTAAAAACTCACCATGATAGTGATCTTGAGCCGCGAAAATAAATGGGTCTAAAGTATATTTTGGCGCTTCAATTGTGGTCACTCCACTTTGAAGTGAAACGGTTAAACTAAACGAAACTTTGCTGTTGGTATCACAGCCTGTTTCAGTTCTAAAATAACTACAACTTGACTGCTTATCTGCATAATCCCAAGTGTCTGGCATGATAATGAAAATAGCATCTTCAACCCCTTGTTCTAATATAGAATGTGATT
Organism: Pseudoalteromonas sp. CO109Y; assembly: GCF_004208935.1. Taxonomy (NCBI): domain Bacteria; kingdom Pseudomonadati; phylum Pseudomonadota; class Gammaproteobacteria; order Alteromonadales; family Pseudoalteromonadaceae; genus Pseudoalteromonas; species Pseudoalteromonas sp. CO109Y. Next base: position 259,391 of record NZ_SGPD01000011.1, read on the forward strand.
GTGTTTCGCCATTTATCGTTAAATTAATTGAACTTGTATCTATCTGACTTCTTAATATTCGTTTATCAACATCATCGGCTATCGTTTGATACAAACGAACTGCAAAGCCATTATGAAAATCAGCACCAATTCCAACCAACTCACCTTCTATTTTGTAACCAATGGCCTGGCCTTCTTTATCAATCAATGTAGTACGGTAGTTCACAACTAAATCATTAAAGTCATAATCACCAGCAAAAGGCCATTGATCTTCATAGGCAAGGGTTACCCAGCCATTCTCACTTGGATATACCAAACTTCCATATGTTGTTACCGGGTAATCCTCGACTTCGCCGCCTGTTACCCCACCACTTGCGGTAATTGGGTTAGCCTCGCTGCCATCGGTTACACGAAAGCGTGCCCATGTTGCTCCCATCACAGCATCACTCGGTACATCAACCAGCACACTGTTATCACCTTGATTTAAGCTGTATTTACTTACTGTGATTTCGTCTGGATCAAACTGGAAATTTTGATCCCAATCGAACCAAGCATATAAATAACCATTATCATTAGGAGCGGTCACAATTATCTGGCTGGTAGAGCCTGCAACAAAATCAGTGACAAATTTAACCCCATCATCTGAGCTATCGACGGGTGAAGCCTGTAAATCTGCCGGAGTGTTAATGTTTTCACCATCAACAACGGCTCCTAAATAAACTAAATTTGATTGGTCTTCATTAGGGTCAAACAGATGGCGGGCACCACTATCAGCAAGCGCTGTTTTATATGGCATAGGTGCATCACCAAAGTCGATTGAGTTATCAGTTACTTTTACTTCCGCAATAGCACAGCGTGCACCATCATTTTGATTCGATGTTGGCCCTAAGGTAAAAACTGCTGCGGTAGGTGTATAACCAACCACAGGGCTGGTGCTTAAATCTACTTTATGGATTTTACCGCTGCGGTTATTACTAAAATAAAACTGACCTTGTACATCAAAGTAACCTGCACCATTAGCGCCAGTATCGCCGGCTATGTCGAGGTTAGCGACAAAAGTGGGTGTCTGGTTATCTAAATTTATTTCATAAAGGTCGCCGTTTGACTCAACCGCATACAAAAGATTGCTATGTGGGTGAAAAGCAAAATCATAAATAGCTAAATTCCAGCTTGCTGAGCCTGCAACTAATTGAGCCTGGTACTCGTCGGCCTCTTCAGTTAAATCAATGCCATATAAACCAAATTTAGGGTGGTATAAATAGTAAACCGCCTGATTAGTTTCACTATTCACATGAATATCACCAACATAAAAATTGGTATCTGGCAGACCATTTACAATCAAACGTTGTAAAACATAATCGTCACCAATACGTACAACACTTCTTGGGGCTTGTTTGCTAAAGCCATACATGTACTGGTCTTGATAATTAAAGCCAACCGCATTTACGCTGTCGTTATTCGCCTCTGTTGTAAAATCCATTGACGCTGCAAGCACGGTGGTTTTGGCAGAAACTAGGTCAACGCCAAACATTTGCGCAGGCGAACCTTGAATCAAAAATGCCTTACTCGGGCACTGTTCAAATGGTGCAGCACTTACAAAGCCTGTTGCAAGTGCGGTTATTAGGTAAGCGGGTATGTTACTTTTCATAATTACACTCTCCTGTGGATGTGTTATTACTCAAAGCAGTAACCATTCCAAAATATAACTCACGCTATAACAAGGTGTTATGAAAAATCAGACTGAGTATTTGCAAGATGCAAGAGGCATAGTTGCATAATGCAATTCTTTTTAGCTATAAAAGCAAATCATTCCCACTTAAAAGAATGGCATGCTAGACTAGTTAGGAATAAAAATAATAATAAACCCCACTATGAAACTTAAAGCCTCTGTAATTCTGTACTTTGCCTTATCAATGAACAGTGCTTTTGCATCAACACTGCAACAAAACATTGATGAAGCCAGAACAATCAGTGACTACCAAAAACGATATGACTATTTAAAAACCATCGATAAAAAGCTTATTGAGTCTGCCAGCCTTGCAGAACAAGTAAGTTATAACGTTAGATTAATTCACGTTCACATACACCTCGGCCAATTTCAACAAGCGCAAACTATCATTGATGAACTTGAAGCGGGCCCAAAATACAAAAAAGACTCCCCCATTTACAGCGAGTTGTATCTAGCGAAAGCACGGTTGGCATATAGAAAAAGTGACTTAGAAACCGCAATTTATTTATCGCAACAAAATGTCGCCCTATTTCAGCGCTTACAACTTACCCATTATGAAATTGATGCCGTGGCGAGTCTTGTCAGTGCTTATCATAATGCTGGCGAGTATCAAGCAGCCTTAAACTTTCTTGAAGTTTATATTCACGACAACAATCGCGAATTAACCTTAAAGCAAAAAGAAATGCTCTATCATGGTTATTCGCGTAATCTTGAACAGTTAGACCGCTTAACACTTGCACTCGAATATAAGCTAAAACGCCGTGAAGTTATTCAACAGATGTCGCCGTCTATCTCGTTACAAGCTGGCATAAGTTATTCAATTGCCCAAAGTTATTTAGATTTAGAACAATACGAAAAAGCAAAGAACGAGTTTATTATAGCCCTTAGTTTTGATAGGCAAACAGGTTCACTTTCTGATATCGGACATAGTTTAGTTAAACTATCCCAATGCGAATATGGGCTAAAAAACTACGATGCAGCACTTGAATACGCACAAGAGGCTCAACAGGTGTTCGCAAGTTATAACAGCGCACGAAATACTGCCTGGGCAAACCATAATATTGCGATAAATTTGCTCGAAGTCGATAAATCAACTCAAGCATTAACCATTGAAAAACAAGTGATCACTGAACTCAAGCAAGACGATCACTTATATATTGATGTATTACTCACATTAGCAAAGCTATACATTGGCTCTACTGAGCACGAACAAGCTAAACATTTTGCTGAGCAGGCCTACAAGTTAAGCAACCAAAAAAATAAGCTGCAAAAGCAAATCACAGCCCTAGAACATTTGATCACTGTGGCAGTACAACAAGCTGATTACAAACAGGCATTGTCGTACCAACGGACTATTACAGAGCTTGAAAAAGGCTTTGCCCGCAACAACTACAATCAACGTTTAGCGGAGCTGCAAAACTCCATTGCGATGCGCGACCGCGATTTGGCCATTCAAGATTTAAAGCTCCAAGACAATGAAAAAAGCCAAGCAATTGCTTCACAGCGCCAAACTATCTTATACAGCATTTTATTATTTAGCCTGCTTTTAGCTGTAATGGGCATTGCTTTATTAAGAATAAGACAGAGAAAACAGCTTATTGAACAGCGCCGAAATTATCTCGATAAACAAATCAGTCAACGTAGTAAGTTATTATCACAAGTTGCTCACGAGTTAAGTGGTCCATTAACCGGGTTGCGCTTACACCTTGAAACGCTCCAAGCAGGCTTAACTCAATTTAATGAGCTTACATACGAAAAACTCAACCAAAAAATCACCGATATGGCAACTTTAGTCACTGATTTAAATAAAATTTCACTTTTAGAGCAAAGCAGCTTTCAGCTCAACGTAACAACACTTAATGCAGCTGAGTATTTCCAAATCTTGCACGCAGATATGGCAATCCAGCTTGATAAATTTGAAGTGAGATTCTCACAAAATGTTGCTGATGAATTAAACTTTGAGTGCGATGCAACACGGCTTTCACAGTTATTTGCAAACTTAATCAGTAATTCACTTAAGTACACAAATCACCCTGGTAAGATTAATTTGACGATTAGCCAAAACCAAACTCAGCTCTTAATCTGCTATGAAGATTCAGCCCCTGGTGTCAGCGATGAAAGTTTAGCAAAGATTTTTGACCATCTTTATAGAGTGCCAGACTTAAAAACAGTGAAACAATCGGGTTCAGGAATTGGGCTTGCGATAGTAAAACAAATTGTCGAAGCCCATAACTGGCATATTACAGCTGCTCATAGCGAACTGGGAGGTGTCCGCTATGACCTTACAATTCCTATTTAGTTGATTTTTCTGGCCATTCGAACGCGCCAACATCACCAGGAAAGACAACTGGTGATTCAATACCGTCTTTGTTTACAGCGGCAACACCAAAATAGTAGTTATCGATAACAACATTTTTAAGGGTTGCTTCGGTTACGTTGCCAACATCCCGGCTAAATTGCCATTGTGGCTCACTTGTGTAACGCCAATAGATTTTATAACTGACCACCGTTGGATCATCGCTTTTATGCCACGCTAATGTTGTACTTGGTTTTACTGCACCTGAAATACTAACGCCCGTTGGTGGCACTGGAGCCCATGCCATTGAAGCCATTGTCACTGCATTAAGTGACGTTAACTTCGCCGCATAGGCAAAATCAACATGGTCAATGGTGTCACCGTAGGTAATACCATTTTCAGTACGCAAGTCTTGATGCTGTTGATTATAGTTTTCGTTGGTTTCCATTATACGCACAGCTGCAAAGCCAACATCGTTAAATGGACGGTGATGCCCTCCTCGACCAAAACGATCGAGTCGATATACCAACATGGTATCCAGATTTTCAATGTAGCGATCTGCGATTGTATCAATGTAACGTGCAAGGTTACGACTTGCAGAGTCAACTTCACCACCCGTAAAACGGCGTTTATGGGCTTGCTCTTTGGTTTCAATAACGCGAGTACCTTCAGAGAAGATACGTGCAGTTGTGTTATCTGTTACCCCATTAATGCCGGTTGAATTACCAATCATGTCGTTGTTTAAAACACCATGAACACGCCAATTATGCTCTTGTGCATATTTAGCTAAAATTTTACCGCCAAACAAGCCTTGCTCTTCACCAGATAAAGCTGCATAAACAATTGAGCCATTAAATTTATACTTTGATAAAACACGCGCCGATTCCAGCACGCCAGCCACACCAGATGCATTATCATTAGCCCCTGGCGCATCTGAGGTATAGTCCATTACATCAGACACTCTCGAGTCAATATCACCCGACATCATAACCATACGATCCGCATCAACTTGACCGCGCTGAATAGCCACAATATTGACAACTTCAACAGGGTTTGGAATACGCTTTTCACCAGAAATAGTGTCTTTTACTTCGATGATTTCTAGGCAGTTACCGCAGGCTTTAGAAATCGCCTCAAACTCAGACTTGATCCAACGTCTTGCAGCACCAATACCACGCGTATTTGATTTCGTCTCAGATAGAGTATGGCGAGTGCCAAAATCAACCAGCGTTTGAATATCTTGCTCTATACGTGCTTTAGAAACGGCATTTGCAATATCATGCAAAGCTTGTTGATCTTTATATTGAGGTGTTGTGGCATGAGCTGCCGAGATCAATAACAGCGATGAGCTAAACAAAGCACCCGTTGTTGTTATTTTTTTACGCTTAAACATAGTTTCACTCCTTCAATGAATCATTAAAGGCTAACTAATATTTCATTTCGCGCAATAGTTATGAGTTAGAAAACAAATTACTAGGTTAAAACTACGGGCCAAGCTTTAATTTAGACGCTGGTAACTTCAAGCTATAACGATAGCGAGCAGTTCGCTCGTCCCTTTCATTATCAAAAAGATAATCACATGCCAATCCTTCAAGCACGCGTTGCAGCTCAGTTTTAATTTTATTGCGGTTTTGATCTAAGGTTTTGCCTTTTAAGCCTTCATCAAGATCACGTATCGCTTTTTGGTGACCACCATACTGCTGCATTAATTTGGCTAGCTGCTGGCCATTTTTATGATCAGGTTTACCCTGTGGCGGATTTAAATAAGCAGGCTCGGCTTCAAACTTTCTTTTTGCATACCAAAAATAATAAAGTAAAGGTGTCTTTGAAAGCCGGATAGGCACTCCATGGATAATCACTTGTTGATTTGCTAAGTCAAAGCATAACGCATCATCAGCCTCTGCTGCTTTTAATGCTTGTTCAATGTTTAAACCTTGCTTTAGGGCTATGCTAAACCAACATTGTTGCTGCTCTTTAAGCGATGCCAATTGTAATTCTTGCTGTGCCGTTAAACCCTTTATTAAACCCTGTTGCTTTAAACCATCAAACCAGCGTAACTCTTCAATAGCAGTGCTTAACTTATCTTCCGCAGTCATTAATTGATCGGGTATAGGTACTTTTTGCCTGTTAGTCTGGAGCTTGAATATAAACTTGAACAAATAATCAATAAGTAGACCTACTGCAGTAAATGCGCATGCCCAAAAAGCCACCAGCCAATAGTTAAAGTTAACTGAACTATCAATGCTTGCATAGAGTGCGTGATTACCAAATTGCCAGTTAAGTGTGTCACTTCCTGAGAGCTGTATTTTACTTAGGTTTAATTCAGTCACAGTCAAAGAGGCCACTAAGTCAACCGGTAGCTTTGATACAAAAGTAATGTCATGCAAATCATCTAATAGTGAGTGGCTCATGCGCGAAAGTTCTTGGCTTTCATCTATGGCATTATTGAGTGAAGGGTTAACAACCTGAGGAAGCTGCTCTGCAAGTGTCATCATTAGTTGCTGTTTAGCATTTTGGCCAGATAAATAAATCAGCCCAACAAAAATAAGTAAAAATAATACAAGGGCTTTAAAGTAATTCATCTTAACCCCTTATCAAGACTATACGGATGCGTGGTATGAACCTTTAATAACCTTGACTGATATTGCTGTAAATAGGTTACAAGCGACGGCGTTAAATCAGCATATTGATCATTAAGGTACCAAGATAAGGTTGATGAAACATGCTGTAAAGGTTGTGTTTTTGAGGCTGGCCAACGCTTTAATTGCCCATGGTGACCGACACTCGGAATAATATCGAGTTTTTCTGCCAAGAAATCATTAACCAAACTTTCTCTATTCGGGTAAAAAACCAATTGCGCATTTTCAAGCCCGTGACCAAACTCTTTTAATTCACTCATTGGGGCTAAATAACCAGACTCACTGCGCTTGTCTTCGAGTAAACCTATTCGTTTATTTTTTAATGAATTTGCAGAAAGCTGCATATTGTCTTGATGTGAAAACCACGAAATCTGATAACTAGGCAAGCTTAATATTGCTGTGTAAAAATCATCCCAATTTGGCAGTAGACCACTTAAGGCATAATCACGATTTAGAAAAAGCGCATAATTGTCACTGAGTAATTGTTCTGTACTTAGCATTTCTCTGGGTTGCCAAGACACATTGACAGTTTCAAAACTCTGCTTAGCGAGCAACGCATCGCATAAGGTCTGCGCAAACTCTTCAACCTGCCAATTAGTCGGCATATAAATATGAAAATGCTTTTTACCGCTCGTATTTTTTACTTTGCAGCTGTAACTGTATTGCTCTTTTAAAACCACAGGTTCAATTGTTTGCTGGCTTAAAAACACCATGGCAGGCAATAAAACCAGTGTGGCAATAAGCAATCTTAAAATAGTGAAAACAAAATTACGTGGCATTTTTTATTGTTAAAAGTGTCTTTTAAATGACTAATTTATAGCATTTGTATTACAAACTTATGAAAAGCGTTTGGGTTAGTTTATTTGTCATAAAAACATCAAATTTAACTTTTCATGTCCCCTTATTTGGTTAAGTAAATTAATCAAAAAGACATCTCTAAAAATTACCAACTCATTGTTTAATAAGCACAAAAATTTAAAAGATATCCCTGTATTTTATATCGATGACGGTTTAACCAAACTGCAATATTTCTATTCCATTCTTTGCCCAACTTTTTAAAACATCCAAAATAACCCGGAGTATTCAAGTGACACCATTTGCTCGAAATCGATTAGCGGCTTGCGTAGTACTTGCCTGTTCATCGTCGTATAGTTATGCAGCACAAACAAACGACTATAACGAAATAGAAGAAGTCGTTGCTGTTGCATCCCCTATCAAAGACAGCCAAAAAGCAGCTATTATGGCAAAGCAATCTGCCTCTAACTTTGTTGATATTGTTGCTGCTGATACCATTGGCCGCTTTCCTGACCAAAACTTAGCAGATTCATTAGGTCGCGTTCCGGGCCTTGCTATCGAACGCGATCAAGGCCAAGCACGCTATATAAACTTTCGCGGTGCACCATTTCGTTACACGACAATTGCAATTGATGGCATGACCATTCCTGGCGCTGAAAATGGCCGTATTCCGCGTTTTGACAGCTTCCCGTCCGTTATTACTAGTCGTTTATCTGCCAATAAAGCAATTATGCCTGATATGCCAGGCGAATCGATTGCTGGTTTTATTAATATCGAAACTTTTAACCCGTTTGATGTTGAAGGTTTCTCACTAGCCACTGATGTAGGTTTAGGTAATCAAGCATTAGGGGATGGTGATATTAGTAAGTTTTCAGTGCGAACGTCATGGTCAGGCGAAAATGTAGGCATTAGTTTATTCGCATCACAAAACAGCCGTGAACAAATCACGGATAACCGCGAATTCGACTTAGAACAAGTGGATTCAGAGCTTCTAGTTAACGAACTTGATATGCGTAGCTATAAAGTAAAACGTGAAGACGAAGCCTATGGTGGCCGATTTGAATATCGTCCGAGCGATTCAATGAACCGTTTTTTCTTCAGCACGCTATACAGTAAATTCCAAGATCATGAAGAGCGCAACCAGTATGTGTTTGATTTTGCAGGCGGTGCAGAAGCTGCGGGCAGCAACCTAGCTGCAGGTGAAACAGGCACAGGCCTTGCCATGGTAAGCCGCTCTTTAGAGTATGGTTTGTATGAGAACTCAACATGGACCAACACACTTGGTGCTGATCTCCAGTTAGGTGATTGGTTTTTAGAAGCGCGTACAAACTTCACAAAAACCGAAAACGATGTGTTTTTACCCCTGCCTTATAGTTTATATGGCGCAGCGGTCGCAAGCTACGATGTATCCGATATTAACGACCCTCTTGTCACACTTGCACCAGGCACTTCACTTAACGATATAGACTATGGCTATGAAATGCTGCTGGTTTACGGCAGTGCGTTATCGATTGATAGCCTGCAATTTAAGCTAGACGCAGAAACTGACTTTGCTTTCGCAGGGCTTAACAACACCTTTAAAATGGGGCTAGGCCATGACCAGCGTGAAGCACAGGGCTATGGCACAAATGGTGGCATGGGATCACTATATGGGATCAATCCAAGTGACTATGTAACTGATCAAGCGTGGCATACGGATTTCACAAACAGCATTAACGGCACTTACTTCGACAATAAACAGCTTAGAGCAGATTTAGAAAGCGCATCAGGTGGACTTGCAGTCACCCCAGATAACGCCAGCAAAATAAATATTGATGAAAACATCACTACCGCCTATGCCATGGTGACCAATCAATTCAAATGGGGTTCTTTAGTCAGTGGGGTACGTATTGAAAGTACTGACTACACCAGCAGTGGTCCAGAAGGAGAACATTCTGATACCTTCACCGAAGTATTACCGAGTGTGAATTTAAATATTGATTTATCTGATCAAGTTAAATTCAGAGCCGCACTTTCAACGGGTATGAGCCGCCCTACTTACAATGAATGGCGCGCATCAGCATCGATTGATACCACAGAGCAAACCATCTCAGGGGGTAATCCGTTCTTAGAGGCAGAGTCTTCATGTGGTGCTGATATGTCATTAGAGTGGTATGCAGGCGATGCAAGCCTTGTTGCAGTAGGCGCTTTCTACCGACACATTGATGATGTCATTTATGCGGATACGACCTATGTAGATGCAGGTAACTACGTCAGTGAATTTGCCGGCGAACAATGGAAATACACGGGGTTTATCAATGGTGACGAAGGTCACTTCCAAGGTATCGAGCTTAACTTTATTGGCCAAGCCAGCGATTTTATTTCTGAGAGTTGGGATGGTTTTGGTTTCTCTGCCAACCTAACCCTCTTAGACAGTGAATTTACCACGCTTTCAGGTAGCAGCTTTAGTTTACCAGGCACATCAGACATGATTTTCAACAGCTCTGTTTACTATGAAAACGACCTATTCTCCGCGCGATTAAATTATCAGTATCGTGATGATTGGTTATCAACCACAGAAAACGACAGCATGGGTGAATATTGGGCTGCACAAACCCGTTTAGACCTTTCACTGAGTTACACATTAGCAGAGCCTGTGTATGGCTCAGATGTGAGTTTTTACGCCAACATCAACAACCTTACCGATGAAATTGACGTGCGTTACATCGGCACAGAAGCCACTCCTAACCAAATTGAACGCTATGGTCGCCGCTATATGGCGGGTGTTCGCATCAACTTCTAACTTACTTTTGAATTTACCGCTCAGAGTTTAATCGCTCTGAGCCGAGTAATAACTAAGGAATAACCATGAAAACAATATTTAAAAAGATTGCCATTGCTGCTTTAGTCTCATCAACACTTGCAGCTTGCACAGCAACTGCGCCTAAAGTCGCTATTGAATCTGCACAAACTAATTTTAATAATGAAAACTACCAAATTAGCTGGCAGCAAGATGTCCCTGCAGCTGTTGATGTTCTGGTATCAACAACACCAGATTTAACGAATGCAACACTCATTGCTGATGATATTACTACCAATGTATTTAATTGGTCACCAAGTGATAAGCATCAGCGTTATTACTTTTTTGTAAAACCAGAAAATGGTGAAGTAACTATGACCACAACGCGACTAATTCCACTTGAAGGTGGCCGTAACTTCCGCGACTTAGGCGGCTACAAAACCCAAGATGGCCGCACTGTAAAATGGGGAAAAATTTACCGTTCTGGGGTTTTAGCGAATCTAACAAACGACGACTATGCGCTTATCAATAGCTTAAATATCGATACCCTTGTTGATTTTCGTGCTAATTCAGAGCGAGATTCAGAAGTCACAGTGTGGGCTGCTGATAAGGTTGAAATCATCGACCGTGATTACGAAATGGACTTTGATATGGGACAAATCGGCAAAGTGCTTCGTGACCCTAACCTAAGCCGTGAAAAGCTCGAAAATGTGATGGTACAAATGTACCCGCGAATTGTAGAAGACCAAAAGCAAAACTACACACAAATGTTCGACCGCTTAGTAAATAAAGACGGCGGTTTATTGTTCCATTGTACGGCAGGAAAAGACCGTACAGGTATCAGTGCTGCATTGATTTTAACTGTTCTAGGCGTTGAGCAACAGACAATTATGAATGACTATCTTGCATCAAACGACTACCTCGATTTTGAAAATATGCTGGCTAAAGACACTGGCAAAATGGACCCAAAATATGCAGCAATGATGCAGTTTTTTGCCAGCCTACCAAAAGAAGTAGCGATGCCACTTAAAGGGGTCACTCAGCCTTTACTTGAATCTGCAATTGAGAGCATGGAGCAGCAACACGGAAGTGTACTTAATTACATTCAAGCTGAATTAGACGTAAGCGATGAAGACATTCAAATCCTGCGTGCCAAGTACTTATTGTAAATAACACTGCGTTCACTCCAAAGTTACCCTGTGCTTTTAGCGCCGGGTAACTTTATTCCTTCATTATAAAACACCATGCGATTACCCCCTTCATACTTTGCTTTGTACATGGCTTTATCGGCACACTGAATGAGATATTCTGCGTCACCATAATGCTCGGGGAACAATACGGCCCCAATACTTGGCGAGTAAATAAGCTCTGCATCGTTATAAATTAAGGGTTGGCAAATCTCTGCTATCAATTCATCAACCATTTCGATGACGTCTTTTTTGTGTTTAATGCTATTGAGGATCACCACAAATTCATCGCCCCCTAAGCGCCCTACACTGTCTTCTTTTTTTAAGACATGACGAATACGCATAGCAATAGTTTTTAAGAGCTTGTCGCCAGCGCCATGACCATGAATATCATTTACTTGCTTAAAGCCATCAATATCGATAAACAGTACTGCAATCACGGTTGAAATGGTGTTCGCAATTGACAATGATTCCTCGAGCTGGGTGGTTAAGAAACTGCGGTTGGGAAGATCGGTCAGAGGGTCATGCCCTGCCATATAAATCAGTTTTTGTTCGAGCTTTTTTTGCTCTGTAATGTCATAAGCAATAGCTACTCTAACTTGCTTTTCTTTTGACCAATAAACAGACCACAAAACATGCACTACTCTGCCATCTTTTCTAACCCAGCGGTTTTCAAATCGTGGGTGCTGATCATTGACCACAATTTGATTAATGGCATTGATGGTTTTGGCTCTGTCTTCTGGGTAGACAAAGTCGAGCATGTTTCTATTGATGGCTTCTTCTGGCGCGTATCCGAAAATTGTTTCAAAGGCTGGATTAGTAAAAAGTAACGTGCCTTTGGCATCAACTACGCATACTGCATCGAGTAGAAGCTCAATAATGTCTGACAAGTAATCCGAGGTATCTTTGTTCATACGCAACTTTTAAGCTAGGTCTACACTGATTATAGACGAAACCTAACAAGTCACTGAAAGTTTAGACCTTAATTGGATATAACTTTTTGCAAAGCCAAGCTGAAATAGCGCTAAATACCGCAATACCCGCAAAGTCAGCAATTAAATCGACAAAGTCTAGCGTTCGAGATTCTACAAAATACTGGCTTAGCTCTTCTAAAATCACAAATGTACTAACAATCAGCACAGCTAAATAAATAGGCCGCCCAGCAACGTTCATTGTTTTAAACTTAAAGGCAAGGTTGATGAATAGCGTAAGTAGTCCAAATAAGCAAAAATGCCCCAACTTATCACCGTAAGGAATTGCCGCAACGAGTTCGAAAAACACCGACTTTTGCCCAGTATTGGCAAGATAGATAACCCAACCAATAAAACCAAAAAAGCCGATAGCAATTAACACAAGAATACGTTGAAACATCTTTTATGGCGCCATATGAGAGGTTAAAAATAAAAATTGATAGGCAATCACTTTATTCCAATAGTGCCAGTCATGAATGCCCGGACGTTCAACATAATCATGGCGGATGCGCATTTTCAACATCGCCTGATGTAGCGCTCGGTTTTGCTCAATAAAAAAGTCATCAACGCCTATATCAAGCATAATCGGTAAAGTATCAGCGCCTTTTTTCCATGCCGTATTGCCAGCAGCAATTTTATGAAGGTTATTAATAATGGCAATGCTATCCCATTTTTCTTTGTTTTCAGCGTAACTGCCGAGTACTTTTGCAAGGTCAAACTCTGCACTAAAGGGCCTAACATCAACCCCAGCAGATATTCCTGAAACTGCTGCAAACAGGTTTGGGTGATTTATTGCAATGTGCAAGGCACCAAAGCCCCCCATTGATAAGCCTGTGATTGCACGGCCACTTTTAGACCGATTGGTCGAATATTTAGAATCAATATAATTTAGTAAATCGTCTGCGATGTAGGTTTCGTATTGCGAGCTTTTGTCGATATCAGAATCGAGATACCACGAACCAAAATTGCCATCAGGGTTAACAATGATGACATCATATTGGTCTGCCAGTTTTTCAATGTTTGTCAGCTTAGTCCAATCGCTGTGATTTCCACTATAGCCATGTAATACATAGATAACATTGTACTTTTTTGAGTCCTGATAGCCATCAGGTAATGTCACCGTTACAGGTTTCTCGATGGCGGTTTTTTTGCCCTTAAATATGTGGGTGTCGGTTTGGTAGGCACAAAGCGGTAAGCTAAAAACGAGGGACAGCGTACAAAGCAACTTTTTCATCATTAATTCCTTTTTCTTATTATATTTTCATTTCTCACACTAGATGTAAATAACTGAATAGTTGATAGATTTTAATCTTAGTTTTTAAATTAAATGAACTGATAAAAAACCACTCAAATGGTATAGTAACGCCACTTTGATTTTTAAAAAGCGTCGTCTATGTATCGTTTATTTGAGCGGATGACTAATCCGTTTCCTAAAGAACAACCCTCTCAGCCACCTAATAGCTTATTTGCTTTTTGCCGTCATTACACCCGTGGCATGGAGCTTTCATTGCTGCTGATGTCGTTAAGCGCCGCTGCACTCGCAATTTTAGAAGTATCGCTATTTAGTTACATGGGGCAACTGGTCGATTGGCTTGGTCAATACACCCCAGATACCTTGTTTGTTGAACAGCAGGCTGAGCTTACAAAAATGGCGGTTATGTTGCTGGTGGTGTTACCTATTGTCGTGTTCTTTCACTCAGCGGTGTTACATCAAGCGCTGCTTGGCAACTATCCTATGTCTATCCGTTGGTTAGCACACCGTTATTTGCTTCGTCAGAGTGTTAGTTTTTATCAAAACGAATTTGCCGGCCGTATTGCGACAAAAGTCATGCAAACCTCATTAGCTGTTCGTGAATCAGTGATGAAATTGCTCGATGTATTAATGTATATCGTTGTCTACTTTGGCGCCATGGTGTTTTTGGTCGCAGAATCTGACTGGCGTTTGATGTTGCCATTATTGATTTGGCTAGTTTTATACGCAGTAATTCAAATGTATTTTGTTCCTAAGCTAAAAAAAGTAGCCAGCTCGCAAGCTGATGCACGCTCAGAAATGACCGGACGTGTAGTTGATAGCTACACTAACATTTCTACTATCAAATTGTTCTCCTACACACAGCGAGAAGAACAATATGCAAAAGACAGCATGGATGTGTTTTTACAACCGGTATATAAGCAAATGCGCTTAGTTACTAGCCTAAACTTCTCTATCAACACGCTAAATTACTTATTGGTATTTAGTATTGCTGCCCTCTCTTTATATCTATGGTCAATTAGCGCCATCAGTGTTGGTGCTATCGCCATTGCGGTGAGTTTATCACTGAGATTAAACGGTATGGCACAGTGGATCATGTGGGAGATAAGTAGCCTATTTGAAAACATTGGTACTGTTGCTGATGGTATGAAAACACTATCAACGCCGATTGAAGTGGATGATAAAGAAAATGCGAGTACCCTTGCAGTTAATGAAGGGTCGATAAGCTTTGAGAATGTGCAATTTAACTATGGTAAAGCTGCCAACGAGACCCATCGCGGCCCTGTTATCAATGGCTTAAATCTAGACATCAAACCGGGTGAAAAAATAGGTTTAGTGGGTCGCTCTGGTGCGGGTAAATCTACCTTAGTGAATTTATTACTGCGTTTTTATGATGTTGACTCGGGCACAATTCGTATTGATGGTCAAAACATCGCTGAGGTAAGCCAAGAAAGCTTACGTAAGCACATTGCGATGGTGACGCAAGATACCTCACTGTTACACCGCTCAGTAAAAGATAACATTCTTTATGGTAGACCCGATGCAACTGAAGATGAAATGCTTGCGGCCGCAAAGCAAGCAGAAGCAATTGAGTTCATCGAAGACCTTGAAGACAGCAAAGGCAATAAAGGCTTTGCCGCACAAGTTGGTGAACGCGGTGTGAAGCTTTCTGGTGGTCAACGTCAACGTATTGCTATTGCACGAGTCCTTCTAAAAGATGCGCCAATTCTTATATTGGATGAAGCAACCAGTGCTCTTGATTCTGAAGTTGAAGCCGCGATTCAAACTAGCCTAGACGATTTAATGACTGGCAAAACTGTAATTGCCATTGCACACCGTTTATCAACTATTGCGCAAATGGATAGGCTCATTGTACTTGATGAAGGTGGCGTGGTTGAACAAGGCTCTCATGAGCAATTAATCGCACAAGGTGGCATCTATGCTGCCCTGTGGTCACATCAAACCGGTGGCTTTATCGGCGTTGAGTAGCTAGGTTTTCATTATTAAAAAAGGCATTGAATGAATTTTCGTTCAATGCCTTTTTTATTGTTAGCAATGCTGTTTAAATCAAACGTAAACCAATCAGAATGAGCATCACAATATTTGCCAAAGCAGCGATTAAAAAGAAATAGCTGCGTGGGCTTGGGTTCTTCTCAGTAGCCACACCATAATACAGCAGCATATGAATGATTCTGGCTATCACATACATCCAAATACACAGTGCAAATGCGCTGCTGTTCAAGTTTAAAAAGAACCCCAGAAATACGGTACCTAAAAATAACGGGCTATTTTCTAAGGTATTCATAAATGTGCGATGTGAACGAAACACAAAGCTGTCATGACTTAATGAATTATCGAGTTTACCAGGCACCGCATTGGGTTGTTTGGCTTTTGTGACAGCTGCAACTATCCACTGAATAGTAAGCATAATTAGAAAAACATACACAGCCGCATAAGCTGAAAAAGTAAGTTCAGGCATCTTCATTTCCTTTTCTATAACAACATGAATGCCTATTCCTTGCAAAAAACCAACCAATTTAAAGCACTGATTTATAATTGGTTATTTATATGATTTAGCTTTTGCAGTACCAATTGTTCGCAAAGTGTATAAATTTTACAGCGTTGCTGAGCAATTTATGAAGTAATAATAAATGTGAGTATTATTTGAAACTTAAGAAAACTAAATTTATTTTAACAGGTCGCTAAACTAAGACGGTGCTTTAAAAAGCACCGTTAGTTTTGCTGTACGTTTATTCAAATTATTGAATATAAGCACCACCACAAACAGGGTTGTAAGTGCCTGTGATATGGCCACTTTTCTCGCTTGCAAAATAGCGTACTGTATTCGCAACATCTTCAGGTTGAGCAATTTTTTGAGTTGGAGTGTGTTGCCTAATCATTTCTTTAAACTCTTCTGGCGCTTCTTTTGTTGCATCTGTTTCTACAAGACCAGGCGCGACAATATTTGAAGTGATCCCATAAGGGCCAAGCTCTTGAGCCAAATATTTATTGAAACTATCAAGCGCGCCTTTTGCAGTACCGTGAGCAATAAAAGCGGGTGCTGGCATTTCTGATAAAGTACTTGAAATAAATATTAATCGACCAAACTGCTTTTCTTTCATTACTTTAGCTGCAAGTTGAGCTGTGTTGTAAGCCGCAAACATTTCATCATTTAATTTTTGAGAAAATTCTTGCCAAGTTTGATCAAGAAATGGCTTAGAAGTAAAACTCATATTCGCATTTGAGATAAGTGCATCAACTCCGCCATGCTGGCTAATATTGTTGATCATTTCTTCAACTTGAAGCGGATCTCGGACGTCTGCTTTAACAGCAAAAGCCTCACCACCATTTTCGATAATTTCATCAGCAAGCTTGTTTGCAACTTCTGAACTATTTACATAATTAATAAATACTCGGTAACCCTCAGCAGCCAACGCCTTTGCGCAAGCTGCACCAATACCACGCGCACCACCTGTAATTAATGCATTTCTTTTAGACATACTAATTCCTTATTAATAAAAAATATAATTTAAGATTTGAGCAAAGATCGAAGATTTGAGACAACCTTAACTAATAGCTCTTGCGATTCATTTAAACCTTTAAGATCAATATGATTTTGAGAATCATCTAATACACCCTGAGCAATTTTTGTGCATTCGCTTACAACATCGAGTGACTGCTCTGTCAGGTTAACCAATTTAGTACGGCTATCTGCTTCCGACTTAACTCGCACAATCCAGCCATTTTTCTCTAATACTTCTACTGAGCGGCTTACGCTTGATTTTTCAAGATACAAAATGTCACAGATTTGGCTCTGTGATATGGAGCCATATTGCTTTAAAGTTAAGATCACTCCCCATTGTTCCGCAGTGATATTTATACCTGCCTGCTTAAACCGAGAAGTTAAAAGCCGATTAAATAAACGGCTCGCTAAACCTGTTAAATGTCCCATAGAGACCGTTAAAGGCACTTCTAATTGGTGTTTATTGTTTTCCAAAAGCGTTCACCACATATAGTTGCATATACAACAAAATAACTTAAATAAGATTTACTTGCAATTAGCATTATTCAACTTTCTTAAATTTCGATTCAGGTTAGCCTTGTTGCTATTTCTACTTTACCGCAGCCTTAAGAGCCTTTACCCTTACCTATTGATCATTTTGTGGTATGAATAATATTTCCCCACAAAAATACTAAAACTCTAATAATAAAGGTTTTTTATGCGTTTAGGTCCCGGACTTCTGGTCACCGCTGCTTTTATTGGCCCAGGTACCATCACCACGGCAAGTGTTGCTGGTGCTAATTTTGGCTTTGCTCTTATTTGGACTTTATTGTTCTCTGTCATAGCGACTATTTTGTTGCAATCTATGGCAGCTCGTCTTGGTGTGGCTACAGGGCTAGATTTAGCCTCAGCACTTAGAACCACCATTCAAACACCGGTATTTAAAGCCCTGGCTGTAATATTAGTAATAAGTGCGATTGGCATTGGCAGTGCAGCTTATGAAGCAGGCAATCTGACTGGTGCAAGTTTAGGACTGCAAGAAATACTACCTTCTGTAAGCCCACTACTCTGGACTCCCCTTATTGCAATTTTAAGTGCAGTACTTTTGTACACTGGCAAACATAAAGTCATTGAGGGTGCGTTAATTGTTTTAGTGGTGTTGATGAGTTTAGTGTTTATTTCAACGCTGGTGATGGCAGCTCCGCCACTTGGTGAAGTGCTAAAAGGATTTATACCTAGCTTACCTGATAATTCAATTACCACGGTACTTGCATTGATAGGCACAACAATTGTGCCCTACAACCTGTTTTTACACTCCGGGGTACTTGCAGAAAAACACGATAGTTCAAAAAATATCGACAAAGTAATCAAAGAAACAAACCTTGATACCGGTATTTCGATAACTTTAGGTGGCATAATCACGTTAGCTATCTTATCAACAGCCTCTGTGGCATTTTACGGTACTGATGCAGGTAAAATTTCAGCGGCCAATATGGCTGTGCAGCTTGAGCCACTTCTAGGTGGTATGGCTCATTATTTCTTTGCTATCGGTTTATGTGCTGCCGGGCTTACTAGCGCAATAACTGCACCTCTTGCGGGTGCTTACGCTGTTTGCGGCATGCTTGGTTGGTCAACACAAATGAGTGATACACGTTTTAAACTGGTTGCTATCACTATCCTTGTTTTTGGTGCACTGGTCGCATCACTTGGGCTTGACCCGGTTGCGGTCATCATCTTTGCGCAAGCTGCCAATGGTTTATTACTTCCAATTGTAACCTGTTACCTTGTTTGGTTGGTAAATCAAAAATCGGTGATGAAAGGCTACACTAATTCGCTTTTACTTAACCTTGTAATTGTGCCAGTAATACTGCTTATATTTGGCCTTAGCCTTTATAAACTAAGCAATCTAATTTTTTAGCTTTTAGTTTGAAAATAAAGGCCGCAAATTTGCGGCCTTTTTAATGCTTAAACGCTTATTTAGTATAAGCGCGTGGCATTGCTGAATCAGTTGTATAACGGTCGCGTAGTTTGTCTTGACGCGCTTCGGTTGAAACCTCTTCACCGTTGATCCACATTTTGCTTACGTGTGAGTTAAGCTCAAATGGATCTGCAGACCACATAACTAGGTTTGCACGTTTACCTTTGGCAATTGCGCCTGAGTTTAAACCAAAAACTTCAGCAATATTGCTAGTTACTGCGCTAAGTGCACCTTGTTGGCTCATACCGTATGACACAGCATTACCTGCATCAAAACGTAATTGGTATACATTGTGGCTTGAATCACCAGCAACACCAATAATGACTTTTACACCGGCTTTTTCAAGCTTACCTGCGTTAGCAAGGTTTGCATGTAATGAGTCAAAGCTACCCGGTAAGTTAGCCATCGAGCTGATGATCACAGGAACATCCGCTTTAGCTAGAGCATCCGCAACCACAACAGCATCATCACCGCCATGAATCACTAAATTGATGCCATAGGTTTCTTTTAACTTAACAAGTTCATAGATGTCAGATGCGCGTTGAACACTCGCAATCAGTGGCATATCACCAGCAAGAACAGCTGCTAAAACTTTTTGCTCTGTTGATGGCTCTTTTTTGTCATCTTTTTTAGCTGACTTTTCGCCTTCAAGCTTGTCGATAAGTGTTTTCATCGACATAGCACGTGAGCCTTTACTCTTTTCACCTAAATGAACAACAAGTGCAACTTGCTTTTTATTTACGCTTTCAAAGCTACCTGATAGATCAACTACAGATGCAAGACCCGCAAAGATACTGTCACCGCCGTTTGGTACAATCACGTCTTGAGTAATGCCGCCTTTGCGAGCATAAGGAATTAAGCTACTGCGTGGGTTGAATGCAAGGCTTGGATCAAAATCAATGCCCGCTTTGTCGTCACCACCATCGCGTGACCCTGCAACAGCACCCACTTCGACTAAGCCTAATTGGTTCATAGTACCAATAAAGCCAGCAGTCACGATTTGGCCTTTTGCATCAATGGTTGTATCCGCGTTGATAGACGCTGGGTTAATAGCAACAATTTTGCCATCTTCAATAACAACGCTTGCGCCTTCAAGTACGCCTTGCTCTGTTGAAGTGTGTAGTGTTGCATTTACAATCGCTACCGATGCAGCACTTGCTGTCGCAGAAAATAAGCCAGCAGCAACAAGTGACAGCTTTAATGATTTAGTTAATTTTGTCATCAATGTTACTCCTATTTTTGACCTAGCATGAAATCACTTTGTGCTTGGTATTTATCATCGTTACGATCATAAACTTTGGCACCATCGATAAATACTTGTTCAGCTTTCGCATAAACACTGAATGGGTTTTGGTTCCAAATAACCACATCAGCTTGCTTACCTGCTTCAAGTGAACCTGTTTTATCATCAATACCTAGCGATTTAGCCGCGTTTGAAGTGATCCACTTGATTGCGTGTTGCTCAGAGATGTCATAGCCCACATCATTCGCGCGATACATAACTTTACCGGCTTCTTGGTTTAAGCGTTGGATAGTTGTATCTGAATCAGAGTGAACAACGGCACATGAATTTTTAACAGCATCTACAATTGCTACGTTCTCTTGAACCATGTCGTAGGCTTCCATTTTAAAGCCCCACCAATCTGGCCAAAGTGCCGCACAGTTACCGTTCTGGGCAAGTAAGTCAGCAATTTTGTATGCTTCAACACCGTGATGGAAAGTACCTGAGTGATAACCGAACTCTTTACCAAGGTCGATCATCATGGCCATTTCTTCTGCTTTATAACAGTGGTTATGGATTAAAATGTCACCTTCTAACACACCAGCTAGCGTATCTAGCTTAATGTCGCGATGAGGTGCTGCAGGGTTTTTACCCGCGGCATAATCACTTTCGTATTTATCCCACTCGCGTTTGTACTCAGTCGCTTCAATCCAAGCTGTGCGATAGCCCGCCATGTTACCCATACGTGTTGATGGTAAAACACCTTTACGGCCATAAACACGTTTAGGGTTTTCACCACATGCCATTTTTAAACCATACGGTGCTTCAGGAAACTTCATACCTTGCATCGTGTGCGAAGGAATGTTTTTAAGCGTTACACCACGGCCACCAATTAAGTTTGCTGAACCTGGTAGAATTTGTAATGACGTAATGCCGCCCTCACGAGCGCGGTTAAAGCCAGGGTCTTGTGGCCATACTGAATGCTCAACCCATACTTCTGCAGTCACTGGGCTGGTCATTTCGTTACCATCTTGGTGAGATGCCACCGATGGAGTTGGGTATGCACCTAAATGTGAGTGCACGTCAATAATACCCGGTGTTACCCATTTGCCTTGTGCATCAATTGTTTTATCAGCTTGTACAGAAAGGTCTTTACCTACTTGTTGTACTTTGCCATCAACAAAGAATACATCTGCGTCATCTAAACGCTCGCCTGTGCCGGTTAAAACAGTGGCATTAGTGATTAACGTACTTTGTGATGCAAGTGGTTGATAAGTGCTTGGGTATGGGTTTTTGTTAATTGAGACTTTTGGATCTTGTGGGCCATTGTCTTGGCAACCCGCTAACGCGACACCAAGCGCCATAACCAACAAGGATGGTGCAAATTTTTGCATTCTTACGTTCCTCTTTTTTATTATTTAATTACTTTAACTAATTGTTAATTCTAATGCGAGTAAACGAGGCCAGTCACCAATATTCAAGACGAACAACCAGCCTCATAGAGCACTATTTCTTTATATAGTTGTTATATAGCTGCTCTAACGCACCTTCGGTCGTTAAGCTCGGATCTTTGTTGATAAAATGTTTCACAGTTCGAGTTACAAAGTCTGAGTTTTGCTTATGCTGCTTGGCAAAACTTTTAATTAGTGAATCTGCATCGTTTGCTGCGGTTACTTTTTCGTGTCGATGGCGGTATTGACTCAATGCACGGTTAAAATCGCCATTGTAATCTTCTACCACCAGCTTATAGAATTCTGTTCTGTCGACTTGTAAATCATTAATGCAGTAATTAAGCGCGTCTTTAAAGTCATAAAAGACTTTGCCTTGCACATCAAATTCGGCACGCTTCTCACGAATAGTGACACTGGCATCTTCAGTTGCATAGCTATAACCTTGAAATGCTACTCGCTCTGCTGCCTCTGCACCTAACTTCATGCCTGCTTTAATACTGTGCACAAACTCATCACTCATATCGTGAAGTTCACTCTCATGCCACATGTGATAAATTCTCAGCGCTTTTGCATACTTTGTTGAAAGTTTCTTTTTAAGCTTTGTAACTCGCCCATCAATAGTCAGCACTCGTTCGTTATGCAGTAATGCAAAGCACTCATAACATGCTGGAATTGATATAAATTCAGCCTCTTCGCCTAAATCTATAATGCTTTGCAGCATATGCAGTGGCGGACAAAAATCTCGCTCAGTTGCTTCACAACCACAATAAAAACATTGATTAAAGTGTTTTGATTCAGATGCATAGGCTTGTTGATAATAGCCTGCTAATTTTGTGGTCACTCATGCTCCTTATACTCTGATTAGCCTTTTTAAGAAAAGCTAGAGTTAATACTTAAATGTAACAGCTACGTAAAAATTAAGCCTTTAATACGAGCCAAAACATGTTTTAAAAAAATAAATGAAAAAAAATTCAGCCTATTTGTGTCAAAATTCACACTTTAAAATAGCACTTATCAAGCGGTTAGTTTTACTTGTTCACATCTACATACTTACTTACATCTTGTCGATTTTCATTAACAGCAATTGTTCTTGTTTAGCGTAATACTTTAAATGTGCCCAGCAAACAGGAAGTGTGAAGTATCCATAAAAGCGAGGTCGCACATACTAAACGTAATACGGACAACAACTGGAGAGAAAGATGAATACGTTAACTACAGCACTAGGTACAGCATTAATTTTAGGTTCTTCATTAGCAGCAACTGATGCAACTGCAGCACAATTTGTCGCAGCAGATGACTCTGTAGGCACGCAAGCTTGCATGGCCATTGCTTCTAACAAACCATTAAACGTATCAAGCACAATGCGCGATCTACGCTTAAGCAAACGAGTAATGACAGAAAAACTACTTTGCAATGATATGACGACTGATAAGTTTGCAAGCACTTATGGTTTTCATAACTCTGCGAAATACTTAAATTTTGAAACAGCAACAAAAACAAGTATTCAAGATATTGCTAAAGTATCTAATGACACAGTGATTGTTATTGCTGGTTCTAAATAATGATGAATTCACTGTAGCAGGTCTTTAAAGGCCTGCTACAAATTCCTTCTTCGTTAAACTAGCGCAGCGATCAGGCCAAATAGGCCACCAAATACTCCGCCCCAAATCACTAACCAACCTAAATGTTCTTTGATCATGGTTTGAATAATATCTTTCACCATGGTTGGCGTAAGCTCATTCAAACGCTCATCAACTAAACGCTCAACAGTACTGTGCAATGAGCCACCAAGATGAGAGTTGGCAAATAGCTTTTCATCTAGAATCGTTTTAAATTCGTCGCTCTTTGAAATATCAATCACCGCTGCTTTCATTTTTTCAATGAAAGGTTCACGCATCGGCTCAAGCGCATCACGGCCACCAAACATCGACAACATGCCACCAAATTGTGAGTTTTCGATAACCTCAATTAATGAATCATAAGCCGGACTTAAATTAACTTCACTGATCACTGGATCTAAATCAATATTTGGCTTAGCGAGCGCCATAACCTGATCTATTTTCTCTTCGGCGAAGAACTCGGTCATTACCAAGTTACGAATAGCCACCTTAAAAGACGCAAACTTTAAAGTTATAACCCCAGAGCCGTATAAAAATGGTACTTTTTCGAATAGCATGTGAATAGCAAGCCAGTTAGTTACTGCGCCCGATAACGCAAATAAACCAACAGAAAGCACAATTGCTTGTTCAAATAAAAATCCGACTAATACTAAGGCAAGCGCCACTAAATTAGTAATGAGACTTTTATTCATCTGACCCCTCATAAATACTTCGATAAACTTTAACAATATTAACGCTATGGGTTTGTTAATTCATCGTCTTTTTGCCATAGTTTAATTATATGGTTAAAAGGTGAACAAAATTATGTGGAATTCGGTGAATGAACAGATTAGCCAAGCGATGCACTTTGATTTTAAGCATACCTTTAAGCGCCAATTACAATCACCCAATAACGACAAATACTTCCAAATTGGTGATGATCTACACCACTTCTTTGTGAAAGTTGCTCACTTGAGTGATCTTGAGCGCCTAGAGTGCGAAGCCTTTAATCTTGAGCTATTAACCCAAGAAAGCTTATTTATGATCCCAGATTGCATCACCACAGGTTGCAATATTGAGTTTTCATTTATCGTGCTTGAATGGTTAGAGCTTGATAAACAGCCCCATACCAATTGGCATGAAATGGGGGAGCACCTTGCCCATTTACACCAAAAGCATACCCAAGCTATGTTCGGCTTAGATAACGACAACTTCCTTGGCCCTACTCTACAACCAAATCGTTGGCACAAAAAATGGGATGTATTTTTTGCTGAAGAGCGCATTGGTTGGCAATTACAATTATTACAAGAAAAAGGTATTGAGCTTGTCAACCAAGACTCCTTCATCACTTTTGTTAAAGACGCACTGCATAGCCATGTTGTAGAGCCTTCGTTATTGCACGGTGATTTTTGGCGTCGAAATATGGGCTTTTATAATAATGTACCCAGTGTATTTGACCCTGCTTGTTATTATGGTGATCGGGAATGCGATATAGCAATGAGTGAGCTTTATGCGCCATTGCCTGATAGCTTTTATGATGCCTATAACGATATCTACCCATTGCAGGTAGGTTACGAGCAACGTAGAGCCATCTATCAACTATACCCTATGCTCAATAATGCCAATATCTTTGCAGGGCACTATCTTACTGAAGCAAAACAACAAATTGATCAGCTACTGAAATAAGCAAGAATTCACTGTAAAAGGAATGTCACAAACCGCTAAACACAGCTATATTTAGCTTATAAAGCGTATTAATAAAGATGCTAACCGAATTGGTAGCACTACGCTTACATCTATTCGGTTAGTGAGTTATATCAATCTAATTAAATCTAGATTCATTTTTGATGAGTTAGAGTTTAACGAAGATTGCAATTTAACGAACTCAGGCATGCCTGATTAAGGTAAAAGCTGATGAAAGACCAATACACACAACGGATTTCATGCCCTCACTGTGGCCACCACATTCATGTTGCACTTGATGCAAGCGACGGTGACCAAGATTACTATGAAGATTGCGCAGCATGTTGCAATCCCATTCATTTAAATATGCATATAGATTACGCACATAACAAACTCGAATTACATGTCGATAGTGACGACGAGCAAATTTTTTAATTTGCTCGTTTGATGTATTTATTTTGCTTGTTGCGAAAGATAATTTTCGACCGTGTTGATAATGGTATAAGTTTGCTGATCAACTTCGATATTTAACTTATCACCTTCGCGGTAGTTATCGAGATTGGTAATAGAGAGTGTTTCAGGGATCAGGTGTAGCCAAAAGCCCTGCTCATCAACTTCACCTACAGTGAGGCTTGCCCCGTTAACGCTCACAAATCCCTTATACAAAACGTATTTTTGCCACTCTTTTGCTAATGCTAATTGCATCTTACAGTTATCTTGAAAATGGTTAATTGAAAGTATCTCGGCCATACAATGAATGTGACCCGACACGATATGCCCACCTAGTTCAGTACCAAAAGTCACTGAACGTTCAAAATTTACCGTATCATTGACAGCCAGCATACCTAGGTTGGTTAACTTCAATGTTTCATCAATCACATCAAAATTTATAACACAGCACCCTTGAGTGTCTGATGCAAACTTCACCACGGTTAAACAACAACCATTAATGGCTATGCTCGCGCCGATATTCAAGTTTTCAGCATATTGCTGCTCTACTTTTAAAGCTAGCCTCAATACACCGCCTTGGTTAGTAGCGTCAACCACAACGGCTTGCGTTTGCACAATTCCAGTGAACATCGCTTTCTCTTTTCTTTATTAAATAGATAACTGCGATTTTTATTGATCTATGAATAGATTACAATGGCTGTCTGTTTATTTAGTCGTGTAATTTATGTCTTTTTGTAGTTGGGAAGCCAAAAGGTTAATTTCGTTAGCCATTCCTGTTTTTTTGGCACAGGTAACCCTTATTTTAATGACGGTTGTAGATACCGTGATGGCAGGCCAAGTGAGTGCAACAGACTTGGCAGCACTTTCTATTGCAACGGGTATTTGGAATCCGTTAATGCTTGCATTGCAAGGCATATTATTGGCGTTGACGGGTATCATAGCGCAGTTTGCTGGTTCAAACGATAAACAAGGTATTAGTCATTATTTTCAACAGGGCCTGTATCTGGCGTTAGTACTTGCCATAATCGGTTTAGGGCTGGCAAGCCTTGCTGATACTGTGCTTAGTCAATTAGACACCTCACAGTCTATTACCCACTTAGCTGAGCAATACATTCATTTTGTTAAATGGGGTATTTTTGGTTTTTTACTTTTCAGTGTGTATCGCAATATCACTGAAGGTATGGGAATGACCAAACCTGCTTTTTACATTAGCTTAATTGGCTTAGCGGTCAATATTCCAGCCAACTACGTATTTATACATGGTAAATTAGGTTTTCAAGCATACGGTGGCGCGGGCTGTGGTATTGCCACCGCACTTGTATTTACTGCAATGGCGTTAACTCAGGTTATTTATTGCCACTTTAATAAAAAGATTGATGCCAAAGCATTATTAGCAAATTTCGAAGCGCCAAAGCCCGCTACTTTATGGACTATCACCAAAGTGGGTATTCCAATTTCATTAGCTACCTTTTTTGAAGTCACGCTATTTGCTTGTATTCCTTTGTTTATAGCGCACTTAGGTGCAGTTGCCGTTGCGGGTCACCAAATTGCGGCCAGTGTAACGACACTATTGTTTATGATGCCGTTGAGCCTCTCAATTGCCATTAGCATTCGAATAGGCAATTTGTTTGGCCAACAACATTATCAGCAGTTAAAAAATGCCGTTAAAACGAGTTATATTCTCGCGGCAATTATTGCTTTTTTACTGGCAAGTGTGACCTTTTTTGCTCGAGATATAATAAGCCAATTGTATTCTGACAACCCTGAAGTATTGGCGCTAGCTTCTTCAATCATGGTACTGGCTTGTATCTACCAGTTACCAGATGCCCTGCAAGTTTCAGCCAATGGTATTTTACGGGGATTAAAATACACGGCACCGATTGGTTATATCACCTTTGTATCGTATTGGTTGATCGGCTTTGCGCTTGGCTTCGTACTTGCTCGTACAGATTTAATTGTTCCAGCAATGGGCCCTCATGGCTTTTGGATAGGCATTATTGTGGGGTTAAGTGCCGCAGCAATTATGTTGATGTTCACGGTTCATAGGCGATTTAAACATGCACCTTTTTTGCAAAACCAATAGCCTTTTAAACTCTATCATCGCAACAGCGTGCGTGGCACTTATTGCCTGCACGCCCTCTTCGGGTGATGTAAATCACACCTACGCGCAACGATTAGAAAACGTGCTTAAAACTGAAAGTTTTAAACTCTCTAAACCAAGTACACTAGCTGTTAACCACTTCACTGAAAATACTGAAGATAAAGCAACCATTGGCATGATCGAGCTTGCCCAATTACGCCAATGTAAACTCGCAACTCTTATTGCTGAGCACAATAATCAGCTCGGCAAAACAGCAACGCCTGCTAACATTCTTAGTTATCAAATTAAGTTTATTCAAAGCGCAAATGAGTGCTTAGAAAGCTTTGAAGATCAGGATGATCTGTTTGAAAAAATAAAACTCACCGCAGTACAAAAGCAAGCAAACCTTCCTAACTACTTTAAAGCTATGCTGTTCAACGAAAGCGAGTTTAAGCAAAGCTGGCAGCTAAGTTCGACTCACATTGATGAAAACACCGCAGGTTTTAGCGAAACCGTGAGCGCGATGGAGCAAATTGCTAAATTAAACAACCATATTAATAACGGCAAAATAAACGCTGTAGACCCTGAGCAAATCATCAACCAACTCGAAGTATTAAACCGTTTTAAATACAACAAGCTACTCATTTCTGCGGCAAGGGTGCAAACACATTACAATCAACAAATAACAGCGCTGCTCAAGCAGTACTCAAAAGAGGAGCTCTGCCCTGCGAACAAGAATAAACAAAAGGCACAAACGCTAAGTAATGTGTTTAAAAAGTTTTATTTAGAGCAATTACAGCCCTATCAATCATTCTTAGTGGGTCGATTAGAAACCCTACAACCTCTTTACCAGCAAATATGGCATGACACCGAAATGGCCCAGTTTGTAGATAGCGACAGTAATGCCGCAATTTTACAAAGTCTTAAGCGCTCTGCTAAAAGCCATGTCACTTGGTGGCAAGGTTTTTACAGAACGTGCGAAATTAGTCCGTTATGAATAAAAAACCAGCATTTAGCATAAAAATAGCTAAAGCTGCTTGATTCACACAACCAGTCGCTATATATTAGCCTCCGTTGATTAGCCACGCTAACAACAGTTTTAAATCAAAATACAACCGTAGCTCAGTTGGTTAGAGCACTACCTTGACATGGTAGGGGTCGGTGGTTCGAATCCACTCGGTTGTACCACGATTTAGGTATAACCAAAGGAAAGAGCACTACCACTCTTAACGGCCCGGTCCAAAGGTCGGTGGTTCGAATCCACTCGGTTGTACCAATCTTGATTTTAACATCCCAGTACGACCGTAGCTCAGTTGGTTAGAGCGCTACCTTGACATGGTAGAGGTCGGTGGTTCGAATCCACTCGGTCGTACCAATTTATTCAAATTCCTCATAATTTTATTATCCTAATCAATATTATACAGTTGAAACTCAGTTGGTTAGAGCACTACCGCTCTCTATGACCCACGCCAAAATCGGTGGTTCGAATCCACTCGGTCGTACCAATTTATTCAAATTCCTCATAATTTTTTATCCTAGAGTCAATATTATACAGTTGAAACTCAGTTGGTTAGAGCACTACCGCTCTGTATGACCCACGCCAAAACCGGTGGTTCGAATCCACTCGGTCGTACCAATTTATTAAAACTTCTCAGAATTTTATTATCCTAAAATCAACATTATACAGTTCTATCTCAGCTAGTTAGCACACTACCGCTCTCTATAACCCGACCCAAAAGTCAGTGGTTCGAATCCACTCGGTCTACCCTAGCGCCTAGTACCTAGCTCCTAGCCCCTTGAAACTTGTAACTTGAAACTAGCCCCTCGAAACTTAAATTCGGAAACTAACCCACCTGCTCTTCTAGAGAAAATATCCTCTCGACTAACTGCCACTTTTCTTGTTGATTATTGCTATCTACATTCTGAAACTGCTCCATTAGGCTTTCCCATGCTTGCACCTTTGGGTTCATCGCATCTTGTTTTGCTTTTT
Organism: Pseudoalteromonas sp. CO109Y; assembly: GCF_004208935.1. Taxonomy (NCBI): domain Bacteria; kingdom Pseudomonadati; phylum Pseudomonadota; class Gammaproteobacteria; order Alteromonadales; family Pseudoalteromonadaceae; genus Pseudoalteromonas; species Pseudoalteromonas sp. CO109Y. The sequence continues at coordinate 288,972 of NZ_SGPD01000011.1, forward strand.
CTGTAAAGCTAAATGAATCATCGGTTTGCATTATCATGATAAGAGTTGTGCCAACACGATGAATAGCCATGTCGGTAATTCCTGAATCGCGAATAGCACTTATGACTTCAGGCCAAACTTGTTTAGGGCTATGGTATTGCTCGTAGGTAGCTATAAGCTCTGGGTCGTTTTTTAGCTCTAATGTAAGGCAGTACTGCATCTGACTCTCCTTTTATTGTTTATGAATAAAAACAACACGATACGCAAAAATCGTAATTGCAACAAAACACAGCATAGGTAATAAAAATGACGCTTGTTCAGCACTTAAAAAGGCAATGGGGTTCGCATCAATAATCGTCCCCTGTAATGGGGGCATTAATGCCCCGCCAACGATTGCCATTACCAGCCCCGCAGAGGCAATACTTGCATCCGCTTTTAAGCCATTCAAAGCAATGCCATAAATAGTTGGAAACATTAAAGACATACAGGCAGAGGTCGCAACTAAAGAGTAAAGCCCCACTTCACCACCGATAAAAACCACCAAACACATCAAGTTCGCAGCGGCTATTGCAAACCACATTAATAACAGCCCCGCTTTAAACCAATTAAGTAGGTAGGTGCATAAAAATCGGCTCGCAAGAAAAAAGCACATAGCAATAATATTAAAATGCTGTGCCTCGGCTGCACTTAGCCCTACCTCAGCCATGCCGTAGTGAATAATGAAGGTCCAACACATAATTTGAGCACCTACATAAAACACCTGTGCAACGACCCCTTCACGATAGGGTTTGTTGTTTATAAGCCTTATAAATAAAGGCTTTAATGCTTGATTGCGTTTATCTGATGCCATGAGCTGTGTATTAGGCAACCGATAAAACAAATAAACAAACAATAAACAGATCACAACCAATGCAATTGCCACATACGGGGTGCGAATAGTCGCTAAATCAGCGCTTTGCATGAGTTGGTGATGTACAGGATTGGTTACTGCAAACTGCTGTAGTGCATCGGTTAATTTACCATTGACAATCGAAGGTAGCATTTGCGCATACTCGGGATGTGCTGCTTTTTCTTCTGCTCGAAACTTTGCAACATGAAGATTATTTAAAATCAGGTTTGAGGCCACAAACATGCCAAGTAAAGAGCCTACTGGGTTAAATGCTTGCGCTAAATTAAGTCGTTTGGTTGCAGTTTGTGGGCTGCCCATTGATAAAATATATGGGTTTGCCGTTGTCTCTAACAGCGCTAAACCACAGGTCAAGATACATAATGCCGCAAGAAAATAGTTAAACTCGCCATACACACTTGCTGGAATAAACAATAAAGCCCCAACAGCATAAAGACCAAGCCCTAAAACGATGCCGTATTTATAACTAAAGCGCCGAATAAACAAAGCAGCAGGGATTGCCATTACGCCATAGCCTAAATAAAACGCAAATTGCACCAAGCTGCTTTGTGTGTTTGAGATCAAGAAAATATCTTTAAATGCTTTAACTAAAGGGTTGGTTATATCGTTTGCAAAACCCCAAAGCGGAAATAGTGCCGCAACCAAAATAAAAGGGATCAGCATGTCATTTGATACGACGCGGTCCTTGTTACGTTTCGTGTGTGTTCTTTTATGTGTGTTCATAATCAAGCCTGTTGTTTTAATACAAGGCTCACTGATTACTCGCTATGCCATGTAAAATCGATTTAAACAATGTCAAACCAGTTTATAGAGTCGCACATATTTGATGTAGAAAATCACCATCAGCCAGAGTGATTTTTGTACAAATGATTAAACATAAAACATCGCTACAGCCAAAATTTCATATACAAAAACCTGTTTAAAATACGTGCTAAACGCGTTGACTCACTTCAAGCCCAAACATATTTTACAAAGAAATTCATTTTTCAAATCGTTGCAGATTAACAACGTGAGATGGCTATGGCTGAGAATAAATTTGTACAGTTACACCCACACGATAATGTCATTGTTTGCTGCCGTTCGGCGCAAAAAGGCGAGCAAATTAACATTACAAATCAGGTAATAACACTCGATTCAAGTGTCACTATCGGACACAAAATTGCCTGCCAAGATATTGCTGCCGGTGAGCAAATTTTAAAGTATGGGGCTTCAATAGGCTCTGCGACTGAAGCTATAAAAACTGGCCAACATGTTCATCTACACAATATGAAAAGTGACTACATTGCTAGCCACACTCGCCATACAGTAACGGGAGAATAATATGCGCGGCTATTTAAGAAACGATGGCTCAAAAGGCATTCGAAATACCCTAGTTGTGGTTTACTTGGTTGAGTGTGCGCACCATGTTGCACGTTCTATCGTTAATAAGATGGATCACCCTGATGTGCAACTAATCGGTTTCCCGGGCTGCTATCCAAACAACTATGCGCTTGCAATGATGAAAAGCATTTGCACTCACCCTAATGTGGGCGGTGTTTTATTAGTGTCACTAGGCTGTGAAGGTTTTAACCGTGAGTATTTGAGCGATGCGATTGCTGAGTCTGGTCGTCCAGTAAATACCCTAGTGATCCAACAAAATGGCGGCACAAAAAACACTATTGCCAAAGGCATTATGCAAAGCCAAATCATGCTTGAGCAGCTTGCTCAATGCCCAATTGAGTACATGCATCTCGATGAGCTTGTCATTGGCACTATTTGTGGTGGCTCTGATGGCACCAGTGGCATAAGCGCAAATCCGGCAGTTGGAAAATGTTTTGACCGATTAATTAGCGCGGATGCTACCTGCATTTTTGAAGAAACCGGTGAACTTGTCGGTTGTGAGCAAATCATGGCTCATCGAGCCGAAAGCCCAGAACTCGCCAAGCAACTTATTGATTGTGTTGTCAAAGCAGAAAATTACTACACCAAAATGGGCTATGGCAGTTTTGCCCCAGGCAATGCGGAAGGCGGTTTAACAACTCAAGAAGAAAAATCAATGGGCGCCTATGCCAAGTCTGGCGCATCGCAAATAAACGGCATTATCAAACCAGGAGAAAAGCCAAATAAAAAAGGCTTGTTCTTAATGGATGTGGTGCCCGATGGCGAACCTATGTTTGGTTTTCCAAATATTTCAGACAACCAAGAGATTGTCGAAATGATAGCCTCAGGAGCTCATATCACCTTATTTACCACAGGCCGCGGCTCTGTTGTTGGTTCTGCCATTTCACCGGTTATTAAAATCTGCGCTAACCCAGAAACCTATGCAAATCTCAGTGATGATATGGATATAAATGCCGGCGCTGTTATTGAAGGCAGTAAAACCGTTAAGCAAGTGGGAGATGAAATTTTTGAGTTGATTGTTCGAGTTGGCAATGGTGAACAAACCAAATCTGAGCAAATGGGACATCAAGAGTTTTTATTAACGTATAAAACCTTCGATAGCATTGGGCCTGCGTGCTTGAAATAAAGCTGAGGAATTCATCATGAGCAATTACTTTAACCACCTTTACCCAGATGTTGCCGACCTTAAGAAAAAAGCCAAGAAACGTATTCCTCGCTTTGCCTTCGATTACCTTGAAGGCGGTTGTATGCAAGAGCATGGTGTAAAACGAAACAGAGATGACATCAATAGTGTGCAATTACGCAGTGAGCTATTAAAGCCATTTACAGGTAGCAGCCAAACTGTCGAGTTATTTGGTCATACTTACGCTGCCCCATTTGGTATCGCGCCTGTTGGTTTACAAGGATTAATGTGGCCAAAAGCCCCTGAGATTCTTGCTAAAGCCGCCGCTGAAAAAAACATTCCTTATGTATTAAGCACGGTTTCATCATCTAGCCTTGAGCGCATCGCAGAAGTATCAGAAGGCCATGCGTGGTTTCAGCTTTATAACCCGACCGATGAAAAGATTAGGCTTGATTTACTCAATCGCATCAAAGCAGCCCACTACCCTGTGCTAGTGGTCACCGTTGATGTGCCTACTTTTGGCTACAGACCACGTGATATTCGAAATGGCCTTGCTATGCCACCGAAGATGACGCTGTCTAATATTCTGCAAATGCTATCAAGACCCCGTTGGCTTTATGAAACAGCGCTTGCTGGTAAACCAGAAATGGAAACCCTCAAGCCGTATATGCCAAAAAATATGCCTACCGATGAGCTTGCAGCTTTTATGAATAAAACCGTCATGGGCCGCGTTGATCTGGAAGGTTTAAAACCGATTCGCGATTTATGGCAAGGGCCTTTGATCATTAAAGGGTTGATTAATGAGTCTGATGTACAAGCGGCCATTGCGCTCGGCGCAGATGGGGTTGTTATGTCAAATCATGGAGCGCGTCAGCTAGATGCCGGTGAATCTCCCGTCAAACCACTGCAAACAGTCGCTGCCAAGTATTCAAACGACATCAAAATTTTTATGGATAGTGGGCTTCGTAGCGGAACAAATATTGTGAGTGCACTTGCAAGCGGCGCTGACTTTACATTTTTAGGCAGGCCCTTTGTGTATGGCGTGGGTGCCCTTGGCGATAGAGGCGGCATTCACACCATCAATGCCTTGATGATGCAAATTACTCAGATCATGAATCAGCTAGGCTGTGCCACTGTATCTGAACTGCCCGATTTTTTGGTGAAGTAAGGAAACCTTAAGAGGTAGGTTATGAAAAACACATTTAAAACGCGTCCGCTTGGAAAAACCGGCATTGAGGTTTCAACCCTCGGTTTTGGCGCGGCCTCTATGGGTAACCTATATCAAGCAGTGAGCGATGAAGAAGCTAAAAACACCTTAACTGCAGCAATTGATGTGGGCATTTCATTATTCGATACCGCCCCTCGCTATGGCGCTGGGTTAAGTGAACGTCGTGTTGGTGATGCCCTGCGCGGCCTTGGTAAAAAAGACTATATTCTATCAACTAAGGTTGGCAGATTGATCAAACCAGATCCCCATGCTGATGTAACGCAGCTCCGTCATGGTTTTGCTACCCCCATGCCTTTTGATGCTCAATATGACTATAGCTACGATGGCATTATGCGCTCTTTTGAAGATAGCCAGCAACGCTTAGGCTTAGCTGAAATTGATATTTTACTCGTCCATGACTTAGGGGTTGATACACATGGCGAGCGAGATGCCTTTTATTTTATGCAATTTGAGCAAGGCGGCTACCGCGCGTTAGAAGAGCTCAAAGCAAGTGGGCAAATTAAAGCTATCGGTTTAGGGGTTAACGAAGTTGAAATATGCCAACGTGCAATGGCAATTGGTCAGTTCGATTGCTTTTTATTAGCCGGTCGTTACTCACTATTAGAGCAGCAACCTCTCGATGATTTTTTACCTGCATGTATAGAGCATGGTGCGTCTATTATCTTAGGTGGGCCCTATAACTCGGGAATATTAGCAACGGGCGTTAGCAATTTTCGAAACCCATACTACAACTATCAACCAGCCCCACAAGAAATCATCGACAAAGTCGCCAAAATTGAAGCTGTTTGTGTTGATCATAATGTCACATTAGTAGCTGCAGCTTTACAGTTTCCACTCGCGCATCCCGCTGTTGCCTCGGTTATACCTGGGCTTGGTAACGAAAAACGGGTGCACAAAACCGTCGAATTATTTAATCAGGTGATCCCGAACCAGTTTTGGCAAGATTTAAAAACAGCGGGTCTCATTGCACAGCATGCACCGACTCCAGAAAGCGGAGACGCATCATGAACACAATCAGCACACTCAACCCGATTAAAAAAATAGATAGCCATCAACATTTTTGGAAATTGAGCCGTGGCGACTATCGCTGGTTAAGTGAAGATTTAACTGTACTTTATCAAGATTATTTACCAGAAAGGCTCACTACGACCCTTGCTATTAATGACATTGCTAACACTATTGTGGTGCAAGCGGCCGACTCACATGATGAAACGCGTTTTTTACTGAAACTTGCTAAGTCCCATAGCTTTATTGCAGGTGTTGTTGGTTGGGTCGACTTTACCGATACAAACGCTATAAGACAGTTAAACTTATTTGCTTCAGATCCTTACTTCAAAGGTGTACGCCCTATGCTGCAAGATATTGAGCAAATTGATTGGATCTTAAACCCAGAATTTACGCCAATTTTTCAATTTTTAGCGGCGCATAACCTCTGCTTTGATGCCTTAGTTCATGAATGCCATTTGCCGCATATCATCACTATTGCAAAGCAACATCCTAATTTAAACATTGTTATTAATCATCTGGCTAAACCAGATTTAACTAAGCCAAAATCAGAGCAATGGGAAGACTCCCTCTATCAACTCGCATGCTTAAAAAATGTTGCAATTAAGTTTTCTGGGCTCATGTCACAAGCTAAAGCAGGTTGTGTCGATATCGATACATATCGCCCCTACTTTGAACTCATTTATCAGTTATTTGGAGCCAACCGTATTTTATGGGGCAGCGACTGGCCAGTGGTTAACATGAATGGCTGTTATACCGACTGGCATTACATCAGCGATGAGCTGATAAGTGTTCTACCAGTCTCTGAGCAGCGAAAGATTTGGTCCGATAATGCCAAGAGACTTTACCAATTATTTTAATTCCCCCAGTTAAGGACTTTTTATGAGCCAGCAAAACACAAAAAAAATTGCCCTAGTAACCGGTGGTGGAAGTGGCATCGGGCGCAGCATCTGTTTGCGTTTGGCAAAACGTGACATGCATATCATGGTGGTTGATTTAAACCTTGACGCTGCAAACTTAGTGAAAGATGAAATTCTTCGCGACAGTGGCAGTGCCGATGCGTACGCCGTCGATGTTGCAAACCATCAACAAGTTCACGAGTTATTTAATACGATTACCAAGCACTACCCCATTGATATTTTGGTTAACAACGCCGGTATTGCCCATATCGGCAATATCGAAAACACCACAGAAGCTGATTTGGACAGACTCTATAACATTAATGTTAAGGGCGTTTATAACTGTATTCATGCAGCTATCGAGAGCATGAAATCTCGAAAAAGCGGCGTCATTATTAACCTTGCTTCGGTTGCATCTTCGGTTGGTATTGCTCACAGGTTTGCTTACTCAATGACGAAAGGCGCGGTATTAACCATGACCTATTCAGTTGCAAAAGACTATATAAATGATGGCATCCGCTGTAATTGCATTGCGCCTGGTCGAGTGCACACCCCATTTGTTGATGATTTTTTAGCCCAAAGTTACCCAGATAATCAAGCTGAAATGTTTGAAAAGCTCTCTAAAAGTCAACCTATAGGTCGTATGGGCAAACCAGAAGAAATTGCCGGACTGGTCGAATATCTCTGCTCAGATGATGCAGCCTTTATTACCGGCAGTAATTTTCCCATTGATGGCGGTTTCGTCACCTTGAATAACTAATAGAAGTAAAGAGAATCATCATGAAACTACTAAGATACGGCCCTTTTGGCCAAGAGAAACCCGGCATCATTGATAGCGATGGTAAGCTACGTTGTTTAAGTAACGTGCTCAAAGACATCAATGGCCAAGCTTTATCACCAGTAACACTCAATTTTATTAGTCAAATTGACTTAAACACCTTGCCGCTTATTGAAGAGCCTGTGCGTATCGGTTCATGTATTGCTGATGTAGGTAAGTTTATTTGCATTGGCTTAAACTATGCTGATCACGCCGCAGAATCTGGCATGGCCATTCCCAATGAGCCTGAAGTATTTAGCAAGGCCACCAGCGCTATTAGCGGCCCTAACGACAATATAATCAAGCCCAAAAATAGCGAAAAGCTAGACTGGGAAGTTGAACTTGCCATTGTCATTGGTAAACACGCCTCGTATGTCGATGTTGAAAACGCTTATGATTACATTGCCGGTTATTGTGTATGTAACGATGTGTCTGAACGAAATTTTCAATTAGAACGCGGTTCACAATGGGATAAAGGCAAAGGCTGTGACACATTTGGACCACTTGGCCCATGGTTAGTCACCAAAGATGAAATTCCTGATCCACTTAATTTAGATATGTGGTTAAAGGTGAACGATACCCAGTATCAAAACGGCAACACAAAAACCATGGTGTTTGATCCAGCGTTTATAGTTAGTTATCTCAGCCAATTTATGAGTTTACAACCGGGTGATGTTATCTCTACCGGCACGCCACCAGGTGTGGGTTTAGGGCAAACTCCACCGGTTTACTTAAAAGACGGCGACACAGTTACACTTGGCATTGAAGGCCTTGGCGTACAACAGCAACTAGTCGTTGATTATAAAAAATTACACTAATTAATAAATCCCAAATTGCATTTGATCTAGACCCAAAATCCGATAGAGCAACAGCCTATCGGATTTTTATTATGGAATTAAAGACCACCTACACTTGAGAATCGAGATTATCTTAAACAACCAAACTCTTATAGAAGGTGCTTGTTTCTAAGATAGAACATGCAAAATCTTTTCAACAAGGTGTAAAATCAGGCGCTGCTTTACACAACTCGTCATAAATCTCTTCATCACCATTAGTTCTGTCAGACTCAGGTAAGATCACGCCATGTAATTGGGAGCGAAGTTCATCCCACCTTGCATCAAGAACTTGCCAATTATATTCATCATAAGTGCCTTTAAATATCACTGGCTTTACTTCTATAAATGGCAATTCTCCGCCTTGTTCTTGATAATCTTCGAATTCTTTTTGCCATCTCGAGCCAAGACGATCAACACGACCTATTTGCTGTTCTACTACACCAGGGTTCCACTCAGGGTGAAGTAAGTACACAACTCTACACGCTTGATGTAAATTTAGCCCTTCACGTCCCACTACTGACTGAGCTACAACCACCTTAGGAAAACTATTTTGACGATTAAAACCTAGCTGCATAACTCTCCTACTATGTGCTTCCGTTCCACCGTACATTAAGCGTGCCATACCGCCTCTAACATGAGCAAACTCATCTGAAACACGCTGAGTAATGAGCGGCCATAATCCTGTTGCTTCATCAATATCTAACTCACCATCGCCATTTTCATCGCCCTCATTTTTAGCGGTCACCACACTCATTAAATCCTTAAAACCTTGTGCAAGTTCAATTGACGAAAACTCAAATCCTTCTTTATCTATTAATTCAGATATTGCATTTGCAAAGTCATTTAAATTTGTTGATTGCTCTTGTTGTTTTAAATTCACAGATGCTTTAAATGCTTCGAACAACGAAGAGGTCCTAGCATCAAATACTTCAACTTTGGCTTCTTCAATCCTATCAATTAAAGTGTTTTTAAACTTATCGACCCTATAAGAGTGCTGGGTATATTGTTTAGCTAGCTTCTGGTTTACTTCGTCGATACTCCATGCAATATTCAGCTGTTCGAGTGCCGCCTTTACTGCCAGCTCTTCAGATTCTGAACTGTTTTCTGTAGCTACATGGATTTTACTTTGAGGCCAATAACGCGCTTGTTGAAGAGAGCTAAGCATTTCTCTCGCATTTAGAAGGTTAACTAAAGCACGCATTGGTTTTGTCATCTTGCCAAATACAAGTGCTTTCTGACCCTGAGATAAATCACTTTCAATCTCATTAATTACTTTCAGAATGGCCGGATGACTATAAAGTGACTCATCTCCCGATTGATAGGAATTTGCAATGATTGATTGCCACCACTGAGCTCTTTGCTCTTTTTTACTAGGCAAGGAAACGTCATCAGCTTCTAATGCATCATCATCTTCAGAAGCATTAATTGATTTATCAATTATTCCTGCAATACCGTGACCATTCGCTAAAGTTAGCCTCGCTCTCTTAGAAGTTGAATCTGTCTGCATGCTAGTTGCAGCTGATAGACCTTCAACGGCACAAACAATTTTTTTCCATTGGTTTGTAAGTTCAGTTACTTCTACATTGACTGGTATTTGCCTACGATAAGCATTGATAGGTAAGTCTGAAGCTTTCTGGAACGCTCTAATAGTTTCATCTTGACGCTTATCTCTTCTGAACAAATAAGGCGCTAGAGCCTGCTGAAACTGATTTGAAATGTCTTTAAACTGTTTTCTAATTGATGGATCTGAACGCCACGTTTTCTTTAACTTTGAAACAACCTGGGCATATTGTTTAACCATCTCAAGGATTTCATCACGTTTATCTTTTTCAAGCTCAATCCTACTAAGCATGTCTTCCCATTGACCAACACCTAATTCAACTGGCGTTGCAGTCATAGCAAGATTACGAGCTGTCTCGGCTCTTAATACTATATTATTCAAAATAGTACTAAGGCTACTCGTTTCACCTCTACTTTTATGCGCTTCGTCTATTACAACTAAATCAAAAGCGCCTAAACCCAAGCCTACCGCTTTTTCGAGTAGAGCTCTATATTCACTCCCCGCTGAAAATACATCACCCTCAAAGCCACTTATGCCCCAATTAAAGCTATTTACTACATCACTTAGGGTTTTGCTAATAATGTGATTTTTAGGTAACTTACTTGCATGTGTCACTATGTTTCTAGCACATACTTCGGCCTCCCAAGACACTAGGTCTGTGCGCTTATGGTAACCTCTTGGAACACTCCCATAATGAAACTTATGATATTGGCCGTAAACCTCAGGCAGTAAGGCCCAACGTTCAGCTTTAGAACTGACTCCTAACCGCCAATTTGCAAAGTTTTGTGAAAGAAGAACTACATGCTCATCCGCCCAAGGCTCTGCTGTATCTTCATCGTTATAGACATCGAGAAATCCCCAAAGACTTCTTATTACAGATTTAGGCTTTAGGTTTTTATCTCTCTCTTCTAGTTCACTTTGCCATTGAAAACCAAGTGTTGTAGGCACAACAACCAATACACGTCCACCAGCTTGTTTAACAGCATGAATAAGCTCAACAGCAATACGTGTTTTACCCATACCAACTTCATCTGCAATTATGGCGCCTGAGTTTGGTAATGTTTTTATTAAATTCTGAACACTGAGCTTTTGCCCTGCATTTAACCTGTCATTCGTCTGCAAAGAGTCAGAAATGATATTTGCTACTTGCTCCCAACCTTTAAATTTCATTACTGCTCTCCTAATTTTGCTAACGCTGCAAAGCCTAATTTTTGTTCTAGACGTTTCAATAGTTCTTCATAGTAAGCACCTGACTCAGTTGCATTTGTTTCAGCATAACCTGGTCTAAAAGGAGGCTGCCATAATGGTGAAATTGGATTAACCCCTATCTCTTTAAAGAAAGCAAAAGCTAAATTGTTCTTTAATTGAGAAAATGTTTGCTCTAAGCGAGTGCACCATTGTAACCAGTCTTTTTCTGGTACATCAGTTTGCTTTTCTGCGATGAGCTCAATCAAAGCCATCATTGAGTTAATTGAATAGCTTTTATCGACTTCAACATCTGTTTCAGACCTCACTCCTAGATTATCTTCAGATGCTTCATCGCCCTCGTCACCTTCAGTTTCAGAGCTTGGTAGAAGCGGAAAAGAACTAAACATATACCATGCATCATCAAGGGCTAATTCTGAGAGTTCTGTTGCAGCAATCCGACCATATTGATCAATAACGGGAATATCTTCAGTGTGGACAGTGCCATTATTAATCCATGAAACAGTGAGTTGCCTTGGTGGTTTTCCATACCATAGTAAACGGGTTTCTGATTCAACTGTTAGCTTATCAGAGCAAGTATTAGCGACTGTGTATGCATCAGTAAATGGTGCATTGGGTATTAAAACTTGTTTATCATGGTCAAGTTCTTCGATTAAAAAGTAAGATATCGGTAAAGATAAATGTTCAGCATCATGTTCAGGCATTTCACTACCTGCACTTAGTTGAGATGCTTCAGTTAAGTAATAGCTCTCATCAAAGCAAACCGGTAATTTTAAACTTATAGCCGATTCTGGATTGCCTTCTCCAAACCACGTTATTCCTTTAGGTTTGAAGACCACTCCGGCTTCTAAGTTACCACCAAACTTTGACGCTTTTTGGGTAAAGCCTGGACCAGTTAAATTACCAGATCCTAAATACGCCCACGATCTTTTACACTCATCATCGGTTTGTAAATACTTAGCAGAAAAAATAAACTTAGCATGCAAGCTTCGCTGCATTTGTCCGCCTTGATATAATGGGTCATATGCTTTTAATACTTGCCAATTATTTTCATCTAAACTTTTTAAGCTATTCGCAATAGACTGACAACTGTGCTGATTAACAATAATATCTTTCTCAGCATTTTTTGTGAGCAAGCTTTCATCACTTAAACGCTGGTAGATAGCGCTGATTACATTTGGGACCCCTTCACTTAAGCTTCCCTCGTAAAAGCCGGAGCCTAAAGCTAAATAGTTTCGCTTTTTATCGTTACAATGATGCTTTACCAAAGCAGGCAACTGCTCAAGAAGAGATGCTGAACGATTGTCAAAAAAGCGAGGTTTTATATTACCTTCAACAAACACTTCATCTAAAAGCTTGTGAAACATTGCATATTTATTATGCGTGTCAGATATAAGCTTGCTGTTACCCCTGTTACTCAAAATAGCCGTATCGAAATAGGTAAGAACATCACTTAGAAAATGATAAGCAGCCAGAATATCAGCATTGCCTTGTGCATCTTCATTATAGAGCTTAACATCAATAGACCAAACAAGGTCAAGGCTGTTTTCAAGTGTTTGTCTGGTCCAGTTACCCGTAGAAACAATTAAACGAATAAATTGCTCATCGCTCTCAATCGCTTTAAAAGTAAGTAATGCGACTTTGCTATGCAATAAATTAAACTGTTTAGTTGCATCGTTTTTAAATGCTAGGTGCAATAAGCCTGGGCATGCAATTGGAGATATCTGAGGGTGACTAGGGTCAAGCATTAAGGCTAGGCTTATGCCTCCATGATAGGCCCTCTGCCCCTTCATATTTAACGTAAATTTTTCTAACGCATCATTAAAAAACTCAGCATCAGCCGAATAGCCTGTTACTAAACCAAACTCTCCTTTAAAACCTCTAGGCGGAGCAAAATAGCTGGCTAAAGATGGGGGCAATTTCTTACTCATCGTTATCTCCCTCTAGACCAAGCCACTCTTCTAACTTATTTTCAAAATCTTGATTAAGGACATACATATTCCATACTCGGAACGAAATACCTTTTGGAAATAAAGAATAATCATGCTCTTCATTGTTAACAGGCTCTGGTTTGCCAAATGCAGCTGCGGGAAGAACTTGTTTCCCCCGACATCGAAGCACAACTTCATCTCGCTCTAATAAAGATATGATTATATCTGTATCATTTTTTTGCAGGCATTGATTAGCAAAGTAAGTCGCTTCTTTTGATGTGCTTGGATCATGTTCAAGGCTCAGGAAAGCATTAGCAGCTTTTTTTAGGTTACTCACTGCATCAATTATGCTTTGCGATAAAGGTTCTGATAGCTCGAGTCTTGGTGGGTTAAGTGGCGCTATTTCAGCTTCAATTACATTGAGCAAGTCCAAAGACTTATTTCTTAGTTCAAAGAAGAAAGCTCCACTTTTTAAATCATCAAAATGAGTTTGTTCAATAAAAAAAGGCTTTGTCCAATTTACATAAGTTTTCAAGTTTTCAGATTGCGTCCACTTAAGAACACCTCTTCTTCGACTATTATTTTCACCAGAAAGCAAAGCTTGCTTAAACAAGTTTAATGCATGCTGATCTAGCCGAACAAGTGGAGACATTACATGAAGTAGTTCGCCAAAGCTTGGTGTATATGATGAAGGGAGCTGTTTTTCATCTTTTACCCATCTAGCTAAAAAATCAATAATACTAAGTCGATGACACCTGTAACTTGCGCAAGCAGCGTCTACAAAATCTTTACCCAGCTGGTTAAGACTAAAACTATTAAATCTCTCACCTTTTGATTCTACAAACCCTAAGCCAGGTAATGCTTGCACCGTACTCATACGCATCGGCTGAGTCACATAAAAATTAGTACCGCTAAAAGTTTTATAGCTTAAATCTGCTGGACTGTTTAATTTGGTACGGCCTCTTAAACGGTCATCTTTATTCCACTCCGTCGAGCCATAAGCCAAATAGCATGCAAGTGCTTCTATCGCATTTGTGACTTGAATATTTGTAACCTGTTTACCTGACTGTCTAACTTTTTCAGCAACATCAACACCTAAACAAGCTAAAAAAACAGATTTAGCGTACTTAACTCCACCTAAACCTGGTACGGCTAAATCATTAAACTTACGAACAATTGAACTTAACCCTAATGTTCGCGTTCTCCTTTGTGAGGTAATTTTATCTGGTCCTAATAATCCCCAATACATTTTCATTCCTTTTTAAATTCATACTTCGACGAGAAGAATATAATGAAAAAGGATTAATTAAAACAAAACTGCCGAATTATCGAACTTTAACTCGCTAATTTCAAACCAATAATGCCAAGGGCAATCAGCAGTAAGCTGGCAATTTTTAATAGACTTACGCCTTCAGATAAAAACGTCATGCCAATAATTGCAGAGCCAATTATGCCGATACCTACCCAAACTGCATAAGCCAAACTGAGCGGTAATGATTTAAGCGCCACGCTTAAGCAATAGAAGCTCGCAGCCATGGTTAAGATGGTAAAGAATGAAATGAGTGGTTTAGTAAAACCGTTTGATTGTTTTAGGCCATAAGCCCAAGCGACTTCAAGTAAGCCAGCAGCAATAAGTAGGATCCAATTCATGGTCGACCTCTTTATGGGGTCGTCCCCGAATTTAAATAACAACTTTAAGGTCGTCCTCAAAGCGGTGTAGTACATCACCACACCCAACGAAATCTAGCACGCCCAAATTAGTAAGGCAACTAAAGCCAAAAAAAGCGAGCAACCTGCTCGCTTTTCTCTACTTGGTTTTGTTTATCGCCTATTAACTCACAGTTAGCGACCAATAATCAGTGCGCCACCTTGAGCTAATAAGTTTAAGGTTAACTTGCCACTGTTACTTACTGTGACTTGCTTAGTACCAGCACTGCCATCTTTTTTGTCAAACAACAGGGTGACTTTTTTGCCCGCTAACATAGGTAAATCAATATCGAATGTTTTGGCTTTATTTTCACCATTCACGGCTGCTACCCACCATGTTTGCTGATGACGCCTTGCGATCGTTACATCTTGACCCGGCTGACCTGCAATATAGCGTGTTTCATCCCATACCGTTGGCATCATCTTTAAAGTATCAATAACAAATTGAGGCTGTTCTTCAAGGTTATTTGGCGTCAGGCCAAAATGCTGTACTGGTGATTGATAAAGCACACCTGTTGCCAGTTCAAATGTATCTGTGGTTTTGCGAATAGTGCCGACGGTTTGATCTTGAGATAAGCGTTTGTTTAAAAACACTGGGGCAAAATCCATAGCGCCAATAGCATTACGAGTGAACGGTAAAATAGTCGCGTTATAGGCATGTAAATCTAACGAGTTTTGATGAAAAACAAGGTTCTCCGATGCCAGTACCGCTTCAGATGTGACGAAGTTCGGATACATTCTTTCCCAACCACGCGGGATGGTACTACCATGAAAGGTGATCACTAAACCATACTGATTTGCATCTGTGAGAATATCTTCATAAAGTTTAATGGTTTCTTGTTTATCACCACCAAAAAAGTCTACTTTAAGCCCTTTTACACCAATGCTTTGCAGCCACGCCATTTCATTTCGACGTGCTGGTGCACTGTTCATTCTATTTTGTGGGGTCTGTGGTGCATCATTCCACCAGCCATTTGAGTTGTACCACAAAATAACATCAACGTTCTTACCATTGGCGTACTTAACCAATTCAGCCATTCTCTCGCGGCCAATGTTTTTATCCCACCAATTGTCGATTAATACATATTCAAAGTTTAATGACGCAGCTAAATCGATAAATTTGATTTGATCATCGTAGTTGATACTTGGGTCTTGCCAAACAATCCAGCTCCATGTTGAACGACCCATTTTATAATCTTGGCTTGCTTGATAAAGGGGTTTAACTAAATCAAACGCCACGGTTGATTCAACAATTGGCTTTAAACTTGCTCCTAACGTAATGGTGCGCCAAGGTGTGGTTGCAGGCATTGCCATAGCCGCATAAGTTGCACCAATGCCATTGTTTTCTCCAGCCTGAGGAAATGAAATACGGTAAACACCGTCTTTCGTACCTTCGCTTAGTTTAGAGCCAACATAATGACTATCAACACCGGTTTCAGAAATTAATAACCAGCCTTTATCGCTATTTTTAAATAATGCAGGAAAGGTATAGCCCACGCCGTTCGCTGACGGTGTTCCAAGAGCTTCGTTAAAGGTGTAAGGCTCTTCGTAACTTGGTTTTGTTTGCATCCAGCCCGTTTCAGGTAAGGCTTGTGGGCTTATAAATGTAGTTGCATTATCTGGTAGGTTAAAAGCACTGTATTCAGCTAACACCTTAATACGGGTATCTGTTTCAGCACCCGATATCTGATAACGAAATGCAACATCACTATCAGACACGTTAAATTCGACGCCAAGCATTCTGCCCTCTTGGTTTTCAAATTGCGCTTTGAGTGAATTTGCCGTGTAGTTTACTTCACTCACCTTCGCATTATGCAGCTTATAGCTTTCATTGACTGAAGCTGTTGTATGGCTTTTATATTTTAGGCTTTGTGAAAAATCACCCAGGTTGGTATTTAAACCAAGCTGTGATTGCTGCAAAAACTCTTGGTTGCCATAATTTACGCTATAAACAAGCTGATTTTGTTGTTTTTCGAGTTTTACAGTTATTTGTCCATCTGGGCTTGTAACGCTAAGCGGTAATTGTGCGTGAGCAAGCATAGAGCTTGTTAGAAGTGATATATAGATACTTGGTTTTATCATTGTTGTTATCCTTAAGCTGCAAAAGCATTAAGTGATATCATAATACAAATGTAAACTTTTTGTCACTCAAGCCTATTAAAATAAGCTGTGATCGAAAAATGTACTCCATCCGTTAGATATTGTTACAGTTACTAGGTTGTATATTTACGGCAAAAGGCTAAGCTTTATATAAATAACAAAAACTTAAACAATTTATGAAACTACTAACCGTATTTTTTTTATTCGCCTCATATCAAGCTCTTGCGGGCCTTACGCCTGTTAGCTTTGAAAAAAATGGCGAAATCATCACTGAAGAAGCGGTGCGTTTCAACGGCGGATATGGTTATAACTTAGATGCCAAACATGTTTTAAAGCTCGTTACTTTAGATTGGCCTCCTTATATAGACGAAAACTTATGCAACAAAGGCTGGCTTTACCAATTTGCTGTAAGCTCCTTACTTGAAAAAGGCTATGGCGTGCACATTAGCTTTTATCCTTGGGCACGCGCCGTAAGAGAAGCTGAATTAGGTCGCGCTGATATTCTCTTTCCTGAATATTTCATTGAAGATGATGTTATTTCAGATAATTTCCTCGATAAAACCCGCAACGATTTACTCGCCTTGAGTCATGCTATTCCAGGTGGGGATTTATCATTCGTGGCATTAAAAGGAACTCAAATTCCATTTAATGGGGATTTAAACTCTGTAAAAGACTTGCCTATTGGTGTAGTTCGCTCATATAAAAACACCAAAGAACTCGATGCCATGATTGATAATAAAGAAATCGACACAATCGTCGCTAATAATGAGTACCAACTAATTCACCTGTTACTTAGCAACCGCGTAAGCCTAATTGTGGCAGATCTTGAAGTGTTAAAAGCAAGCGTTTACAAGTCTGAATTATCATTTAGCGGCAAACGACAAATACTAGAATCACTGGTCGCATTAGAGCCTAAGCTTGAATACAAACCGCTATATTTTTCTGTCAGCAAATCAACGCCGCACTGGCAAAAAGTTTTAGAAGACTTAAATGATGAAATAGAACTCATGCAACAGAGCGGCAAGTTTGACGAGTTTATTGAAGGTATGAAGCAACAGTGCTACGGATTAGACAAAGCGGCGTAACCGCCGCTTTATTTAAATTATATCTGTGCACAGCTGTGTACTATTGAGGAACTCGAACCCAGCCTTCCATTAATACACGTGCACTTCGGCTCATACTTGCTTTTGTGACTTGCCAATTGCCATCAACAAGTGTTGCAGCAGCGCCGACTTTTAAAGTGCCAGAAGGATGACCAAAGTTTACTTCCTGACGCTCACCACCACCTGCAGCAAGGTTTACCAATGTGCCAGGAATAGCAGCTGCAGTACCTATTGCAACCGCAGCCGTGCCCATCATGGCATGGTGCAATTTCCCCATCGACATAGCACGTACTACTAAATCAATATCGGTTTCATTTACAATTTTACCGCTTGATGCATGATAAGTTTTAGCTGGTGCAACCCAAGCTACTTTTGGCGTATGTTGACGTGCTTTTGCTTCATCAATATGAGAAATTAGCCCCATTTTCAACGCCCCATAGGCGCGAATCGTTTCTAACTTTTCAAGTGCCGATGCATCACCGTTAATGGCTTCTTGTAGCTCTGTGCCATCGTAGCCAACTTCACTGGCGTTAATGAAAACTGTAGGAATACCCGCATTGATCATCGTTGCAGACAACATACCAATACCCGGCACCTCTAATTCATCGACTAAGTTACCTGTTGGAAATAAGGCCCCTTCGCCATCTGCAGGGTCCATAAATTCAAGTTTCACTTCAGCGGCTGGAAAGGTCACGCCATCAAGCTCAAAATCACCAGTTTCTTGCACTTCACCGTTAGTAATTGGCACGTGCACTATGATGGTTTTACTAATATTGACTTGCCATACTTTAACTTCAACAACGCCGTTATCTGGAATTTTGCTGGCTTCAACAAGGCCGTTCGACACAGCAAAGGCCCCGACTGCTGAAGTTAAATTGCCGCAATTACCACTCCAATCAACAAACGCTTTCTCGATAGCCACTTGACCAAACAGATAATCAACATCGTGATCAGCTTTAGTACTTTTCGATAAAATCACCGTTTTACTGGTGCTTGAGGTTGCACCGCCCATACCATCAGTTTGTTTTTGGTAAGGATCTGGGCTGCCAATCACACGTAATAACAGATTATCGCGCGCCTCACCTGCCACTTGGGCAGGCTCAGGTAAATCAGTTAAGTTAAAGAACACCCCTTTACTGGTGCCGCCACGCATATAGGTCGCTGGCACCTTAATTTGTGGTTTAAACGCCATTACTTAGTGCTCCTCAGATTCTAAGAAATCTTGCGCGAAACGTTGCAGCACACCACCCGCTGAATAAATTGACACTTCTTCAGCGGTATCTAAACGACACGTCATTGGTACTTCAACGATTTCACCATTGGCACGGGTGATCACTAAAGTCAGGGTTGCACCGGGTGTTGGCTCACCTTTGACACTAAAACTCTCACTACCATCAATACCTAGCGTAGTTCTCGTCGTGCCTGCTTTAAACTCAAGCGGTAGTACGCCCATACCAATTAAGTTAGTGCGGTGAATACGCTCAAAGCCCTCGGCTGCAATCACTTGAACACCAGCTAAGCGAACACCTTTTGCAGCCCAGTCACGTGATGAACCTTGACCATAATCGGCACCAGCCACAATGATAAGCGGTTGTTTGCGCTCCATGTAGGTTTCGATAGCTTCCCACATACGCGTCACTTTGCCTTCTGGTTCAATGCGAGCATATGAACCTTGCTTCACTTCACCATTTTCTTTAACCATTTCATTCAATAACTTAGGGTTAGCGAATGTAGCACGCTGTGCTGTTAAATGATCACCTCGGTGAGTAGCATACGAGTTAAAATCTTCTTCTGGGAGACCCATTTTAGCCAGGTATTCACCAGCAGCACTTGACGCTAAAATCGCATTCGAAGGTGATAAGTGGTCAGTAGTGATGTTGTCGCCCAACACAGCTAACGCACGCATATCACTCAAAGAGCGCTCACCCGCTAATGCGCCTTCCCAATAAGGAGGACGGCGAATATAAGTACTTTGTGGACGCCATTCGTAAAGCGGGTCGTTGTCTTCACCGTAATCTACACTTAAATCAAACATTGGCTCGTAAACCTTTTTAAATTGTTCAGGTTTAACACTTTGTTTGATCACCGCATCAATTTCTTCATCTGATGGCCATAAATCCATTAGGCGAATTTCGTTACCTTGTTGATCATGCCCTAATACATCTTTTTCGATATCAAAACGAATAGTACCGGCAATAGCATAAGCAACAACCAGTGGTGGTGAAGCTAAGAATGCTTGTTTAGCATAAGGGTGAATACGACCATCGAAGTTACGGTTACCCGACAGTACAGCCGTTGCGTATAGGTCGCGGTCAATCACTTCTTGCTGAATTTTTGGATCAAGCGCACCACTCATGCCGTTACAGGTCGTGCACGCAAAGGCAACAATACCAAAGCCTAGTTGTTCAAGCTCAGGTAATAAATTTGCTTCTTCTAAGTAAGACTTAACCGCTTTAGAACCCGGTGCCAGTGATGTTTTAACCCATGGCTTACGAGTTAAACCTTTAGCGTTGGCATTACGCGCAAGTAAACCTGCAGCAATAACGTTGCGTGGGTTACTGGTATTAGTACAACTTGTGATTGCTGCAATGATACAGGCGCCATCTGGCATTAAGCCTTCTTCATTCTCAACAACGCCAGTGATACCCGCTTTATCAAGATCGCTAGTTGCAACACGGCGATGTGGATTCGAAGGGCCCGCAATATTGCGACCAACTGATGATAGATCAAAGGTTAACACACGCTCATATTCAGCCGTTTTAAGGCTATCACTCCAAAGGCCAGTCTCTTTTGCGTATGTTTCAACTAGTTTAACTTGCTCTTCTTCACGGCCAGTTAAACGTAGATAATCAAGTGTGTTGTCATCGATGTAGAACATCGCAGCTGTTGCGCCAAACTCTGGCGTCATATTAGAAATTGTTGCTCTATCGCCTAAGGTTAGTGCATCAGCACCTTCGCCATAAAACTCAAGGTAGGTCGACACAACTCTTTCATTACGTAAAAATTCGGTGATCGCTAATACAATGTCGGTTGCAGTAATACCCGGTTGTGGCTTGCCTTTTAGTTCAACACCCACAATGTCAGGTAAACGCATGTAAGATGCACGGCCAAGCATCACGCTTTCAGCTTCAAGACCACCTACACCGACAGCAATAACACCTAACGCATCAACCATAGGTGTGTGGCTATCTGTACCAACTAAGGTATCTGGGAATGCCACGCCATCACGTTTTTGGATCACCGGTGACATTTTCTCTAGATTAATCTGATGCATAATGCCGTTACCCGGCGGGATCACATCAATATTTTTAAATGCTGTTTTTGTCCAATTGATAAAGTGGAAACGGTCATCGTTACGACGGTCTTCAATAGCACGGTTTTTTTCAAATGCGTCAGGTTCAAAACCTGCGTGTTCAACCGCTAATGAGTGGTCAACAATTAACTGTGTAGGTACCACCGGGTTTACTTTTGCAGGATCGCCGCCTTTTGCAGCAATAGCATCACGCAGACCTGCTAAATCAACTAACGCTGTTTGACCTAAGATGTCGTGACACACGACGCGCGCAGGAAACCATGGAAAATCTAAATCACGCTTGCGGTCAATTAACTGCGACAGTGCATCATTTAGCATTTCAGGATCACAGCGACGAACTAAGTTTTCGGCAAGTACTCGCGATGTGTAAGGAAGTGTGGCATAGCTGCCTGGTTTAATTGCATCAACAGCAGCGCGAGTATCAAAGTAATCGACTCCTGTGCCTGCTAATGGTTTTCTAAAATTTGTATTCATGATAATTCTACTTGTACTTGGTGACGGTGAACAAAGGTGGGCTGATTGTTTTTGTATTTATTTCGCCCCTTCATAAAGGGGCAGCTAAGCTACCCCTATCAGTGATTTAATTAACGATTAACGCTCAGAAATTGGCGTATAGCTGCGCGCTTCTGGGCCCGTATAATCTGCACTTGGGCGAATAATACGGTTATTAGCACGTTGCTCTTTCACGTGTGCTGTCCAACCTGTTACACGGCTCATCACGAAAATTGGCGTGAATAACTTAGTTGGGATACCCATGAAGTGATACGCAGATGCATGGAAGAAATCAGCATTACAGAATAATTTCTTTTCACGCCACATAACTTCTTCACAGCGAACAGACACAGGATATAGAACATCATCACCCACTTCTGCTGCCAGTTTTTCTGACCACTTTTTGATGATCACGTTACGTGGATCTGATTCACGGTAAATGGCGTGACCAAAGCCCATGATCTTGTCTTTACGCTCAAGCATACCCATTAATGCATCTTCAGCTTGATCTGGGCTTGTGAAGCCTTCAATCATATCCATAGCGGCTTCGTTCGCACCACCGTGTAATGGGCCACGTAAGCTACCAATCGCACCCGTTACACAAGAGTGAATATCCGACAATGTAGATGCACACACGCGCGCAGTGAATGTTGATGCATTAAACTCATGCTCTGCATAAAGAATTAAAGACACATTCATTACTTGCTCAAACAGTGCTGATGGTGCTTCGTCATGTAATAAACGTAAGAAGTGTGCACCTACCGAATCATCATCTGTTTCAGTTTCAATACGAACGCCGTCATGGCTAAAACGATACCAGTAACAAATAATACTTGGGAATACGGCAACTAGGCGATCAATCGCATCATTCGCTTCTGAGAAATCTTGCTCCATTTCTAGGTTACCTAGCATAGAACAACCAGTGCGCATTACATCCATTGGGTGCGCGTCTTTAGGAATGTTCTCAAGCACTGTTTTTAGTGCATCTGGTAAACCACGTAGTGATTTTAACTTTGCTTTATATTCAGTCAGCTCAGACTCTGTTGGTAATTCACCACGCGACAGTAAAAAAGACACTTCTTCAAACTGCGCTTTATCTGCTAATTCACTAATATCATAACCACAATAAGTTAAACCTGAACCTGACTTACCTACTGTACACAGTGCTGTTTCACCTGCTACTTGACCACGTAAACCTGCGCCACCTAATGCTTTATCTACCATGAGTGTTCTCCTTATATGTTGTCGTTATGATTTTTTAGCTGAGAAAAGGTTATCGAGTGTGTTTTCATATGAGTGATAATCTAAAAACTCATATAATTCCGCACGTGTTTGCATATTGTCTACTTGGCTTTGTTGTGAGCCCTCGCTAAGAATAGACGAATACACATTAAGTGCAGCTTTGTTCATCGCTCTAAATGCACTAAGTGGATAAAGTACAATTTCAACACCCACTTCGCTCAGTTGCTCTTTTGTATAAAGTGGTGTTTGACCAAATTCGGTGATGTTCGCAAGAATTGGCACATTTAACGCTTTAGCAAACGCTTGGTAATCTGCTAAATCATGCACCGCTTCTGCAAAGATAGCGTCTGCACCAGCTTCAACACACGCTGCTGCGCGGTCAATCGCTGCATTTAAGCCTTCTTTTTGGAATGCATCAGTACGCGCCATAATGTAAAAATCACTGTCTGTTTTGGCATCAACCGCAGCTTTAATACGGTCAACCATTTCATCTTTAGACACGATCTCTTTATTAGGACGGTGACCACAACGTTTTTGTGCTACTTGGTCTTCAATATGGAAGCCTGCTGCGCCTGCTTTGGTCATTTCTTTAACGGTACGAGCAATATTAAAAGCACCGCCCCACCCTGTGTCAGCATCAACAAGAAGCGGTAAGTCGGTAGCGCTGGTGATTCGACGAATATCTTCAAGTACATTATCAAGGCTAGTCATACCTAAATCTGGCATGCCGTATGATGCGTTAGCAACACCCGCACCTGAGAGGTAAAGTGCTTGGTGACCGGTTTTCTCTGCCATCATTGCGCAGTACGCGTTGACGGTGCCAACCACTTGCAATGGCTTGTTGTTGGCGATTGCCTGTTTGAACTTTAATCCTGCTGACATTGGATAACTCCTATCTTTGAACGGTTTCAGCTCTTTGGCTGACTCTATTTTTTAAATCTAAATTGTGACTGCTTAACTACCGCGCTACTGATTTTTTGCTGCGAGTAAGTCAAACTTAGTCTGAATATTTGCCTGAGACGCACTAATATGGCGCTTCATAAGCATTTCGGCTAATTCACCGTCATGGTTTTCAATGGCATTAATAATAGCCAAGTGTTCATCAAACGCTTTTGATACACGCGGCCCAACCATCCCCATTTGTACACGGTACATACGAATTAACTGGTACAACTCATTACATAAAAGATGAATTAAGTGTGCGTTTTTCGACCCTTTAATAATGCGATAATGAAAATCAAGGTCGCCCGCTTCTTGGTAGTATGATTCACCTTCTTTTACACGCTGTGTTTGTAAGTGCTGGTTCAATAACTGTTTTAAACCCTGCACTTCTTCAGGTTCCATGTTGTCGGCAGCTAACCGACAAGCCAGCCCTTCAAGGGCACTACGAACCTGATAGACTTCGATTAAACGCTCTGCGGTTAGCGCAACAACACGACAACCGACATTTGCTTTACGCTCTACCAAATAACAGCTCTCTAAACGATTTAGCGCCTCACGTAAGGTGGCACGGCTTACACCATAGCGTTTAGCAAGTTCTGGCTCAGAAATTTTGCTACCCTGCTCAATGGTGCCTTGGACAATTTCACGACGCATGTCGACAAACACTTGGTCTGATGCTGTTGTTATCGTGATATCGTTGTAGTTATCATTGGCTTTTTGCTCTGTCATAATAGGTCTATCAAAGTACTAAATTAAGATTGTCGACAATTTGTGAGTTCACTATGCGCCCTATCATTGCAAGTGTCAACCTTGAGATCGGAAAAACAGGCTAAAAAACCAGCAAAATGTCGACATAAATTGATATTTATCAAAAATAATGGCTATAAAGAACATTTATATTAGCAATATGTCGACACTTCAATATCACTCTTAAAAAGCTAAAAATATCCCCTGATAGCGCTATAAATGGTATGATCCAGCTATTATTACGTGATGTGAGAGCCATTTAGTGGACGCTAATACATATATTCCAGATTCATTTATTGATGATGTAAAAAGCTACCTTCCTGAACATTTATCATTAGACGACTTTATTGCTGCCTGTCGTCGCCCACTTAGACGCTCAGTTCGCGTAAATACATTAAAAATGTCAGTCTCAGAATTTCAGCGTCAATGCGCCAATAAAGGATGGGAATTAACAGCAATTCCATGGTGTGAAGAAGGATTCTGGCTAACACGACCAAGCGACGAAGAAGCCGCCCTTGCAATTGGTAATACCGATTTACACTTAAGTGGCGCTATGTATGTGCAAGAAGCTAGCTCAATGTTACCGCCGGTAGCACTGAGAGCCGAAATTAAGCAAAGCGATGCAGTACTTGATATGGCATCGGCTCCAGGTTCAAAAACATCACAAATCGCCGCAATGATGGATAATAGTGGTGTGTTAGTGGCCAATGAGTTGTCATCGTCACGCTTAAAAGTATTGGCAGCAACCCTCAAACGTATGGGTGTGGGTAATTGTGCATTATCACATTTTGACGGTGTGATATTCGGGGATTACATGTATGAGTGCTTCGACAGCATTTTGCTAGATGCCCCGTGTTCAGGTGAAGGCACGGTTCGTAAAGATGCAGACGCCCTAAAGAATTGGTCAATCGAATCTAATATTGATATTGCTGCTGTGCAAAAAGCCCTTATCAAAAGTGCCTTTTATGCCCTAAAGCCTGGCGGTACTCTAGTTTATTCAACATGTACTTTAACACCCCTTGAAAACCAACAAGTTTGTGAGTATCTATTAGCAGAGTTTCCGGGTTGCATCGAAGTACAATCGCTCAATAGCCTGTTTGATGGCGCAGACAAAGCGACAACCAGCGAAGGTTATTTACATGTTTGGCCGCAAACTTACGACAGTGAAGGTTTCTTCATCGCTAAATTTAAAAAAATAGCGTCAAGCGATAACCCTAATCAAAAAGTTAAAAAAGGCGCATTTCCGTTTGCTGAGTTTGATAAAAAGCAAAGCCAAGCGTTTATGCAAACAATTAAAAAACAGTTCGGTCTAAAATCACTCAAAGGCACGTTAATGCAGCGTGATAAAGAGCTTTGGTTGTTTCCAGATGGCTTTGATGAACTGCAAGATAAAATTAAATACTCACGTTTAGGTATTCAACTTGGTGTGATCCACAAAGGTGGTGTTCGCTTAACTCACGAGTTTGCCACTGTCTTTGGCCAAGATTGCGATAAAAATACCTTTGAGATGTCTGCTTGCCAAGCAAACGATTACTTTAACGGTAAAGATATTAGGCTCGAAAAACCAACGCAAGATAATGGTGAAGTAGTTTTAATGTTATGTGGTTGTCCGGTAGGCTTAGGTAAGTGGCAAAAGAATAAAATTAAGAACTCATTACCTCGTGATTTGGTCCAAAATGCCCAGTTGATAACTTGGGTATAAGTTGCGCATAAAGACTGTATAAATAAGGCGCTAATTTAGGTAAAAAGCTGTAACAGACTGATTTTAAATTAGTATAAAATTTGTACATTTACCGTGCAATTTCCTGCTGATTAACTACACTTAAAAGTACTTTCTACTTCTCCCTACTGAATTTAGAAGGTGTTTTTTTATAGTTAGCGCAGGCTCACACGAGCCACCCCCTAAGCCCAGAACAATGCGGATTCGTTCTGGGCGTTTTTTTATTCAAAAGTCGCATAGCAAAGCATTAGCCTTTTTGATTTCATTGTAAAAACAATGATAAAGGATTGATTATGCTTAAACCCTTGTGCGTCGTACTACCATTTTTAATAAGCTGCCAAACTCTGGCAAAAAGCAGTGACTACCTAGGCTTTGACTACCCTAATAAGGCTAAAAATGCTGTCAGTATCACTTTTGATGATGCAAGACATAGCCAAGTTGATACCGGTTTAGCGCTTTTAAACAAATACCAAATAAAAGCGACATTTTATGTATCCCCTTTTAACGTAAAAGAACGTGTTGAAAAGTGGCAAATGGCTGTAAAAACAGGTCACGAAATTGCTAATCATTCGGCAAGCCACTTGTGTACTGGCAACTTTGAATGGCTTCGTGAACTTGGGGTGTCGCTTGAGCAATTTACGTTAAAAGAAATGGAGCAAGATATCTTAAAGGGGCAAGACTATATAAAAGCCACACTCAACGTGACACCAACCGCTTTTGCCTACCCTTGCGGTAACACCTTTGTTGGCCGTGGTGCAAATACTAAAAGTTATGTACCGTTAATAGCCAAGCACTTTAAAACAGGTAGAACTTGGCTCGACGAAACGGCGAATAACCCCAACTTTACAGACTTTTCGCAGTTAACTAGCTTACCCATTGATGGGCTTACTTTCGAAGAAATTAAAAAAACCATAGAGCAGCACCGAACTAACAATAGTTGGATAATTCTGGCAGGCCACGATATTGGCAAACGAAATCAGTACACTACAGGCACCGACGCCCTAGAGCAGCTCATAGTTTATCTACAAGATCCTAAAAATGGTTTTTGGTTAGATACAGTAAGTAATGTTGCTGACTACGTTGAGGCTAATCGCAAAGCAATCGATTAATTATCGTTTAAATCAAATTCAGTTATTTGGTTATCAGCGTGAATAAGTTCATATTTAGCTAGCAAACCGTCATTGAGCTCAATTAAGCTGATAGCCGCATTACTGACCAAATACTTTTGCCCTTCGCCTAAGGTTTGGTGTTTATCAACTTCCATTTGCCAACGTTTAGTGAAAAAGTTAAGTGGGCTTTTCGGCGCATATAAAATTGAGTCGAGCTTATCGAGTACATTAATAAGTTTGCGTGGGAACTCATTTTTAATACCACTGGCAGTCAACTGCCAAATTCGGTTTTTATGCTTACCAAAGCGCTTTTGCACTGAAAAACAAAATGAATAATGAACATCACCAGAGAGGATCAAGGTTTCTTTTGGCGTATCTTCACGGCGAAAAGTATCTAACAGCTTTTTAGCAGAACCTTCATGGGCCATCCAGTTTTCAACATCAACCAACAAAGGTTGCCCGCAAAAATTAAAAATTGCTTGGATAGCTTCAATCGATTTAACACCAAACACCGGTGCTGGAGATACGATAATCACTTTATCGTGAGACAATAAGCTTTCTTCTAATTCGGTGAGCCTTTCCCAATCAAGTAAGCCAGATGGTTCATTGAAGTTTTGCTCATTACGCCAGCGATGGGTTCGGGTATCGAGCACCACAACTTTGGGGATGGTATTAAGCTCGTAATGCCAATGGTTAAAATTGAGTATTAGCTTATCAAAGTCGTTAAAATGCCAGCTCTGTTGTTGCAGGCTTTGTTTAAAACTGGCTAATAAAGACAGCGAGTTATCACCTGCATCATTACCAATCCCCTGCATTAACCAATAACTAATCAGGCCATTATTTACAATACGACGGCTAGCTGGGTGCTGATAAATAGCCTGCTCCCAGCCTGCGGTTAAGTTCCAATCATCGGTGACATCATGATCGTCGAACATCATTAATGTCGACACATTGGCGAATAACCTTTCAACGCTTTGAAGACCCTGTGCAAAGCCAAGCAGTGCGTCCTTTTCAAGTTTAAATAGGTTAGCGTATTTAGGGGCTAATGCTGGGCATTCAATTGATTCAAACTCAATTAGCTGCCAAGTAACAGCGCTGAAGTTTAATAAATAAAGCGCTATAAATTCTTGAAAATGAATTAAGTGGTTTTCAGCTTTTAAACTTGAGAAGTGTGGCTCATCTTTTTTGAGCCAATAACCAACACCAAATTTGCTCCGTTTCTGCCAAGGTACTTTGGGTAAGTGTAAATGGCGCTGATAAAGTTGCTGCTCGAACCCTGTTGGTAAATCTAAATCAAGCGCTGGCTCTTGAAACACACCATACAAGCTAATCACTTTTTCAATCGCAAGCAGCATAGGCCCTGCGACATCATCAGCATATATTTGGTCACCAGATAACAATAATAGGTCAGCACCTGCATTAAGAGATTGGCGCTGACCATTTTGCCAATTATCTGCAGCCACAAGGCTATCTTTTGCAGGGTGATGAGGATTACGACACGAACCATGCAGAATTCTATCGAGTCGATTGGGGATCACAAATGCCGGAGATTCGGCACGTTCATAGCAATAAGACGATAAATCAAGGCTTTTTTCTTCATCATGTAATGAATAGTAGATCAGTGAATCAACTGCAAACTGGCCACTGACTGGCATGACATTTATGAAATTTAAGTAAAGGTTTTGCCCTAATTGGATTGATTCTAAGCTAGAGAATGTTTCAACACCGCTAAACTCTATTCGGTATTGGCAAGGCCTAGTTGTAACAAATTGAAAGCACACTCGCCCTGCATCTGCTCGGCGAACCATTGGCCCCATTACTAACTGAGGTAAGTTTGATACGCCGTGCACTATTACGCCCTTTTAGCTTGATTAAACAACGAATAAAAGTTGTTAGTTGTTGCTTCAGCTAATTCGTTAAAAGTAAGCCCTTTTAACTCAGCGATGTAGTAAGCGACATCTTCAACATAGGCTGGTTGATTTGTTTTACCACGATATGGAACAGGCGCTAAATACGGTGAATCTGTTTCGATCAATAAGCGATCTAACGGAATTTGCTTTACAACGTCTTTTAACTCTACGGCATTTTTAAACGTAACAATGCCCGAAATCGAAATATAAAAGCCCATATCAATGGCTTTTTTGGCCATTTCCCAATTTTCTGTAAAACAATGCAATACACCCCCACAATTCTCGGCATTGTGAGCGCGCATTAAGTTAATAGTGTCTTCTCTAGCGTCTCGTGTATGAATAATAAGCGGCTTATTTAGCTCATTGGCAACCTCGATATGACCAACAAAACTCTCTTGCTGAACAATATGGGTGTCTTTTGAGTAATAGTAATCAAGACCGGTTTCGCCAATAGCTACCACTTTGTCGTGGCTTGCAAGTGAAATAAGCTTTTGCTTATCGAGTGCGTCTTTTTGATCAAGTGGATGCACACCGCATGATGCAGAAACATCTGGATAGTGTTTAATTTTATCCAGCATACTTGGGAATTGATCTAAAGTTACGCTTACACATAAAAAGTGTTCTACTTTCTTTGCACGAGCATTATCGAGTACTTGGTCTAAGTCTAAGTCGAGTTTATCAAAATCTAAACGATCTAAATGACAATGAGAATCTACAATCATGGTACTACTTTTATTACATGGTATAGGTCGGATTGCCGGAGTTTAACATAGTACCGAGTAGTTTTTCGATTTTCGCATTCAAATTGGTTTTATCGTCGATAAAATTAACACCGATACCTGGTGGGTTTGAGCTTTGTGCACCTTGCGGTGTGATCCAAGCAACTTTACCTGTTACTACATCATCCTCTAGTGCATCTGGTAATGTGACCTTTAAAGCCAATGAATGACCCATTTCAAAGCGCATATTAGTGCGAACAAACAAACCACCATTTTTTAGATAAGGCATATAACAGCGATATAATTCTTCTAAGTCTTCAATATCTACTAATAATTCTTGCACGATACTTCCTGATTTTGGCTTTCACGTAAAGTAAACGCTAATTGTGAAATTGCTAGTTCCAAGTTTAATCCAAGCACATGTGAACTGTTATAAAGAAACTCTGAAATTGCAGATTGCGCTTTCTGATAATTGAAAAAGTCCATTCCTAAAACCAATTGCGTTTTAAGATGCTCTGTTAAAAACAAAGCAAATACATTAACCAAGCTATGATCTTTATTAAGAATGTCGACTAACGCACTGAAATTATGGCTGTCTTTTATCTCAGTTGCAAATTTAAAAAGTGAATCAATAGCTTCAAGTTGGTTGTCATTTTGCCACTTCTGCACAAGCAGTGGCTGCCTAGCGAACAACTCTAACCATGAATAATTAGCAATATTTAATGAAGTTAACCATTGTGTTGTATATTCTGGGTTAACTTTTATTTCATGTACGGCACAGCGACTTAAAATAGTTGCTGGTAATAATGCTGTTTGCTCGCACGTTAACAATAAATAACGGCGTAAGCTTGGCTCTTCAAGGGTTTTTAATAAAGCATTAGCCGCGGCAGTGGTCATTTTGTGACACTGTTCGAGCACCACTACTTTGTTACCATTTTGCGCCGCTGAATGGTTGATAAAATCACTGATTTCACGAATTTCATCAACGCCTATTGTTTGGCCTTCCACCTTTACAACGCGTTTATCAGGGTGAGTACCCGCTTGATTAAGTTGACAGCTTTTACAATTGCCACAGGCTTTTAAATTTACAGGTGACGTGCAAAGTAAGCCATCGGCGAGCGAATCGACTAAACATTGTTTGCCAACACCTTTATCACCGTTAAATAGCTGAGCATGATGAAAGCGTTGCTGTGCAAAACTTTGCGCTAGTTGCTGATAAAGCCCTTCAAGCCACGGCAAAGGCATATTAATTTAAACCTGCAAAAAAGTTATCAAGCACGGTTGTGATTGCCGCATGTACTTCTGGCATTGTTTGGTTTGCATCCACTGTTTTGATACTGCTATCAGTTTTAGCTATTTCAAGGTAGCGTGCGCGAGTGCGCTCAAAAAAGCCTAATGCTTCTTGTTCGATACGATCAAGTTCACCACGGCCTTTTGCACGGGCAAGACCCACAGCTGGGTCAATGTCTAAATAAATAGTTAAATCAGGCTTTAAACCATTTAGCACCATATCAGCTAAAAAAGAGAGTTTAGTTTGTTCAATACCACGACCACCACCTTGATATGCTTGTGATGAAAGATCATGACGATCACCTAAAACCCAAGTGCCCTTTTCAAGTGCCGGATTAATAACATTAGCAACCAATTGCGAGCGTGCTGCATACATGATTAACAGCTCTGTTTCACTCGTCACTGTTTCTTGGTGAGCCTGTTTGACGATATTACGCAGCTCTTCAGCCATAGCTGTACCGCCAGGCTCACGTACATTAATAAAATCGACTTGCTTGTTTTCTAAATAAGCTTGGCATACGGCAATAGCCGTTGATTTTCCGGCCCCTTCTAGGCCTTCAATCACTATAAATTTCGCTGTCATATGACTCAATTCTGGTTGTTAGTTTAATTGGTACTGTTTTACCGCTCGATTATGTTCTTGCAATGTTTTCGAAAATTGATGGCTGCCATCCCCTTTCGCAACAAAATACACATATTCAGACTCAGGTGGATTAACCGCGGCCAAAATCGCTGCTTTCGAAGGCATGGCTATGGGTGTTGGCGGCAAGCCTTTTATCTTATACGTGTTATACGGTGTATAGGTTGTTAAATCTTTTCGTTTTATATCGCCATCAAAATCAGCACCAATACCATAAATAACCGTTGGATCGGTTTGTAAGCGCATATTGGTTTTTAAACGATTGGTAAATACCGCAGAAATTAGTGGTCGCTCAGAAGCAAGGCCCGTTTCTTTTTCGATGATAGAAGCCAGTATTAACGCTTCATACGGTGAACTTAATACTAAATCTGCTGCTCTAGTTTGCCATGCAGCGTCTAATTCCTGCTGCATTTTGCTGTATGCGCGTTTTAATACGCCGCTGGCAGTATCTTCACTATGGTAGTGATAGGTGTCAGGGAACAACCAGCCTTCTAAATTTTCTTGTGTGCTACTTATCTGCGTCGCTAAATTTTCTGTATCTAAGTCTTGGCTTAAATGCGCTTGTTTTTGGATATTAGCAACAACGTCACGAAGTGGCTGACCTTCAATAATTGTGAAGCTAAAGCTCACTTGTGCACCTTGATTGATACGACGAATATTATCAATAACGGCGCTTGTATCTAGTTCATAAAGACCCGCTTTTAAATCGGTAAGCGTAGGATCTAATTTTGCGAGTACCTGAAATTTAAAGCAGCTATCAACCCACTGCTTTGTTTGCCATGCTTGGCAAAGCTGATTAAAGCCAGTGCCACGTTCTACTTTAAATAAAGTACTGTTTTCAACTTTTAACGGCATTTTTAATGCTGATTGAAGCTGTTGATAGCCAATACCACAACATAGCAATGCTAATAACAGCACGCTAACAATGACTTTTATCACACACTCTCCTTGGCAAACTGCGCCGTTAATAGCGCTTTACTGCATTCAATATCAAACTGTGTATCAGCAATCCGTGCAACGGGAACCACGCCCATTAAACTGTTACACATAAATACGGCATCCATAGCTAAAAGCTCATCGAATTGGATTGCTTTAAATTCAATGGCTAACTTATCACATAAAGCGCTGAGATAAACCCCAGTGATACCGCAGCGGTCTAACTTAGGTGATATAACTTGACCGTCTTTAATAGCAAAAATATTTGCAGCAGAGCACTCAATCACATTGTTATCATAATCAAGTACAACAACGTCATCACATTCAAGGCTGCTCATTTGCTTTTTGATAAGCACTTGCTCTAAACGGTTCAATGTTTTTAAGCCTGCAAGTAAAGGTTGATGTGCAAGTTTCACGTCGCTGACCGCTAGGTTTACACCCTGCTGTTGCCAACTTTTATAGTGTGAAACTGCAGGCATGATACTGATCAACACTTGGATACTTGGTGTATCTGGTAAGCCATAACCACGCCCACCTGCACCACGGGTGATAACTATTTTTAAAATACCGGTTTGTGTATCAGTGATTGCGTGGTTAACTTCACGCTCAATTGCTCTTAAATCTAATTCGGGGAAAAATAGTCTTTGCGCGCATTCTTCTAAACGCGCTTTGTGTAAACCCCAGTGCTCAACGACAGAATTCACCACAGAGGCCGTGGTAAAAAAGCCGTCACCATAATTTAAGCCACGATCTTGCGCGCTTATTGTGGTGTCTGGTGTGATTATTTTTATTGTTTGTTTTAATTTACTCATACAAAAAAGCCCAGTTAAACAACTGGGCTCTTCTTTTTAGTCCGTTGTTAAAAAGAATTATACCTTTTTAAATAGCAACGAGCCATTAGTACCACCAAAACCAAATGAATTACATAGTGCGTAATCCAATTTAGCATCACGTGCAGTATGCGGTACGTAGTCTAAATCACAGCCTTCATCTGGGTTATCAAGGTTGATTGTAGGGCTTACTTTCTGGTCAACAAGTGACAAGATAGTAATGATCGACTCTACCGAGCCTGCTGCACCTAACAAGTGACCCATCATTGATTTAGATGAACTTACCATCACATCTTTCGCTGCATCGCCAAAAATAGTTTTAACAGCTGATGTTTCGGCTTTATCGCCTGCATTAGTCGATGTACCGTGAGCATTAATGTAACCAACTTGGTCTGCATTAACTTGTGCATCGTTTAGGGCATTTTCCATCGCTAGAGCTGCGCCTGCACCGTCTTCAGGTGGAGACGTCATGTGATAAGCATCGCCACTCATACCAAAACCAACGAGTTCAGCGTAGATTTTCGCGCCACGTGCTTTAGCATGCTCATATTCTTCAAGTACGATAACACCTGCACCATCAGCAAGAACAAAACCGTCACGGTCTTTATCCCAAGGACGAGATGCTGCTTGTGGATCGTCGTTACGAGTTGATAATGCACGTGCTGCATTAAAGCCACCCATACCAATTGGTGTCGATGCTTTTTCAGCACCACCGGCTACCATTGCATCTGCATCGCCGTATGCAATCATACGTGCAGCATGACCAATGTTATGTAGACCTGTAGTACAGGCTGTAACGATTGAAATATTAGGGCCACGTAAACCGTGCATAATCGATAAATGACCAGAAATCATATTGATAATGGTCGAAGGCACGTAAAACGGAGAAAGCTTACGCGGGCCGCTATTTAATAGTTTGATGTGGTTTTCTTCAATTAAAGTTAAACCACCGATGCCAGAACCCACTGCTACACCAACACGAGTGGCGTTTTCTTCAGTGATCTCTAGACCAGAATCTTGTAGTGCTTGTACACCCGCTGCAATGCCATATTGGATAAACAAATCCATTTTCTTTGCATCTTTCGGTGACATGTAAGCTGATGCATCAAAGTCATTCAGCAAACCTGCGAATTTGGTGCCGAAACTTGAGGTATCGAAATGCGTGATAGTTTGAATACCACTTTTACCGTTTAACAAACCTTGCCAAGTAGATTCAACATCATTACCTAGCGGTGTCAACATTCCTAAGCCAGTTACGACGACTCGACGTTTAGCCACGGGTTGCCTCCAATAAGGGAATTATTTTAGGTGGGGTGTATACCAAATTTATTAGTATCATTCTATAGATAGACTAAGGGCAGCTTAATGCTGCCCTTAAAATCAAAATGCGTAAAATTACTCAGCGTGAGCTGTAACGTAATCGATCGCAGCTTGAACTGTAGTGATCTTTTCAGCTTCTTCGTCTGGGATCTCAGTGTCGAACTCTTCTTCAAGAGCCATTACTAGTTCTACAGTGTCAAGTGAATCAGCACCTAAGTCGTCAACGAAAGAAGCTTCATGTTTTACTTCTTCTTCTTTAACACCTAGTTGCTCAATAATAATTTTCTTTACGCGTTCTTGGATGTCGCTCATTCTTCTTTCCTTTATTAAAAACGCCAATGCGTTATTTTCAGATTGCGGCGTAGTTTACGCCGCATAATTCTGTGATTCAAGGATTTGCTGATAATTACTTATCTGGTCAAACCTCTCGAATAGTATTTGTTCATTTATCGCTTATTTTAATAGCGAATTCAAGTATGTTTAAAGCAAGATCACAAAAAATTCAACAATTTTCGATAATCTTTCGTTAGCAAATTTTTGCTAACTTTCATTAAACCATGTACATCGCGCCATTTACGTGCAATGTTTCGCCTGATACATACGCAGCAGCGTCAGATGCTAAATAACATACCGCAGCAGCGATTTCTTCAGGTTGGCCTAAACGCCCTGCAGGTACATTTGCAAGCGTAGCTGCTTTTTGGTCTTCAGTCAGCTCATCTGTCATATCTGTTTGGATAAAACCAGGTGCAACAACGTTCACTGTAATGCCACGTGATGCCACTTCGCGTGCTAATGACTTAGTAAAACCAATTACACCCGCTTTCGCTGCAGCATAGTTAGCTTGACCCGCATTACCCATAGTGCCCACAACAGAACCGATATTAATGATACGGCCATTTTTCTTTTTCATCATAGGGCGTAAAACAGCCTTAGATAAACGGAAAATTGAGCTTAGGTTAGTATCGATGATGTCATCCCACTCACCGTCTTTCATACGCATTAATAAGTTATCGCGAGTAATACCCGCATTGTTAACTAATACGTCGATATCGCCTAAATCAGCCTTGATCGCAGCAAGTGTCGCCTCAATCGATTCAGGATCTGTAACGTTAAGGGCATAACCTTTACCGTTGTCACCTAGGTATTCACTGATTTTAGCAGCACCTGATTCGCTTGTAGCAGTACCCGCTACTTTTGCACCTTGTGCAACTAGCGTATTTGCAATCGCTTTACCAATACCACGGCTTGCACCAGTGATTAGGACAACCTTGCCCTCAAGAGAAAATAAATTTGTCATTCTATTCCTACTTATTTCGCTTCATCAATAGCAGCTTGCGTATTAACCGCACCACATACCATTGCTTTATCAATTCGTTTAGCAAGACCCGTTAATACTTTACCTGGGCCAAACTCATAGCTTTGTGTGATACCTTGAGCAACTAATGCTTGTACAGTTTCAGTCCAGCGAACTGGGCTGTAAAGTTGACGTACTAATGCATCTTTAATTGCTTCACTTGATTGCTCAGCTTTTACATCAACGTTGTTGATTACATCACACTTAGGTGTATTAAATGTTAAAGCGGCTAAATCAGCAGCTAATTTCTCAGCAGCTGGTTTCATTAGTTCACAGTGAGAAGGTACGCTTACTGCAAGTGGTAAAGCACGTTTAGCACCTGCTTCTTTACATGCTTCTGATGCACGCTCAACTGCCGCTTTGTGGCCAGCGATAACAACCTGACCTGGTGAGTTGTAGTTTACTGGTGAAACAACTTCACCATTTGCTGATGCTTCACACGCTGCTTTGATTTCGTCGTCACCTAAGCCGATGATTGCAGCCATAGAACCAACACCCGCAGGTACTGCTTCTTGCATATATAAACCACGATTTTCTACTAGTTTAACTGCTTCGCTTAAGCTTACAACGCCAGCACAAACTAATGCTGAATACTCGCCTAAACTGTGACCAGCCATAACAACATCGGCATCAGGGTTTGCGTCTAACCATTGACGGTAAATAGCAACACTAGCAGTAAGAAGTGCTGGTTGTGTACGATGGGTTTGATTTAATTCTTCTTCTGGACCATTTAGTACAAGTGCAGCTAGATCATAGCCAAGAGCTTCAGATGCTTCAGCGAATGTTGCTTTAGCAATTTGTGAATCAGCTAATAGTTCAGATAACATGCCCACAGTTTGTGAGCCTTGACCTGGAAATACGAGTGCAATTTTATGTGCCATACTTTGCTCTTATAATTAAACAAAAAAATATTCTGTAGCAGGCAGCATAACAAGTTTTAGATATGCTGCACTACTTTGTTGTTGGATGTGTTTGCTCAAAAATCGCAGCGATTTTTTCAGGGAGTTGGCGTTCGACTTCCCGCGCGGCTTCATCAATAGCAGCATGAAACGCCTTTGGTGAGGCATTGCCATGGCTTTTAACAACAATACCGCGCAATCCTACCAGACTTGCGCCGTTATACTGGTCGGGGTTCACCCGCTTGTAGAGTTTTTTTATCACTGGACGCAATAAAAACGCTAAACTTTTGTATAAGAAATGCTTGTGTAAGGCTTTGGTGAGTTTATGCATGATCAGTTTGGCAATACCTTCACAGGTTTTTAATGCCACATTACCTACAAATCCTTCGCACACAATAACATCGGCTT
Source organism: Pseudoalteromonas sp. CO109Y (assembly GCF_004208935.1). Taxonomy (NCBI): domain Bacteria; kingdom Pseudomonadati; phylum Pseudomonadota; class Gammaproteobacteria; order Alteromonadales; family Pseudoalteromonadaceae; genus Pseudoalteromonas; species Pseudoalteromonas sp. CO109Y. The sequence continues at coordinate 326,625 of NZ_SGPD01000011.1, forward strand.
TTCCGCTGAAAATATCACTACCTTCACTGTAACCTGTGTAGTTGAGATATTCACACTGCTGCATTAACTGTGCAGCTTGTTTTATTCCTTCATGCCCTTTGATGTCTTCAGAGCCAATATTCAATAAACTAACTCTTGGGTTATCACACCCAAGTGCCTGCCCTGCTACCACAGAACCCATAATGCCAAATTGATAAAGGGTTTGTGCGTCACAATGCACATTAGCACCTAAATCAAGTAAATAAACAGGGTTTTTACGTTCGGTTGGAACAGCAGAGATTAATGCAGGACGTTTTACGCCTGGAAGCATCTTTAATACATAATGCGCCATAAAAAATAACGCGCCTGTATTACCAGAGCTTACACACGCTTGCGCTTCACCCGATTTAACTAAATCGAGGGCAACTCGCATTGATGAATCTTTTTTAGAACGAACCGCTGAAGCAGGTTCACACGCATTTGTGACCACTTCGCTACAATGGCGAATAATTAAACGAGGGTGTGAAACAGAATCGAGTGCTTCGAGTTCTTTTAGAATAACTTGCTGATTACCACATAAGATGAGTCTTAAGTTGGTATTAGCATTTACCGCTTGCACGGCAGCGGGGATAGATGAACGGGGGCCGTAATCGCCCCCCATCATATCTAACGCTATGGTTAGATTGGTCAGCATATAGCAATCTCTTAGTTAGAAATTACTTTAACGCCTTTGTAGTAACCGTCAGCAGTTACGTGGTGACGACGGTGAGTCTCACCAGAAACTTGATCTACAGTTAAAGTTGGACCACTGATCGCATCGTGTGAACGGCGCATGCCGCGTCTTGCACGAGACTTTTTGCTTTTTTGTACAGCCATTAGTCTTCTCCTAAGAATCTTTCTTAAGTTGTTTCAAAATATCAAATGGATTTGGTTTGTCATCTTTTGCTGCTAATTTACCAAAGCTAGTAGGCTCTGATGAATAACTGCATGAAGCTTCGTTGTGTGTAGGCACTATTGGAATAGCTAAAATCAGTTCGTCTTCGATTAACTCAAATACGTTGATTTCACCGTTTTCGTCCAGCTCTACTTCATCGTAACCTTCAGGTAAATGATCTGACTCTGCATCCAAACCAATTGGCGAATACACAAAGTCTTGTTCCAAATCCAACCCTAATTCTCCATTACAGCGTTGACAAGTTACAGTTACATGTGTTGATAAGTTTCCACTTATTACCACTAAACCTTGCTCGTCAATTTTGCAATGAATCTTTACCGCTATTTCACCTGCTTCCTCCTGCACAACTTGCTCTAAACGAGAAAGTTTTTCAAGCGGGACAATACCGTCATACGTTAAACGATGTTGAGCTGCTTTGCTGGGATGAAGAGTGATGGGAATTTTCACCTTTTGCATAGGGGCTGCATCATATAGATAGTTAGTAAGTTAGTCAAAGTAAAAAACCAATTTTGGTAGGTTTTTAACGATCTTCTGCTTTGTTTTCGGATTCATTGTGGCTTATCCTTGGCAAAATACAATTTTCATCCAGAATTTATTATGAAACCAACACTTATATTAGCGTCAAGCTCACCATTTAGACAGCAATTATTAACTAAGTTTAACTTACCTTTTCAAAGTTTTTCTCCAGATATTGATGAGTCTCCTATCGCAGCTGAAACGCCAGAGCAATTAGTTACTCGTTTAAGCGAACAAAAAGCCCGAGTTGCCAAACAACATTTTAGCGAAGGATTGGTGATCGGCTCTGATCAAGTTGCGGTATTCAACGATACAATTTTAGGTAAACCTCATACTAAAGAGAATGCCATTAAGCAGCTAACATCGTTTAGTGGCCATACAGTGACCTTTTTAACGGGTTTAAGTGTATTTGATATACAAAGCGATAAATCAATTACCACCGTGGTGCCATTTGATGTGACATTTAAAGCACTCACACTTGAACAGATCAATGCTTATTGCGATGCAGAGCAGCCATACAACTGTGCAGGTAGTTTTAAAAGTGAAGGATTAGGTATCTGTTTATTTGAAAAGCTCAGTGGCGATGACCCTAATACATTGATAGGCCTGCCACTGATCACATTAACTAAAGTGCTGGCTGAGTTTGGTGTTGACGTGTTAGCGCTGCAAGGGGCGTAGTTAAAACCTGCAAAAGTTGTTGGTATGAATCAACAACACATAACGGCGTATGTTGTTGTAACTGCGCCGGGCTATGAGCACCAAAACTCACTCCAACACAAGCAATACCTGCGGCATTAGCCATTGCCATATCCAATTGGCTATCGCCAATCATCACAGCATCACCTTTTGCTATACCCTGCTCACGTAAAATTTGCTCAAGCATATCTGGAGATGGCTTCGACTCAGCATCGTCAGAGCATTTTACATTCAAAAAGTACTTCCCAAGGCCTGACTCATCAAGAAGCCTATCAATGCCTTCACGCCCTTTACCGGTAGCCACTGCCAATTGCATGCCTGCATCACTTAACTGCTTTAAAACGGATTCTACATCTTTAAATAAAGGTGTAGGTGTAACATCTAACTCACGGTACTGTGCTTTATAACCTGCAACGAGTTCGTCTCTTAAATGTAAATGCGCCGGAAAAAGCACTTCAGTGGCTTTTGCCAGCGATAAACCAATAACATCTTTTGCTTGTTGCTCTGTTGGAACAGGAATACCTAAGTCTCGCGCAGTATTTCGCAAGCAGGTAACAATTTTTGGCACAGAGTCCATCACAGTGCCATCCCAATCAAAAATAACCAGCTTAAACTTGTTCATTATCGGCACGTAGCTTTTTGATACAGTTTTGAAGTGCATTATCGAGTGGCGCTTCAACATGCATGGTTGTTTCGTTTTTAGGGTGCATAAAACGTAAATCGTGGGCATGTAAAAACAAACGATTTAAACCAGTCAGCTTATTTACGTATTGATCAAACTCTGCAACACCATATTTATCATCACACGCAATTGGATGACCTTTACATTGCGTATGTACACGAATTTGGTGAGTACGCCCTGTTACCGGCGACGCTTGCACTAATGAGCACTCAGCATATCGCTCAAGCACACGAAAACGCGTGTGTGATGGTTTACCTTCGGTATTATCAACACGAACCACACGCTCACCAGACTTCAAGGTGTTTTTACGAAGTCCTTCGGTAACATTTTTCGTTTTAGAATCCCATTGACCATCAACTAATGCCCAATAGTTTTTCTCCATGGTTTTTTCACGTAACTGTTTATGTAAATCAGTTAACACTGAACGACGTTTAGAAATAAGCAAGCAACCTGATGTGTCACGGTCTAGGCGGTGTACAAGCTCTAAACTACGCTCTTCAGGGCGAAGTACGCGAAGTGCTTCGATTAAGCCATAACTTAGGCCACTGCCACCATGCACAGCCATACCCGAAGGCTTGTTGATCACCATTAAATACTTATCTTCAAACAAAATGGCGTCTTCAAGTTGTTTTACTTTATCGAGTTTTTTTGGCACAAACTCTTCTTTTTCGGCCACTTTAATAGGTGGAATACGAACCACATCATTTAGTTGTAGTTTGTAGACAGGTTTTATGCGTTTTTTATTTACTCGCACTTCGCCTTTACGAAGAATTTTATAAACTGCACTTTTAGGCACACCTTTTAGGTGAGTAATAAGAAAGTTATCAATACGTTGACCTAGATGGTCTTCACCTATGGTAACAAACGAAACTTGTAAGCCGGTTTTTTCTGACATTGCCTAATCACTGATTTAAGTAAATAATTTAGTTGCTAACGCGACTGTAATAGTGGGATAATCACCGTCGCGAACATAAAGTTTGCAAGTAACAACGGTGCTTTTATCACATTAATACATTCGTGAAGCATATTCTGGGTTGCCGATCATACAGATCCGCGCTAAGTTTTCCAAAGCTTTTATAATTACCCAGCCAACACGAGCGTTCAATTATCGGCGATGCGCGTAATATATTGCCTGAATAATTTGAGCACGAATGTTGATTAATGAACATAAAAAGCAATTGAACAAGATAAATTGACTGATAGTGACGACGTAGCAACGTCATTCAGAAGCAGCTGTTGTAGCAAGACATTGAATAAAAATTTGAACATGGTCGACTTCGGGACAAAACTCGTAAATTAAAACCGCAGAATTGGCGGCAGTTTTGACACCTATAAGAATTTAATAACGTGACAACATGTTATTGTCAGCCACACTTAGTGATGCTCAATGTAAGCAAACAACTTCAGGTTTTGACTTTACCCAGTCGTGAGACTGCACAAAAACAACCGTCAGAAACCACTGAACAGACGAGTTTATATCGTCATGTCAGCGACAGAATTAGTAGAGTAACAATATGAAACGTATGCTAATCAATGCGACGCAGCAAGAAGAAATGCGCGTTGCACTGGTTGATGGCCAGCGCCTGTATGATTTAGACATAGAGAGCCCAGGTCACGAACAAAAAAAAGCAAATATTTACAAGGGTAAAATTACCCGTATCGAACCGTCACTAGAAGCTGCCTTTGTTGATTATGGCGCTGAGAGACACGGTTTCCTTCCTCTTAAAGAAATAGCTCGCACCTACTTCCCACAAGGCTATACATTCCAAGGTCGTCCAAATATCCGTGACGTGATCAAAGAAGGCCAAGAAGTAATTGTGCAAGTTGATAAAGAAGAGCGTGGCCAAAAAGGTGCTGCGTTAACGACTTTTATCAGCGTTGCAGGTAGCTATTTAGTACTTATGCCTAACAACCCTCGTGCCGGTGGTATTTCTCGCCGTATCGAAGGTGATGAGCGTACTGAACTTAAAGAAGCACTAAGCCGTTTAGAATTACCTAAAGGCATGGGCTTAATTGTTCGTACTGCAGGTGTTGGTAAATCATTTGAAGAACTAGAGTACGACTTAAAAGCCCTATTGGTGCATTGGCAAGCAATTCAGCAAGCTGCTGATAGCGGCCCTGCTCCGTTCTTAATTCACCAAGAAAGTAACGTAATTTTCCGCGCAATCCGTGACTATTTACGTCGTGATATTGGTGAAATTTTAATTGATAAAGCACGTGTATTTGAAGAAGCGAAAGCGCATATTGAGCGTTTCCGTCCTGATTTCATGAGCCGCGTTAAGCTTTATCAGGGCGATGTACCACTATTCACCCACTACCAAATTGAAAGCCAAATTGAGTCTGCTTTCCAACGTGAAGTTCGCTTACCATCAGGTGGTTCAATTGTAATTGATCCAACTGAAGCGCTTACGTCTATCGATATCAACTCATCTAAAGCCACTAAAGGCGGTGATATCGAAGAAACAGCACTTAATACTAACTTAGAAGCGGCAGACGAAATTGCTCGTCAATTACGTTTACGTGACTTAGGTGGTCTTATTGTTATCGACTTCATCGATATGACTCCACCACGCCACCAACGCGAAGTAGAGAATCGTTTAAAAGACGCTGCTCGCCCTGACCGTGCCCGTGTACAGATTGGTAAGATCTCACGCTTTGGTCTGCTTGAAATGTCGCGTCAGCGCTTACGCCCTTCATTAGGTGAAGCAAGCCAAGGTCCATGTCCTCGTTGTAATGGTCAAGGTACAATTCGTTCTAACGAATCAATTGCATTGTCTATCCTTCGTTTAATCGAAGAAGAAGCAATTAAAGACAACACATCACAAGTAAATGCACAGGTGCCTGTGGCTGTTGCCGCTTACCTATTAAACGAAAAACGTCGTAGTGTGCAACGCATCGAAAAGCGCCATAACGTTGATGTTGTGATCATTCCTAATCAACACATGGAAACGCCACATTACGAAGTAGTTCGCTTACGTAAAGACGAAACAATCGAAACAGTAAGCTACGAGCAAGTTGTTGCTCCTGAGCCAGAAGCATTTGAAATGGCTAAAGCGCCTTCAGCACCAGTTCGTGAAGAGCCGGTTCTTAAAGGTGTTGTTATGCCTAATACACCTGCACCTCAAGCTGCACCAAAAGCTGAGCAAACGACCCCTGCGGCTAAAAAGTCTGAAGGTGGTTTATTTGCTGCCATTGGTAAGTTCTTCAAGTCGCTATTCAGTAATGCCGAAGAAGAAGCTGAAAAAGAGCAAGAAGAGAAAAAAGCAGCACAAAGACGTAGTAATAATCGTCGCAACAACGACAACCGTCGCCGAAGCAACAACCAGCGCCGTCGCAACTCTCGTAATAAACGTCCTGACGATGCACAAGCTAAAGAAGAAAACACAAATACTTCGAATAAGCCTGAGCAAAAAGAAGGTAATGAGAATCGCAACAAACGTCGTCGTAATTCTAACAACAGAAAACGTAATGAAAAACGTAATGATGATGTAGAACAAACGAATAAAGACACTGCACCAGAGACGAAATCTGAGCAACCAAAGGAAACTAAACCTAAGGTTCGTCGTCAACGTCGCAACTTACGCAAAAAAGTTCGCGTAACAGATGAAAGCGCAGATGAAGCAAAAGCAGTACAAACAACTGAAACAACTGAGCAAGCACCTAAAGCTGAAAAACCAGCTAAGCCTGCAAAAGAAAAAGTAGCAGTTGAAACTGAACAAGCAGAACAGCCAGTTGCTGAAAAGCAAGTACCTGCAGAACCAGTAAAAGCTGACGCTGAGCCTAAACAAGCAGAGCAAACTGAATCGGTAGTTGAAGCATCAACTGATGAAGAACAAGCTCAACCTCGTACACGCTCTCGTCGTTCACCTCGCCACTTACGTGCTGCTGGTCAACGTCGCCGTCGCCCTGAGCATGATGAAAAATCGAGTGATGAGAAAACTGATGCGCCAGCATTTATTCCAGTTGCCGACCAAGCTGCTGCTGAATATGAAGCTGAGCTAAAAGCGAAACAAGCTCAAACTGAAGAACCAGCAAAAGCTGAAGAACCAGTTAAAACTGAAGAGCCAGTAAAAGCTGAAGAGCCAGTGAAAGCTGAAGAAGCGGTGAAAGCTGAAGAACCAGTTAAAACTGAAGAACCAGTACAAGCTGAAGATCCAGTACAATCTGAAGACCCAGTACAAGCTGAAGAGCCAGTACAAGCTGAAGAGCCAGTACAAGCTGAAGAGCCAGTACAAGCTGAAGAACCAGTACAAGCTGAAGAACCAGTGAAAGCTGAAGAAACCGCACAAGCTGAAGAACCAGTACAAGCTGAAGAACCAGCAAAAGCTGAAGAGCCAGTGAAAGCTGAAGAGCCAGTGAAAGCTGAGGAACCAGTTAAAACTGAAGAGCCAGTTAAAACTGAAGAACCAGTAAAAGCTGAAGAACCTGCTAAAAATGAAAAAACTGTTTTAGTAAAAGGTTCAGCTAGCGCTGCAATGGCAAAACCTACGCCAGTTGCAGATAGTGAGCCAGAGCCAACACCATCGGCTATGGCGCATGACAAGCGTACAGCTATTCCAGATAGCGGCCTTCGTGCAGGTTCAATTAAACCTGCTGGCAGAGCCCGTGCTGATATGGCAAAAACCTTAGCGGCTGATTAATTTAGTCACTTAATAAAAAAGCCGCGTTTATAACGCGGCTTTTTTGTGTGTAATGCTTTTAAATAACAACCTGTTGAGTACCTAGGTGATTGGCATAACCACCTACAAGAACCTTATAAACACCCTGCTCATCCGAATAAACACTGGCAGAAATATGTGAACTGCACCCCATTGCTCGGCCTTGTTCAAACTTGAAATGGTTTTCTTGCTGTACAAATACATGTTTTGATAAGTAGCATGCAAGCGCGCCACTGGCGCTACCGGTTGCTGACTCTTCGGGTATACCAACCAAAGGCGCAAAGTTACGACAACTTGCGGTCAGCTCACTTTGCTCTTCACATAATTCAAAGGCATGCACACCAATCACATTATGCTGTTGGCAGAACTCGCTAAGCGCTGCCTCATCAATAACAATTTTATCTAAGTAGCCATTCGGCACAGCAACGATAATATCCGGCAATCCTGTAGTTATTACATCGATCGGCAAGCATGTTTCTGACAGTGTTGCTTCATCAAGCCCTAGTAAGCCTGCAAGGTCATCATAAGCAAAGTTGCCAAGGTACTTTGGTAAGGCTTGCTCCATGGTAATTTGCCCATCTGCGGCAATTGTTACACCTAACAAGCCCGCTTTTGTTCGTTGAGTGTAATAGCCAGGTTTTAATAACCCTTGTTCGAAGAGCGTAGCAAACACCGCTAGGGTTGCATGGCCACAAAAATCAACTTCTTCGGTTGTCGTAAAAAATGACACAGCAAAGTCAACTTCATGATCTTGCGCTACAAATGCGGTTTCTGAAAAGCCAATTTCTTTTGCAATCGTCAGTTTTTCTGCGTTTGTGAGTTTATCTGCATTCAACACGACACCTGCTGGGTTGCCGCCTGTATTATTTGCACTAAACGAGTTAACTAAAAATGCAGTTATTATCATTATTGTATGCCTTGGTTTAAGTTTAATTCATAAAACAACATGCCATTTTCCTTAGATGCTTGCTTTTCAAAAGCCAACTTTTTTAAAAGTTTAATTGATGGTGTATTTGATTCATCAACACCAGCAATGAGCTTATGCCATTGTGACTGAGTACCAGCGAGGTTTATAAATCCCTGCAATAACTCAAATGCAAGACCCTGCCCCCAATATTGCTCAGCTAACAAATAACCAATATGAGCATCATGGTTTTCGGTATATATAAATAAAAGCCCAACAACTTCTTGATGTTGAGATTGCACCATTAATAAGCGGCACTCGTTAAGCATGTTAGCCAACCACTTTTCTGCAGCAGCTATAGAATCTATCCCCTGAAAATAACCAGGTAAGTTAGCAACTACAGCGGGGGTAAATATCGCCGGCAAGGCAATCGTCAATTGATGATGCTCAACCATTGACGAGCTTGCGTCTATTTCAATCACATTTAATCTTTTTGTAGTGAAAGATAAATTCATTTTTCATCACTCAGAAAAGCATTAGTTAAGCCATTTATTTGAAACAATTAAGATTGCAACACTAACGCTTATTACAGCAAATAAAAGACCAATAATCAGTTGCTGGTATGCAATGAAGATCGAAAATCCAATAGCGGCACCGATACAAAAAAGTAGCCCAGTATTAGCTTTGTTACGTTTTATCATGGTCGTGTCCCTTATTTAGCTATTGCTTTATTCCTAGTACTCATTTTTTACATTACTTCTGCCCTAAATATCCATGTTGCTGCAAGGCAAAATTATTAAATGAAGTTACTTTTCTATGACCTCTAGTACATCGTATTCATATTTTGAAATTTTTATTGCATAGGCTTTACTGCGCCACTTACTTCTCGACTCAGCGGATATATTTGCATGATCTAGCGTTGTTTTAATCATAAGTAAGAATGAATCATCATGTTCTACAAAACTAACGTATTGCCAGCCTTTGGATTTTGGTAATTCAAATAAGGCTGGAACTTCGTAAAGATCGCCTGTATTTACTGATATGAATAACCTAGCATTTGGGCAAGTTTGATATTCACCATCACATTCAGTCTGCGACTCCCAGCTTTGAATGACCCTAATTTGCGGGAAAGATTTATTCTTATAAAGCACTTCCATAGAAGAAAGTATAAAGCTAAGTTCAGTATTAGACAGCTTCTGAACCGATTTAGCCTGAAAGCTTGACGCAAGCATTAACAACACTAGAATCTTGTACTTCATATAATCAACCTTGTTATTCGGTATTCATCACTGTTTCGGTAAGTCAGGGTCGAGCTTCCCGCCTTCGTTGATATAAACGCTGTCCTTTATCAATTCAGACAAGTACCCTGCATAGCCTTTTAACTCAGGATCAGTCACCGCTTTCAATGCTGTTTCCAAATCGTCTAAGTAACCTACATGTTTATTTTGCTCTGCAAACTGCTTTGAGTAGTTCGTCGCCAAATAAAGGTATTCAAGTCGTTTATATCCATCTAAATCTCCATTTAGGGCATGTTGAACCTCTTGAAATGCTCTAGCTCGATAGCTATTTGCCTTATCAAGGTACCCTAAAGACTGCTGCCAACGAGCAAGGATCCTTAGCAACTTATTTTTAAAAAATTCATCTTTTTCGCGAAGTGCGTAAGTTTGCTCGAGCAAAGCTAATTTTTGCTCTAGAGTTGGCTTCGAAATGTGTTGAGACGAAAGAAATTCCGTTATTCTCTCGATTTCTGCAGGTTTAAGTTCGTCAAAGTCCCCAATTAAAGCTATAAAACCCGATGTTTCGCAAAACCAAATGCCATTACTTTCCGTATGTGGCCAAAACACCTGGTCATATTTTGATGGCCAACTGTAAATATAACCACCATAGCTTGCAGGCTCAGCAACCGCACATTTTGCACCCTTAACGATTGGGTCATCTACTTCTAACTCTCCCCACGTTGTTGAGTTAGCAAAAGATGATAAAACCAATAAAGCCACTGATAACTTTTTTTTCATAAAAACTCTCTCATAAACATCTTTAAAGATTTGATAAGTAGTTACACCTTCACGATATTCACTAGAACGTTTCAAAATCAGTTAAGGGGTTATAATTGTCATTTTAATTTTCAGTTGATTGGTTTTGTTGATGAATTACCACTTGCCAGCAGCCTCCCGAGGGCATGCATTTTTTATCTCTGTGACAAGTTTTCTTTGCTGAGCCGTCGGTTCACCTTCAACATTCGCTACCTCATCGACGAGATAACAAATTGAAGCTGCTTGCTCTTTTGTTACTTTATCTAAGCATCGCTCAATTACTTTGTGAGGTTTATCGTAAACGTCGCTAGTATGCCCTAACAAATGCGTACTTGAGCGTAATAAATCAGTTGCTTCTTTCATAGTTAAATGAAATTCGCTGTTAAAAAGCGATAAGATTTTTTCTTTTTGTTCTTTACTCATTTCACCGTCTATTTTGGATACTGCGACCATATATAACGCAGCTACATCCATGGGTGAATCTAACTTAAATGCAGGATTTAAATCATGGTGTTTCCTGAATTTACGACGTCGGTACCAGCTAAAAGGATTCAACCAACCAATATCTATCCCCCCTTCTTGAAGTCGATTCAGTAACACCAAAATGGTCACTACAATACCTAAAACACCTAATACAACATGCATAATTTTTCCTTATTTTTATCGCAGTTAATTGTTATTTATATTTTTTAAATTCTTCAGCCGTAAAATTACTTTTAAATGTAAAAGCATGTGGTGTGTCGCCGTTTTCACGAAGATTTTGCAACCTTTCTAATGCCTCTTGAGGGGTTGGAATATGGTTATCTTCAATCCACCATAAAACATAGCTATCTTCTGATAAGCGCTGAAACCATTCACCTTTTCTGCGCATAAAATCTCTGCGGTGAGTACGAAACATAAAGTTTTTGAGATCTTCAACGCTTTCCCACACAGACATATTGATAATCATATTTGGATCATCAAACAATTTAATATTGGTGGCATCGCCTGATTCGTCTTTTAATCGCCATACAAAACCAGCACTGCTTTCAGCAACGCCATTTATTAAATCAAGATTATCAACAAAATCTTTTATCTCTGGGGCATCCAATGGATATTTGGCAAGAGCGATATTCAATTGGGCAAGTTTCATTTATGACTCTCCTTAGCCATCGGGGAAGTTTGTACCTTGAGTGTATTAAAACTAAGCGATACTGAAGGAAAAGAAAAGCATTTTTACGCCTTCCACTATTCGAATTTTTATATTAACCATGCTTAAAACCATCAGTAGATGTTTTACTAAATCAATGATGGCAAATGGAACTGCTTTATCTAATCTCCGCCACCGCAATCACCGCCGCCGTCAGAACATGAACTGTCTGATGAACTAAAGCAAAGAAAATATTAGAAGTAAATTTTTACTTTAGCTTAGGTAAATCGAGTTGAAATTCTAAAGCTGTAAATTCATCTCTAGTGTAAGGCCCAAAACTAAAAAGCCCAGCAAGTGCTGGGCTATAAAACGAGTATCTATCGGCTTATGGTTTAAAACTTGAAGCTTAAACCCGATTAACTTTCGTCCTGCTCCATAAAGCGCTGAAGCTGGTCTTTAAGGTTAGGTGGAATACCTTTAATCACCAGTGTATCAGTTGCTTCGTTATACATGACGCGCTCACCTAAGTGTTTACGTTCAAAGCTCACGCTAACACCGCCGCCCATACCAGAAAACTTCACCATACTAGTGACTGTTTTCTTATCAACAGGGAACGACTCTTCTAAGTCATAGCTTTGCTCTTGGCAGAAGCTTTCAAATGGGCTGTCGTCATTTTTCGATAAGGTTGCAGAAAGCTCTTTAACGTTGGCATCTTCACCTGTGGTTACGCAATCATTACAGTAATCAAAAACTTGCTTACGTAGCTCATCTTTCTCTGACTTGTCGTATTGTTGCTCAGATAAATAATCTTCTACAGCACTAAGCATAACTTGGCTTTGCTGTTTAGGATCAATGCCCTCTTCGCAGCCTAAAAAGTCTAAAAAGAAGTCAGCCACTTTACGACCTGCACGACCTTTAATAAACGACACATAGCGATTATCTTCTGGTTGAGTATCCCACGCAGTTAAATCGACACGTGCAGCTAGTTGCATACGCGAAATATCTAAGTGACGAGATGAAGCTAAATCAAGCTCAGAAGTAATTGAGTAATGCTCTTTAATATTGATCATCGCAATTAACAAGAAGTCACTTGCAACATATTGATAATGGCAAAAAACTAAATAACCCGTTTCATTAAAGGCATACTTATTTAACTCTTCTTTTAGCACATTTGTTGCTTGCTCTGTCATGTGCCAAAAACCAAGTTCGTCGTTACGGTAACTTTGCATAGCCGAAGCAACAATGCTGTTTTTCTCGCCGCTGAATGCACAGTAGCCTTTACCAGGCTTACCATTATATGCATGGTGTAGCTGCTCTATAAAAACGGCTACTTTATCGTTAACAACCATCTCATCATTGCGTAAATGAATATCTGTATCGTCATCTTTTTTGTCTACATAATGAACGACTAATTTTTTAACATCTATTGTCATCTTTGTTTTTCACGCCTCTGGTGTTAAAATACGGGAATATAACTCTTTTTATCGAACCAACTGATGCCTATCATATCAAAATATTCTAATGAGCAAGTAGAACAAATCGTTGATCAGCTGATTGATGTACTAACAGAGCACAAAGCGCCTGTTGATTTAAGCCTTATGTGTTTAGGAAATTCTATCACGCATATTTTAAAAGAGCATGTACCATCAGAGAAAAGACAAGCTGTTGCCGACAACTTTGCCAAAGCATTAGCGCAGTCGGTTAAATAAGATTTATGAATTTATCGCAACAAAGTCAGTTTTCTTCAAAAGTAAGTCAGCTTTTAAGTTGGGGCCATTGGTTCACCTTTGCAAACATAGGTTTAGTGCTATTTATTAGCTTAAGCTACTTAGTCGCAGATAGTGCACCGACAACCTTCATGGGCTATTTATACATGCTCGTGACCTGGTTAAGCCACACCAGCTTTATTACTTTTATTGCCTTTGTTTTAACGATATTTCCATTAAGCTTAGTGTTTCCATACCCTCGGCATATCCGGGGGATGGCAGCCATTATTGCAACCCTCGGCGCGTCATTCTTAACGCTTGATGCCTATGTTTATTTTAACTTGGGCTATCACTTAAATACGTCTGCTCTACCTGAAATCGTTTCTTTGTTGTGGCACCGTTTAACAAGCTCACCGGCATTAACAACGATTCTTGCAGGCGGCATTGTGCTGCTAATTTTAGCGTTCCAGTTATTAGTCAGTAACTACACCTGGCACCACTTGGCGCGTTTAAAGCAATATAAGTTCCCGCGCTATGCAACCAGCACAATTTTAGTGTGTTTTGCACTTAGCCACAGTATTCATATTTGGGCAGATGCCAATTTAAAGTTTGATATCACTAAACAAGATAATGTATTGCCGTTGTCTTACCCTACAACAGCTAAAAGCTTATTAGCTAAAAACGATTTGCTAGATCTAGAAAGCTATAAAGAAGCACACGATGTAAGGCTTGACCCACATAATATTGATTACTTAGCACCTACTCCACTTGCCGAGTGTAAAGCTGAGTCGAGTGCGACTATCGATATTTTAGTATTTGAAAATAATGCTGACCTAGAGCAATTTGTTGCCACTGAGCCTGCATTACGCAAGACAGACTTGTTCTTACAACCTGTAGAAACAGAAGATACGCTATTTAGTTTAGTGTATGGCCTGCCAGCATTTTACAAAGCCCCTATTCTAGACAAACAGCAACTGCCTGTGTGGCTTGCTGATAATCGCTCAATTCAAATTAATGGTTTTGAGCAATTCGAATTTATTAATAACGACGACCAAAACCCAGCGGTTCGCCTTGTACGTGCAGACGCCACAACACACGCGCGTGAATCAGCTAATGCCGTGTTTGCCTTTAGTCTTGCACAGCAGAGCAATGGTATTGTTACAGCCTCTCGTTTATACAGCTCAGATAAAAAAGTTGTACAAACCGAAGGCCTTATTCAACCAAGTGATATTATCGCCACCAGCGTAGGCCATTATTTAGGTTGCAAAACCCTAGCTAAACAAAGCATGTTAGGCAGTAACTTATACAAGCGCCATGACGACACCGGTGTTAACTACTCGCAGAATGTATTTATCGCATTCAAGAAAGACAGAATTACCCTGATTGATTCAGACGGTAACTTTAAAAACATTTCAGCAGCGCAAGGCTTTGCCATTGAACAAGGCCTAGATATTCCATTCTTAGTGCAAAGCATTAAAAAGCTGAAACGATATACGCCCTAGCGCTTATTGATAAATCAATATTTCAAGCTAGCTTTAGATATTAGACACCTTATTTGATTAGGAGACACGGACGTCATGAAAGCCATAATCATTTATCTAATATCGCTTACACTAGTTTGTTTTACCAACACATCACTTGCTGCCACCACAGAATACTATAAATGTGTCACAGACAGAGGCACGGTATTTAGTGAGTTCCCCTGTGGTAGCCGTGCAACCAAGCACAAAATTCAAGTAACCGATCCAGACTTACAAGCTCCGCAAAACTTTGTTAAAGAGCTCAACGAGCTTGAACGCCAGCAAATTATCAGAAACCTCGAAGCTGAAATTCGCAGCTATAAACACCGTTTAGATATTTTAAGCCGTGATCGAGACCGAGCTCAGTACCAGCAAGAGCAGCGCTTAAACCGAATTTTGTCTGATAAAGAAGCGAAACAAATTAATAAAGACATTAAAAAGCAGCTAAAAGCAATTAACAAGCAATACGGGCGCGACGTAAAAAGCGTTAATAAAAAACTCGCAAATCTAGAGAAAAAACTCGCTCGCTATAATTAAATACACTTTACTATTGGGTTTGAAGAATAAATAACATATTCTTAACACCAATAGAGTTATTGCTCTATGTTGTTATTAGTAAGGAGTTTATATGCAGCCACAACACATTGCAGAGTTAATTTTATCTGGGTTTCGCAATCACTATAAACTCTTTCAAGCAATTACAGCCAAAGCACCACTTGCGTTTGCGCATCGTGATTGGCAAAAAATAAATGAGATTAGCAAACTCAGAATTAGCCATTACGATGATCGGGTTAACGAAACCATTGCTAAGCTCAAGTCGCTCAACGAACAGCAAATTATTACCTTAGATCAAACCTGCTGGCTCGAAACCAAACAGCTCTATCAGCAATTTTTGCGCTTTCACCCTCAGGCAGAACTTGCCGAAACCTTTTACAACTCTGTTTTTTGTCGTTTATTTCATCGTCGTTATTTTAATAATGACTTTATCTTTGTAAAAGCGACGCTTGCAGATGCCCCCGCACTTCCAATGGAAGTTGAATACCGCAGTTACCACCCTGTTGTTGATGGCTTAAGACCCACAATACGCAAAATTATTAATCAGTTTGATTTTAAAGCGCCCTTTGTTGATTTAGAACGCGATATTCGCTTGCTGGTAAAAGCCTTTTATAAACAAGCGCCCGATACACATCACCAAGCATGGCAAATGCGCTTTGATATACTGCAAGCCCCGTTTTACCGAAACAAAGCGGCTTATATTGTTGGTCGCGTGGTGTCAGAAAGTGGCGTACAGCCATTTATTATTGCGGTATTGCACCATGAAGACAAAGGGTTATACCTTGATGCCCTACTCACCAAATCATCGCAAATGCGGGTTATCTTTGGTTTTGCCCGTGCTTATTTTATGGTTGAAACCCATGCGCCATCAGCGTTAGTACGCTTTTTAAATCAGCTTATGCCGAATAAAACACTGGCTGAGCTATACAATGCAATAGGTTTTCATAAACAAGGTAAGACCGAGTTTTACCGAGAGTTTTTAAGTCATTTAGATCATTCAAACGATCAGCTTGTAATTGCCCCTGGTACACCGGGTATGGTGATGATGGTATTTACCCTGCCGTCGTTTGGATATGTGTTTAAAGTCATTAAAGACACCTTTGGAGAAAGCAAACCCTTTGGCCGCGATACCGTATTAAAACGCTATCAATTAGTAAAAAGCCATGACCGTGTTGGCCGCATGGCCGACACCATAGAGTATTCGAACGTCGTATTTCCACTAGCCCGATTTGATAGTAAATTACTTGCAGAGTTACATAAAACCATTGGTTCTTCGATGATTATTGAAGGCGAATGGTTAATCATTAAGCATTTGTATATAGAAAGACGGATGACACCGTTAAATCTGTATCTTGAAAATGCCAGTGAACAGCAAGCGTTTGAAGCAATAGAAGAATATGGCCAAGCTTTAAAAGAAATGATCGCCGTAAATATTTTCCCAGGCGACATGCTGTTGAAAAATTTTGGGGTGAGTAAACATAATCGCATTATTTTTTACGACTATGATGAAGTTCAGTACCTAACAGACATGAACTTTCGGGCCTTACCAAAAGCAAAGTCGTACGATGATTACTTAACCAATGAGCAAAGTTACTCTGTGGCACCACAAGATGTGTTTCCAGAGCAATTATGTACCTTTGTGACAGCAAACCCGGTGTATAAGCAATATTTATTGAGCACACACCCAGAGCTTGAAGATCCAGCCTATTGGCGACAAGCACAATACAATTATAAGCAAGGTGTAGTTAGCCACATTTATCCATACCCTGCTGCACAACGATTTATCCATTATTGGTAAACACCAAGGACACACAATGAATATAAGTAAAATAGATTTAAACTTACTTGTTTACCTAGATACTTTACTAAGGGAATGTAATGTAACTAAAGCTGCTAACCAGCTAAGCATTACCCAACCTGCCATGAGTAATGGCCTAAAAAGACTCCGTAATTTATTCAACGACCCTATTTTAGTGCGTACCAGCGAAGGTATGGTACCGACAGAGCGCGCAAAAGAGTTGCAGCCTGTGATCCGCGGCATTTTAATGACCCTTGAAGAAACACTTGCACCAAATCGAGAATTTGAAGCATCACAAAGTAAACGTGTTTTTCGTATCATGGCCAGTGACTATGCAGCAAGTACCCTTGCTCCACGCTTATTAAGTAAATTACACGAAGAAGCCCCCGACACCACACTCGATATTTTGACCCCAAGTGATGTTACCTTCCACGATGTTGAAAACGGTAAGGTAGATATGGCTATCAACCGTTTTGAAAACTTACCGCAATCGTTTCACTATAAACAAATTTGGAAAGACAGCTTTTGCTGCCTAGTAAAAGCAGATAACCCAATTATCAAAGACTTCAGCCTCGACAGCTATTTAAAAGCGCGCCACATCTGGGTAAGTAAAACAGGCTTTGGTGTAGGTGTGGGTATGGACCCTAAAGATGTGCAAAAGCTAGGTTGGGTTGATGAGGCGCTCGCTCACTTTGGTAAACACCGTAATATTGCCACCTTTACCCGTAACTACCATGTAGCTATTCACTTAGCGAAAGAACAAAACTTGGTTGCAACGCTACCTTCAAAAGCCGCAAATATTTATTTAGACGATCCGGGCCTTAAAATTCTTGAGCCGCCATTCCCTATTCCGCCGTTTGAGCTCGATATGATTTGGAGCCCGCTATTACACCGTGATGCAAGCCATATTTGGTTACGCCAAAAGGTTGCAGAAGTAGCCGACGAGCTTAAGTAAGATTTTACCAACCAAATTGTAATTATTGCTGATAAGCAAAGCGTTAGCTTAGCTTATCAGCAGCATCCCCCCTATTAAAAATCAATAACCAACTGAAATACAATAACTTTATATTTAAGTGATGAACTGGAATATGCTTTGCAAGTATCTAATTGCATTGTTTTTAATATTCAAAAAGAGGTCATTATGAATACTCATCAAGGACAAGACGTTCATCATATTGCAGATATCATCCAAGTTATGAATAGCGGTATCGATTTTTATGAAAAAGCTCAGGAAAAAGTAACCGACCCAAGCATAATTGCCTTATTTCAACGCATGATAGATGCGCGTAAAGTGAGTGTTGAGCGCTTACAACCTTATGCTATTAACGAAAATGGCGAGCGCGAAAATGGCTCTGATTTTGCTGTAGAAGCGCGTAAAGCTTATACATCAGTAATCACTAAACTCGGTGCCGACAAAAACGCCACCTATGTTAGTGAACTTGAAGAAGTTGAAGATAAAACACTAGCCGAAATCAAGCATGCGCTTAAAAAACCACAGCCACATGATTGTGAAGCCGCGTTATCAAAAACCCTGCTGACAATTCAAAGTTGTCATGCTGAAATGAGTAAAATGAAAAAGCATTAAATTGTGAGAGTGCAAAGCCCAGTTTAACTGGGCTTTTATCTGTTTAGATAAGCGGTTTGTTATCTCTACTTGATTTAAAGATCAGATGTTTGCTAAAGCTTTTGTAACCGGCAAGAGTGTTTAGCTAAAATGTGAAGCGGACCATATTCTAATTCTATATTTTTGTTCTGCCGTGAATTTTTTGTTATTTATGATGTTGATCAATTTCATAATCGCAGTTGTAGCACTTTGACGTTGGTAAACGATATTTGCAAAAGCCTAGCATTATTTGATTTCTTAAACACTTTTGGCAGGTATAACGCAAAGCTCTAACCACTAATAGAAAACCAAGTACCATGCTACCTATATAAAATGGGTTAACAAAGAAGCCATCAATGGTTATAGATTGAAATTGAAAGCCTATTATGCAAAACACTAACAAACCCAAATTTACTTTGAAATGAACACTCCGCTTCAATTTAACCTCTCTTTTATCTAATATCTATTACCCGCGACTTGATGTAAATAAGCCAGCTGTACCACTTTCGTTTGTAGTGAGCGAACCCATCACCAGAGTTATTACAATCACTCCAAAGTCTACCAATGACAAGCTTTAATAATTGCGCTATCCCAGTTTCCTAAATGCGCCACTTCTCCGTGAACACATAACACCAGCGTTTAATACTTAGATAAAAAAAGAACGTAATAAATAAAGCCAACCACTAAAAACACCTCACTACAACGGTTGTTTTGTGTTATTACTCAAAACTTACTGAGCTAATTTTAGGCTCTGACTCAAGTTTCGATTTTAAATACAATACACATTCATCAGTCTCAGATATTTTTGCTTTTCCAAAGAGCTTCTCAATGAAAGTACGGCTTTTATCTATTTGTAAAACCCACTCGAGTTCTGACTTTGGATCATCCCCTTCTTCAAAATAAGTAGATGCACCAAGCATGTATTGACGTCCCTTCCAGTCAATATAGCTATACCACCCCCAATCCTCTGCATCTGGTTCAGTAACGTCAAAGTCAGGTTCAATTTCAGATTTAAACCACTTTAAAAGTGATTCACCAAAAATCGGATTAATTTGATTTGTTCGCTCTTTTGAAACGTCAAACTTTGTACTTTTAAAACTTATAGCAATATGCACGATTCTCACCAATACAACGAACTACTAACCGGGTCTAAATTAAAAGGCTTATATGAGCAACGAAGGAGTTCATGCTAACCATTTCACGTCCTATAGAATAACTATTATGTGCACTTTTTCACTGTAGCCAAACCAAGATCTATATTTGCAACTATATACCCATACTCTTTCTTCGTTAAATTATTAGACTTATATTGCTGCTTAGCTAGTTCGTGAGTCCATGCCTTCTCACACAGAGCTAAAGATATAAAAGCTTCGGCTTCTGTATCCTCTATTAATCTTGGTGACGTATGTTGCGAAAGTGAAGAACAATCGCGAACTTACCTAAATTAAGTACTTGTAGTTCTTAATGAGTACTGTCGATAGAGTATATAGTCCTCAATGTAATTAAAATACGGAGAGAGTTTTTCATTTACAATCCTTCTAACTGTATATACGTAAAGCTACAATTTAATCACTCGCATAGTCAAGAAACGACCCTTTCGCTCGTTTTATACAGTTAAAAAGCTAGCACTACTAGATTTTTATAACACTAGCAATTAGTTAACAAGTTTGTTAAAAATAAACCAATAAGAAAAACGCGTAATTTGCTCGCTATAAACATGTTAGGTGTACTTGGTGTTTACTTCTGAACCAAATTATTCTCAATATACTCATGAGGAACTTTTAGATGTTTTAGAGCATATTGATCGGGATAAATATCATCATAGGTATCAAATTGTACTTAAAGAAATAGACAATAGAAATAAAGGTATTTCTCCAAAAACTAGCTCTAAATGTAAGCCACCAATAAGTTCTGTTAAAAACGATGATAACGTTGTAATCAAAGCAATAACTAACTTAAGGTTAAATACCTCGCGGCTTTTGAAAACTATTTTTCTTTTAGGTTGTATTTTTACTTTCTTGGCATTTGTCTTTACACCAAAATCCGAGGGGTTTGGTGACTTCGTAGCTTTTATAGTGTTTTTATTTTTAAGCCCATTTTTACTTGTTTATTGCATTCATGCAGTAAAAACTGGAGAAATAGAAATTAAAGCAATAACTGTTAGGCGCAGTGAATCACCCGGTTGTTTTTGGTTAGGTATCGTCACGTATGCAACATTTTCAATTTTTGTTTTGTTTACTCTAATTTGGAATACATACACCTAACAAGGTAAATTAAAAGTGCGGACAAAAACAGTTGGCTTTGTTCGTGCATCACAAATTTTGCAACTACTTTTTGCTGTTTATCGCGGCGTTAGCTATATGGTGTAATCGAATGAGAGTTTTAATCTATTTTTTATTGGTTGGTTTAATAGCTTGTAGTAATAATTATCAAGTTTCTACAATCAATTATAAGAATTTAACAAAATCTCAAACTTTTACATTAACGAGTACATGTGGAGATAAAGTTATAGCTATTAAGATAGAAGGCTATGGAAACTCTACCGGTGCTTCCGTTATACATTTGATGCTAAACGGTGAAGCGTATAAATCTGAAACTCTAGATGGTGAGTTCAAATTTAAATGGTCTGGTGACTGGTACAGCGAAAAGGCTATTATTCGTTACATTGCAAACTCAGATAGCATAACTAATTTAACTTTGAGCTACAGAATGGAATGTGTATAGCTAACAAATAAATTAATCAATGGACGCAAAACAGTTGGATTTACTCACTGCTTTCGTTTTTTAGCCAATAATTACCTCCTAAACAGGGCATTATATACCCTTTAAAAATATGGATATTGAACTACTATATGCTGCTAAAGCGGCTCACAAAAAATCGATATATCATCGAGATTCTTTGCGAAATAGCAATAAATGTGGTTGTTTCTATTGCCTCGATATATTCGATTACAAAAATATCCTATATTGGACAGATGATGGGGATACAGCTCTTTGTCCAACTTGTGACATAGATTCAGTCATTGGCGATGATTCTGGTTATCCTGTTACAGAAGAGTTCTTATCAGCTATGCAACAAACCTGGTTCAGTCCGTAATGAGTATGGGCAAAAAACGCATGGCTTGTACTCCATCGTCGCTAATTTTAACCAAGCTTTATACGCCCCATATTGCGATGTATTTGTGTTTAGGAGTGATGTAATGAACGAGCTGAAGGGAATGACTGTAAATGAGCGGCTTTTTACACTCAATAAATTTGAAGCATTCGATGAAGCAATTAAATCTAAAAGTACTCATCAGGCAGTGAACATTCTAATTCAATGTGAGCTGGCCAGAGAAGAAGCTTTAAAAATCGTAAAAACGATTTTCCAAACCCCCGACAAATATGGATACTAATATATCGGTTTGGTTCAGTTTTGAAGCACACATAGCAAGGCACTTAAAATTGACCGGACGCGTAACATTTGGCTCGCGCTTGTTCCTTGCAAATTATAGCCAAGTTTTAGTTGCCGCTTAGTGTGGCGTTAGCTTTGTGAGAGAATTGTTTGCATCCTATCGAATTAACTTTCTATAGATTAGTATCCAGAGAAATCGAATTATCTGACTTCGAGAATTGGGTGTACACGGAAACTACACTCGAACAAACCTTAGACTCTGATGATTATCTCGAAATCATTTCAATAAACTACAAAACGCCTTCCAGTTTATATCAAGCCCAAAAAGTGCTCTCAAAGTATTTTTCTATGGGTAAATATTATGAATGGAGTATTCGCAACATCCTCCATAAAATAATTGCTAAGCCGCACGATGTGGATAAATATATCGAGCAATGCTATGACCTATATTGCGAAGGATTTGGTTTCATGGATAACCTTGGGTTGGGTTACGGTCTTGGTTTAACTTGTCCAGATGGTTTTAATGATAAAGTTGATGAATTCTACCCTCACATTGCTGAAGAAGCTGAAAGAGTAATATTGTGGCTAGATATAAGGAAAATACTAATAACGGGGCATAGTGGTGAGTATCGGGGTATCGAATACGATGATAATCGAAGCCACAAAGAAAAAGAGCCAACAAGTTATAAAATACAAAAATCAAAAAAGTAGTGGCAGTTTTGGTTGTAAGTACAACTAACAAACGCACCAGGTGATGTGACTGCTAAAGCCTGGCTCTGTTCCGCTACTATTCATAATTTTTAGACAAACATTATTACCCCCTTTACAGGGCAAAAGGTTTCTAAATGAGATGGTATCTCGCACTATTCATCATTGCAGCGCTTGCGGGTTGTGGAAAAAACACTTTACCTTCTGGGCTAAAGATGGAGAAATCTAAGGTTTTAACTTCTTCGCTTGGGCATAAGGCATATATTGTTGAAACAAGTTCTGTAAGTGGTGATGTTACTCAAGTATTTCTTGATTTTGCTAACGGCACTTGTGGTGTAGGAGTCTTAGCTTCTTATCAATTGAATGCTGAGTTCAAGCTGACTTGGTTGACTGGCAGTGAATTACAGATTAAGAAAACTAAGCCTCTTGAAGTTCAATATAATGCTTCGTGGCCATTATTACGCTGTTCTAATCACGTGGTTAAAGTTAGCGTCGTAGAGTTCGAAGCTAACAATAAAATTTAAAATGAAAAAATATTGGCTGGCGTTTATTCTTCACGCACTGTAGCAAACAAGTAGTTGCCCTTTTATTTAGTAATTAGATAAGCGTTTTGTATCTATTCTGAGAGTTTAATTGTTAGGTTTAAACATCAATTGAGAGACAGCAACTAGCAAATTCACCATCCGAAGTTCCGCGAAGAGCCAATTACTGACCATCAAGCATGACTCGTTACTGTCCCAAGACGTGTTTAGGCGAATTTTAAAAGAGCGAACATCGGCCGTTCACAATTGCTTTTCTATTTCGTCAAAGTCTATTGCTCGCATAGTCAAGAAAACGACCCAATCGCTCGTTTTTATCCTCAGGTAAAAGCGAGAACTCCTAAATTTTAATAACACTGGCAATTAGTTAGCAAGTTTGTTAAAAATAATCTAATAAGAAAAACGAGCTACGTTGTGGTAGAAAAACGCGCGATTAGCTCGCTATAAACATGTTATACGCAAGGAGGGAACCGTGAAGCAATTCGAGTATGAATCAACAACAACTCAAATGGACGAAGCTCTCGAATATTCAAGATCTCCTGAAATCTCAACAGCAAACAAGGAAGAACTTGAAAAGTTTCTACTTGTGCTAAGAAGACATTTCAGTGAAATATTGCCAGGAAACTTTAGATACCAAAGCTATCAAGGTGCTGTGCAACATATTGAAGCTTTGATAGCTACCAAGAGGCCAGAAAAGCAATGGTATGAAAAACCTTTAGGCATTGTATCTTTGGGTTTACTTATTGCGGTTATAGGCGGTGTTACAGTTTGGGCTATTACCCAATAATTGTGCATTGCGTATAACAAACGCATTAACCACTCGCTGCGCTCGCTGGGGACAAAAACACGTAGGCTCCCTGCGCTTCGCTCGGTATTGTAGCCTACGTGTTTTTGCCCGTTATGCGGGCGTTAGGCATACAATTAAACTTATGACGAAAGACGAATGGCTTAAATGTAAAAATGCTTCATTGATGATCGAATTTATTTGGACTCAAGAACCTTATATTTCTGTTGCCAAAAAATTTGAGGTATATCCAAATTCTGAAAATTGGATGGATTATCTAAGTGTTGAAATGCCACTCTTTCAATTTTATCTATCCTCATGCCGTAGCATTTGGTCATTGCTGACTCAAGAAGAAAGTAGAAAAGGAATTGAGCTTGCTGAGGGGTTTGTTGAAGGTAAGGTTAAGTGGGATTCTGTAAGCGAATATAATTGGCATGTTGAAGGTGCAGCATTTTGTTTTGACGATCCACCTGATCAAGAAAGAATTGATATTTGGATTCAAGATGTAGAAAGCCATTCATTAGATCTTATTAATAAATTAAAAAATGAAGGCAAGGAAGAAATTTGTACTCAGGAATTATTGAAACAAGCTGCGTATTTTGCAGACTACGCAATGATTTATCCTTCAATTCAACCAAAGGGAAGACTTAATGATGAATATAGTAAATTCCTATGTCCATCATTACTCCGGCAGTTTGTAAGTTACCCTTTGATCTAGAGTACAGTATGCCTAACAAACGCTTCAACAAAGGACGCAAAAAGCTTGGCTTGCGTCACTTCGTTCCTAATTTTAGCCAAGCATTTTGCGCCTGTTAAGCGGGCGTTAGGTTTCCTATGAAGCACATATATTTGCTGCTCACATCTTTATTAATTGGGTGCAGTTCAAGTCCTCAAATTGAAAGTTTTGAACTGCACTATCAAGATGTCTTTGAGACATACGACTATTATAGACAAGAATACAAAAAGCAACTGTGCGGTGATCGTGGCAAATACTCAGAGAAATTAGAGCTTTCTACAATTCAAATTGAGAGAATTATTCACGAAGCAGATAAAATAAACTTTTTCCTATTACCTAACTCAATTGAACACAGAAAAAAAGTGGCACCAGATTCATCTGAGGATATAGAAAGAATAGAGATTTGTGCTCCTTGCCCAACTAAAACTTTATATCTAAAAATTGGTGGTGACAGTCATACTGTATCTTGGTCTTGCAACTGCTCAAATTTCATAGAGCCTACGCCAAAATTATTAAAAGCACTCGTGGAATCTGTAGAAGATTCAATTCAGGCATCTCCAGCTTATAAAAAAGCACCTGAAAGCTTTTGTGGTTTGCGGTAACCTAAAAGCTATTCAACAGGACCCAATAATGTTTAGCTTTACAAGGATAGATCATGCATAAATTCATATTGTTTTTCATTTCATTATTTCTCTCTAGCCAGCTATTAGCTGAGACCGAAGATAGTGAATACTTTGTTTTTGTTGGCAAGAAAATTAGCCTGACTCCTGTTACACCAAAACTCAAAGAAAATAAAAGTTCATTTGATAGTAAATTTCTTGCGAAATACCAGATCATAAAACCCTTTAAGGGCTCATATCATGGTTCAGAAATAGAATTTACGGTATTTGATCACTACGGTGTTCCCCTATTCTCAGAATACGACCACGTTCTTCTTTATGTCGTATTACATGATGGAAAGTATTACCATTCAAAATACCAATTTACTCCCGTATATAAAACAAAATCAGGTGTTTGGGCTGGTGCATACGCTGCCTATGATTACACTCATTCAAATAATGCGAACACAACAATTAAACCAGTTAAAATTGATTTTTACTCACCAGTAGAGTTTGATATTTCTGGTTATGAAAAAGAAGAAGTTGAAGTGTGGTTTCCACAGCCTTACTACAACATTAGTGGTAACAGAGCTACAGCGGTTTATGGCAATTATTTGAATGAACTATTTTTTCTAAAGCAACAAGGGGTTTTAAAAGCACGTGGCGACTTCCAGCAGTTGTAAAGCTAACAAGGCCATCAAAAAATACTCCTCTACGTTCCGCTACAGTCGGCCCTTTATGACGGCGTTACCAAGGCCCTTTGTTTATACAGATCCGTCCTTCGTCTCTAACTCATTTATGAGCAAAAACGAGTTTAGCCGACAGTCTACTTCTAACTCATATCCCCTGTCAGGTTTATTAATTCCTTTTAATCAAACCTGACAGATACACTTAAGACTTATTGCCCCGTTAAACGCTTCGCAAATGAAATCGCATAGGCTGTTGAGCGTAATTTAAGTACTTTGTCATCACTTGGCAAAAAGCCTTTAGACAATAGATTAGGGTCATAATTAGTAAGATCGCAGCCTGACTGACCTGTCGATTCTATGGTGAGCTTTCCTAAATTAATTGTTTTGCGATCAGCAGGCCATCGTACTGAAGGGTCCGTTAATGCATCACCGGGCTCAGCTAATTCAGCTTGAAAACGATAATGCACCTTCCCTTTCGCTAAATCTTCTTCAAGTCGCTTAGCCAGAAATGATTTAGGGAAGGTTTTCATTTGCTCTTCTGTTAGCACCTGCTCTGGCTCTTCTGGCACCATGGTCCATCTAAAGGCATGTTTAACGCCCTTTTTATCAACCATGTAAAAGGTATGCACACCAAAATAACGCGAAGACACATACGATGCTGGCGGGTTATGGCTTTGCAGCCAATTAAATTGCCCTAAGGTACTCGGGTTTTGCTCTCTGTATGCTTTTACTTTCGCAAAATCAATTTGCCCTGTTTTTTCGTCAGGTACTAAAGTACTTAGCAAACCAAAAAACGCTTCTGGGCTGTTGCCTGCAAATACTGGCGTAGTTAGCCCTGCAATATTGTGTACATCACCATTTTCTAGCACAAACTGCACCCCCATTCCTCGTGGGGCACGAGAAGTTTCATCAGCGTGAGGGTTACCCCCGCCCATAGAAAAACGAATATTTGCTTTTGATGGCGCATTAAATAAAGGGCTAATTGAATACTGCTTTGCAGCTTGATTAGGTGTAAATGTGCCAACAGCACACACCCCTTTGGCGTGACCTTTTCTGATACCGGGCTGCTTACCTGAAAGCTTTTCAAATAAATTGATAAAATCTTGCCCGTTTACTGGTTGCTCAGCAAAACTTACTGTTGGTAAAACAAGGCACATAGCACAAACTAAAGACTTAATTTTTAGCATTTATCCATCCTTTAAACTTAATTCCGACAAAAATGACCAGATAAACTTCAAAATGATTTCATCAAAGTTAATAAATATTTTTACCAACAAAAACGCTACAAACATTTAATAAACTTAGAATATTTATTTAACTACAGTATTTTTAAAAGCTGCTAACTTTAAATTTAGGATCCGAAAAACTGCTGTGGCGCCCAGCATTTTAAAAATAATCCGTGGTATTAATCACGACTATGGCTAGTCCACTTAATTGTAAATTTTGTGGCTTGGTCAAAAACAACAAGGACCTAATTATGGTGAAACAACATAAAAAATCCACTGCAAACGCTGATGTAGATATGACCCCGATGCTCGATATTGTGTTTATCTTGCTGATATTTTTTATCGTCACAACCTCATTTGTTAAAGAGCGCGCTATTGAAGTAAATCGCCCTTTAGCAAAACCAAGTCTTGAAAACCCTAAAAAACAAGCACAATTTACTATCACTGAAAACGACAGTATTTATTTTGCAAACCGGCTTATCACACCAGAGCAAATAATCGCTAACCTTGCGTTATTTGCCGCACAGTTTGAAATGACCAACGTGCAAGTAACAGCAAGTGAGCAAAGCAGCCACAAAACCTTAGTAACCTTGCTTGATAAAATAAAACAATATCAAGATGTGCCAATTTCTATAAGCACGTCTTTATAACTTATCTCAAAGGGTCATTTGACCCTTTTTTAATATTAAAAATAAAAAACCGTCACATCTTTGTAAAAAAGCCTCTCTATTATTGTCTGCAACAAATCTGGTCTAGTCCAGATTAATTTAAAAATAAGAGGCTCAACAGATGATTAAACGACGTACACTCAGCACAGCTGTTTTTTTGTGCAGCTACCCATTTTTATCAGCGCATAGCGCTTTTGCCACTGATGCAAAAATTCAAGGCTCTATCACAGATCATAGTAATCGCTTGCCAGGTGCTTTGGTTAAAGTCGTTGGCACAAATCAATCAACGGTGACTGATTATGATGGTAAGTTTGAGCTTGCTAAATTAGATGCAGGCCGCTACCAACTTGAAGTTTCTTATATGGGTTATCGCAGCCAGATTGTTGATGTTGAGATAAGCAACAATGAGGTTAAATTACTGTCTCCTATTGTGATGGATAATTCAGCTAATACCATTGAAGAAGTCGTTGCTGTTGGTCAAATTCAACGTGGTGAAATGGCTGCGGCCAATAGCCAAAAGAATGCTAAAAATATTAAAAATGTTATTTCGGCTGATGGCATTGGTAAGTTGCCAGACCGTAACGCAGCTGAAGCAGTTCAACGCATCCCTGGTGTTTCTATAGAACGCGATCAAGGCGAAGGCCGATTTGTTGCTGTTCGCGGCTTACCTGCGCAGTGGAGCTCTGCAACAATCAATGGCAACCGATTACCAACTGCAGAAGAAGAAACCACCAGCCGCGCCACTGCGTTTGACTTTTTCCCGAGTGAGCTTATTGAATTTGTTGAGGTATCAAAAGCATTAACGCCAGAAATGGAGGGAGATGCTATTGGTGGTAACGTTAACTTTATAACCAAAAAAGCTCCTGATGATTTTGTATTTAATGCCAATTTAGCACTCGGTCAAAATGAACTAGCTGATGGAAATAACTACTCTGCCAACTTACTTTATGGCGATCGCATCTTAAATGACAAATTAGGTTTTTTAATTAACGCAACAGCTTGGCAACGGGACTGGGCAACAGATAACTTTGAGCCTCGTAGAGGAAATGATGGTTTAGGAATTTATCGTTTAGAGCTAAGAGATTACACCGGAACTCGTGAAACTTACGGTTTAAATGGTTCTGTTGAATACCAGCTAGAACAAGGCAGTATTAGTGCGAGTGCCATGTATGGCACACTAATCGACGATGAAACGCACTATAAGCATCGTATGCGTTTTGATAAAAACAGAGCAGAGCTACAACATATAAGAAATGAGCTCATAACAGAAATGACTGGCTTTGAGTTTGCTGGTGAGCATTTCTTTGGTTACGACAAAACATTAAATTGGTCTTTATCTAGCTATGAAAACGAATTTAGGTATGGCAACACGCCTAACAGCGAAGATAACAGTTATTTTGTAGTTCGATTTGACCAAAAAAATGTCGGTTACGAAGGCCTTGAAGACAGAGATACAGGCAAAAACTACGCTTATAACACGATTGATGGTGGCTCAGATCCATGGGACCAAATCAGCACTCATCTACCAAGTGGCTTTTCGTTTGATCCAAGCCAAATGGGCTTATCGTGGGTCGAACTATATAAAATTAAGGTGAATGAAAAAGATAAAATTGTTGCCGCTTTAGACTTTGAGTGGCAGCTCAATAGCGACCTTATTGTTAAAGTAGGTGCAAAATATCGCGATAAAGAACGCGTTGCTAGGTTCAGCGATGAATTTTATGCATGGGATACTGAAAACTATGGCGCAGCCCCTACTCTGAGTGATTTTACATTAGCGGACCAACCGGGCCGAAGTGACTATTTAAGCGAGCTTTCTTACGATTATCAAAGTCAGTTTTCGCAAGTTGCAAGTACTGATGACTTAGCAAATTTTTGGAATAACAATAAAGGCAAGTTTGTCCTTGATAAGAGTGAATCTGCTTTAATCGAAAATGGTGGAGCGCTTGGCAGAAACTTTGATGTTAATGAACAACATGCATCTTTATATGGTATGGCAACATATACCATTAACGCTAATTGGGAAATGCTAACAGGTCTTCGTTTAACTCAAACAGACACCGAAGTTGACGGTTATATTTACCTTGCAGATGAAGATAAAGTCGAAAGCGTTAAAGCAAACAATGACTACTTGTCTGTGTTACCTGCATTGCATTTAACCTACCACCCTAACAGCCAAACCAATTATCGACTCGCATTAACTCGCTCTTTTGCTCGTCCTGACTTTGGCTCATTAACTCCAGGAGCGACTTACTTAGAAGCAGACAACGAATTAACTTCTGGTAACCCAAATTTAGAGCCGACTTATTCAAATAATGTCGACTTAATGGCTGAATACTTCTTTGACCGCTTAGGGTTAGTTTCTCTGGGGGTATTTTATAAAGATATTACCGATCCTATTTTTCAAAGTAGCTCTATAGGAGAGTTCGGCAATAACACTGGGGTAAATATTATTCGCCCTGAAAATGGCGATAGCGCATGGCTTGCAGGCCTCGAGGTGGCGTTTAATCGTGATTTAGGTTTTATTACACCTGAACTAGATAACTTTGGCATCATGGCTAATGCGACCTTCATGGATTCAGAAATGACGATTCCTGGTCGCGCAGACAAAGTCTCAATTCCTCGCCAAGCAGATAGTCTCTACAACTTTACGGTGTATTACGATAACACACATTTTGCAGCTCGATTAGCCGTTAACTTCAAAGGTGAATACATTGAAGAGCATGGCAGCAGCAAACCATTTGACAGCTATTATGGCGACAATACAAGCGTTGATTTTACGACGTCATATCAGCTTAACGAAAACGCATTAGTCTACCTCGAACTGAATAACTTAACCAACGAGCCTCTTAAATACTACCTAGGCGATGAAAGCCGTCCTCTACAAGTAGAGTACTACGGTGTACGCGGCATGGTTGGCTTTAATTATCAGTTCTAATCAGTCTTTGAGTTGTATGCGGGGCCATTGCCCCGCAAAGGATACCTAATGTTTTCACACCCTAATTGGCTTAAACGTGCCCAAGGAACCGGTTTTGTGTTATTTGCAGCCAGTGCTGCATTTCTCACTTACTTTTCTATGTACGCATTTCGTAAGCCATTCACTGCAAATAGTTACACTGAATTCGACGATCCGAGTTGGCAGGTAAGCTTTAAAATTGCACTGATTTTGGCGCAAGTTTTTGGCTATTTATGCGCTAAATTTATTGGCATAAAAGTTATTTCAGAGATGCAGCATCAGCAACGAGGTTTAACAATTATTGGCCTTATTGCCGCTGCAGAAATATCGCTGGTGTTATTTGCTATCACTCCGATTGGGTTAAATGTTATTTGGCTATTTTTTAATGGCCTCTCACTAGGCATGATTTGGGGACTTGTTTTTAGCTTTCTTGAAGGAAGAAAAACCAGTGAAATTCTAGGCGCAATTTTGAGTGTCACTTTTATATTGGCATCAGGCCTTGTTCGCAGTGTAGGCAAATGGCTTATTGATACACTAAATGTACCTGAGCTATGGATGCCTGCAGCGACAGGTGCGCTATTTTTCCCGCTGCTATTGTTTAGTGTTAAATGCTTAACTCTCATTCCAGAACCAACAGCAGAGGACGAACAAGCAAGACAAAAACGCTTACCTATGGATGGCAAAGCACGTTGGCAATTTTTTAAACAATATTGGTTTGGTATTAGCTGCCTCATTTTAAGCTTTATGCTGTTTACTGGTTTTCGTGATTTCCGTGACAACTTTGCAGCTGAAATTTGGCAAGCTCTTGGCCATGGTGAAGAACCTGCCATTTTCGCCTACGCGGGGATAAGAATGTCATTTATTGTCCTTATCGCATTAGGTGCGATGGTTTTGGTAAAAAACAACAAAACCGCATTTTATGTCAATCACGGCTTTATTTTATTCGGTGCCGCTTTGTTATTGTCGAGTACCTTTGCTTTCGAAGCTAACATAATATCCGCAAAAGCGTGGATGGTTTTACTTGGCTCAGGTCTCTATATCAGTTACATCCCGTATAACTGTTTTCTATTTGACCGAATGATTTCAGCCGTTGGCTCTGTCGCTAATGCAGGTTTTTTAATCTATCTTGCTGATTCTGCTGGCTATCTTGGCTCTGTCAGTATCTTACTGTACAGAACGTTTGCTATGCCTGAGCTCAGTTGGCTTAACTTCTTTATTAACGCTTGTTACTTAGTTGGCATTGTAGCCGCCGCTTTAGTTGCATGTTCACTGTGTTATTTCACAGTACGTTTATCCTCTATTCGAACTCATCACTCAAAACAGGTTGTTACCTGAAACAATTAAAAGAGAATCTTATGAAAAACATAGAAGCTATCATTTTAGATTGGGCTGGAACTGTCGTGGATTATGGCTCAGTTGCCCCTACCACCATTTTTGTTGAAGCATTTAAACAAGCTCATGACTTTGAGATTTCACTTGCAGAAGCGCGTATTCCAATGGGTATGGGAAAATGGGATCACATTGCCACACTTGGAAAATTGGAGTCAGTTGCTTCACGCTGGCACTCACAGTTTGGCCGAGCAATGTCAGACTCAGATATTGATCACATCTATCAAACTTTCATGCCATTACAAAAGGCAAAAGTAGCAGACAGAGCAATGCCTATTCCTGGTGCGCTTGAAGTGATCAATCGCTTAAAACAGCAAAACATCAAAGTAGGCAGTTGTTCGGGCTATCCTCGCCAAGTTATGGAAGTGTTAGTCAGTGCCGCTGCAGACTATGGTTATCAACCGGATCATTGGGTAGCAAGTGATGACCTTAAAGCCGGCTCTCGCCCTGGCCCTTGGATGGCTCTTGAAAATGTAAATGCTTTAGGCATTAAAAAAGTCGCTAACTGTATAAAAATTGATGATTCTGCCCCCGGCATCGAAGAAGGTTTGAATGCCGGAATGTGGACAATTGGCCTCGCATTAAGCGGTAATGCTATCGGCTTAACAGAACAAGAGTGGCAAGCTTGTAGTGCTGAGCAAAAGCAGCAACTGACACGTCAAGCTTACCAAAGCTTGTACTCTGCAGGTGCGCATTTCGTGGTTGACTCGCTGGCTGATATTGAAACTGTTTTGATGGAGATTGATGCCAAGCTAAGCCGAGGGGAGCGCCCATAATGCAGTTTCAACCTTTTTGGTTTGATAACGCAATGCAAGAGGAAGCCTATGCGCTTCCTCTTTCATTACCTACAAAGCACCATTGCGATGTATGTATCATAGGTGGTGGCTTTACGGGTCTTTGGACTGCTATCAAACTCAAGCAGCAACAAGCTAATTTAAAAGTTACCATCATTGAAAAAGGCTTTTGCGGGCAAGGTGCATCAGGGAGAAATGGCGGTGCAATGTTAACTTGGTCAACTAAGCTGCCCAGTTTAAGTAAGTTAGTTGGTCTCGAAAAGGCACTGTTTTTAGTCAAAGAGTCTGAGTCAGCGGTTCATCAAATTGCAGAGTTTGTTCGTCAGCACGGTATCGACTGCGATTGTCGAATTGATGGCTGTTATTACACCGCCTCAAATGAAGCACAAAAGCACTTGTTAACCCCCGCAATAAAAATGCTTGAGGATAATAATCTTAATGCGTGGCAACACTGTGATACTCAAACACTCATCAATACAGGGTCAGCCGCCAATATTAGCGGTCATTATTCACCTCATGGTGGTAGTATTCAGCCGGCAAAATTAGTTCGTGGTTTAAAACAGGTCGCTGAAAGTTTAGGCGTTAAAATTATTGAACAGTGCCAATACAAAGCACATAGCGGACAGTCCCCTCTAAATGTTGAAACAAACCAAGGTAATATTTGTGCTAATCATCTTGTATTTGCCGTTAATGCGTGGCTCCCTACCCTAAAACCGCAGTTTCAACGCAATATCGTGCTGGTTTCAAGCGATATGGCAATTACTAAACCGATGCCTGAAACCCTTGCGCATTTAAGTCTCAATCATGGCGCTGCAATAATAGACTCCCGTATTTTTGTAAACTATTACCGCACCACTACTGATGGTCGATTAATGCTAGGCAAAGGCGGAAATTATTTTAGCTTCGCAAACAGAATGAGTGATAAATTTGAGCAACCGAGTCGCTATCAAACGCTATTAAATAACTCTTTATCACACTTTTTCCCTAACCATAATTTTGAAATTGATCGAACTTGGACAGGCCCTTCTGACCGAAGTGTCACTGGCTTCCCGTTTTTTGGACATTTGAATAATCAAGCAAACGTTATCTACGCCGGGGGTTATTCTGGTAATGGCGTCGTACAGTCTTTTTTAGGGGCTAATATTCTGTGTGCTTTAATCTTAAAAAATGCACCTGTTTGGCAACACTGTGGCCTTGTAAATCAAGCATTAGACAACTTTGTAGTTGAGCCCTTTCGAACTGTCGGCGCTTACCTAATTCGTAATGCAATTCGTCGTAAAGAACGAGCAGAAGACAATAACACGCATGTAAATCAAATAGATACGTATCTTGCCAGCTTCATAGGCAGCGCAGGAAAAGTTGATATGAAATCGTAGAGCTTTTTTAAGATGACCATTACACACCAACCAACAATTACACAGATCCGTTATTTATTTGAGCAGTTTGGTTACCAACACTATGACGAAATTTGTACTCAGTATTCTCATGCAGCCCAGTGCGCTGGGCTTGCATTGCAGCAAAAATTAAGCGCTGATACTGTCGTTGCTGCATTTTTACATGATATTGGGCATTTAATCGCACAGCAGCAAAATCTCACGATGACCAAGCAAGGATATGTGAATCACTGCGAGCTTGGCGCAATTTTTTTAAAAGAAAATAACTTTAATGCTGCTGTCGTTGCCATGGTTTCTCAACATGTTCAAGCTAAACGCTATTTAGTCGCAAAGAATGCTGGTTATGAGCAAACACTTTCGCCTGCCAGTACACTCACCTTGCAACAACAAGGTGGCCCTTTGTCGTTACAACAAGCTAATCAATTTGCAGCCCAGCCATATTTTGAAGAAATTTTACAATTAAGAGAACTTGACGACTGTGCAAAAGATCCAAATATGCATATTGAACCACTTTCTTTTTGGCTAGATTACTTAGATAACTATTTAATTTCATAATCAAACGTTATAAATCCTTTTATTATCAGTTAAGCTAAAGCTGTATTTAGCAAAAAGGCACGGTATGCTTTTATATCAACAAATCAGAAATTACATACATCAATTACTAAGCGAAGGGACTCTGAACACGGGTGACAAGCTCCCTTCTGAGCGTTTGTTACAAGAACAATTTAACTCGACCCGTATTACAGTCCGTGAGGCACTACTTCGTTTAGAAGCTGAAGGATTGATCTATAGCCAAACGCGCCGTGGTTGGTTTGTAACGCCAACAAAACTTAAGTGGAACCCTGCCACTAAAGTAAACTTTTATGAACTGGCAAAACAACAAGGCTTTGTTGCTGATACCCAAGTGATTAGCCATCAAGAAATTAGCAATCATGATTTAAAAGCAGAATTTTCTGCATCAACTTTGCACCATTTGCAACGTGCCCGCAGCCTTGATGAGCGCTTAGTGATGTTTGAAGATATTTTTTGTGATGCTGCGCGTTTTGATGGCCTTGCTGAGCACAACCTAAATGGCTCGATAACACAAATAATGGCAAATCAATACGCAACAAATGTAGTCAATGAGCAGTGCGCAATTAGTGTGACTGTCCTTCCTGACGATGTAGCACAGGTATTGCAAAAAAATAGTGGTACTCCCTGTTTAAAAGTTATTCGTAAACGCTTTGATGAACTAGGAAGTTTAGTGGATTACAATATTGAGTATTGGTTGCATAATGCCATTGAAATGACTGTCGAAGGTCACTAAGGCAATAAATGAAAAAAGGCTTTGTTAAACAAAGCCTTTACACGGGTGAACATTCTTTATAACCAATATCTGCTGTTTGATATTGCTTTAATTAAACGTGTAATATCGTTTTCGAACACATGACCAATATTGCCAATTCTAAAGCAATCAGCATCTGACACCTTACCTGGGTAAATCACAAACCCTTGGTTTTTAAGCAACAAATAAAACTCTTTAAAGTCATACCCATTTGCTGTTGGGGAATAAAATGAGGTGATAATCGGTGAATGTAAGCTCTCATCTAAGAGTGTTTCAAAACCTAAATCTCTCATCGCAGTCACTAAGAGTTGCTGATTGTTTTTATAACGCTTATGACGTGCTGCAATACCACCCTCTTGTTCTAATTCAATAAGAGCTTGATGAAATGCGCGTACAACATGTGTAGGAGATGTGAAACGCCATTTACCTTGGTTGTTCTCCATACACTGCCACTGTGCATGTAAATCAAGTGACAACGAACGTGCAACACCCTGAGAGTCTTCAATTAAGTCACGTTTGCAAATAACAAAACCAAAACCTGGAACACCTTGAATACACTTATTAGATGAGCTTATCATTACATCAATGTGCCAATCTGCTAAGTCAAACGGTACGCCACCAAAGCTGCTCATAGCGTCTAAAATATACACTTTGTTATGGCGTGATAATAGTTCGCCAACTTGCTTTGCTGGGTTTAGCATGCCAGTCGTCGTTTCGCAGTGCACCATTGCAACATGACTAATTTTTTCATCGCTCAAGAGTGTTTTTTCAATGTCGTCGCAGTTTGGTAGCTGAGTTTCAGTGTAATTTAAAACACAATGGTCAATGCCTAAATACTGGGCAATTTCTGCCATCCGTTTACCATACGCGCCATTGTTTATTATCAATAACTTATGCTCATTTGCGACTAAACTACCTAAAGCACTTTCTACACTCGCAGTGCCACTGCCCTGCATTAATGTGCACGTATAGTCATTGCTTTTAGTGGCTAAAGTTACAAGTTTGCTACGAATAGCCTGTACAACACCTAAGTTATAATCGTCATCCCATGTACACCAATCCTTTAACATCGCTTGTTTTACAGTATCCGATGTTGTTAATGGGCCAGGAGTTAACAGTAAGTATTCATTCATTTTTAATATCGCCTAAATCTGGTCTAGTCCAGGTATTATTAGGGATTTATGTTGATAAAAAAAGTGAAGTTTTTATGACTGCACTAAAAAAGGGCCTAACGGCCCTTTGCAAGTTAAATAATAAAGGAATCTAAAGGGAGTTTAGAACTTGTACTCTGCACCTACGTAGTAGTACGCACCGTTAAAACCAAATGGTGCTGAACGACGTGAGTAAGTGAATACACCAGGGCTTGAAACAATTGTGTTGCCGCTAGCATCAACAATCGTACCCGAGCGTGAATTACCAATGGTGTTCTTATCTGGGTAAACATCAAATAAGTTATTTGCACCAATGTTAAATGACAGGTTTTCGTTAAAGAAGTAGTTAACTTTAACATCAGTTAAGATTTCAGCACCGTATGTTTGACGACCACCATCTTCAACTGTGTATTCGCCGTAACGGTTTAGAGATAGGTTTACAGTCCAATCTTCTAAACGGTAAAGCGCACTTAAGTTAATGCGGTCTTCTGGTTGCCATTCTTCAATAATTGATGTTTCTTGGGCAGAAAACACATCTTCTACCGGAATAGTCTCAAGGCCACTACCTGATGGCGTAAATAAATCAACTACATCTGTTTTAGTGAAGTTAGCAGCAAAGGTGAAATCTAGCGTACCGCCAAGACCTTCAGTGTTCCATGTGGCAACTAAATCAACACCTTCTGTTTCTGTGTCTGCACCATTTAAGAAGAACTGACCCGCACCTGCGCCTGAGCTTTCAAGTGCAGCATCTAGCGTATCTGATAAACCTTTACCTAAACGGTTAGAAATAACGATACGGTCGTCGATATCAATCGAGTAGTAATCAATGGTTAAATTGATATTGTCGGTTACGTTATACACAATACCTAAACTACGGTTTTGTGATTTCTCTTCTTTTAGCTTAGGAATACCAATTGATTGCGCTAAGGTACTGTCGTTTCTAAACGTACCTACTTGCTCAGCCACTAAGCTGCCGTCATCGCCTACAACAAACTGTGTACTTACGTTATTAAAGTAAAGTTGTTGCATAGAAGGTGCTCTAAAACCTGTGCTTAATGCACCACGTAAAGACACATCTTCAGTGACAGACCAGTTACCCGCTAACTTAAAGTTAACTGTATCACCAAAGCCTTTGTAGTTATCGTAACGTACCGCACCTGAAATAATTACATCATCGATAACATAGGTTTCTGCATCCATATAGAATGAGATCACATCGCGCGACTCATCAACTGATGATGCCGGATCTGAACCACCAAAACCTTGCGTGCCGCTTGCAGCGTCAACACTACCAACCCCGCCATTCAAGCCAGAATAGATGCTCACACCATCAACTGTATCGTAATCACGGTATGCGTATTCGCTACCTTCAAGAATACGGAACTCATCGGTACGAAGCTCTGCACCTAGTGCTAATGAGAAGTTATCGTAATCTTTAGTGTAATCAAGGTTTAGAGTTTGCAGTGATAATTCAAGGCCATATGCATATGCTGAACGCGGAATAGTGGCACGAATTTCATCAGCCGTTAAACCTTGGTCATAGCGAAGGTAGTTAGCGTAAGAGCCATTGATAGTGTCACTTGTGGTGTAATCAATGCTGTTTTCACCGTAGGTGTACGATAAATCAATGCTTGAGCCATTATCGAATGATTTTTTATAACCAAAGTTATAAGACACGTCATCAATTACAGTATTAATTTTTGGTAAGAAACCCATAGGAATGGTTGCATCACCATCTTGTAATACAGGGTTACCATTAGCATTTGCGTTATGACGGAAAAACGCAGCTGATTCGTTTTCACGATTTGAATAAGTGATAAAGCCATATAGCTCACCACCAGCAAGCTCATAGCCTGTGTTAACGGTTAGAGCAAATTGCTGTGAATCTGCATCACCAATCCTAAACGTATCACGAGGTGCTGTTAACTCACGAGGGTCGCCTGCTAATAGCGTACCGTCATCAAGTTCAGTACAGCCGTAAAATTGACATGAGCCATGAAGACCTGCACGGTTTGTCGGCGCACGGTCACGGTAGTTGATTGTGGTATTTAAATAACCTTCATCACCTAAAGCAAAACCTTTGTTGAAATCAACAGTTACAGTTTCACCATCGCCTTCTGAATACTCACCGTAATTAATCGCTGCTTTACCGCCCTCTTCAGCGTCTTTTAATACGATATTAATAACACCTGCAATGGCATCTGAACCATATTGCGCAGCAGCACCATCACGTAATACTTCAATACGTTTGATTGCAGCAGCAGGAATAGCATTCATGTCGGTACCCGCCGTACCACGACCTACTGAAGTATTAATGTGAATAAGGCTCGCTTGGTGGCGGCGTTTACCATTGATAAGAACTAAGGTTTGATCTGGCCCTAAACCACGTAAGGTTGCAGGGCGAAGTGCATCAGTACCATCACTGATAGACGAGCTTGAAAAGTTAAAAGACGGTGCAATAGCCTGAAGCATACGGCCTACTTCTGTTTGACCTGTATTCTCGAGTGCTTCGGCACTTAAAATATCAACCGGAACCGGTAAATCTTCAACCGAGCGTCCTGCTACACGGCTACCGACAAC
Source organism: Pseudoalteromonas sp. CO109Y (assembly GCF_004208935.1). Classification (NCBI taxonomy): domain Bacteria; kingdom Pseudomonadati; phylum Pseudomonadota; class Gammaproteobacteria; order Alteromonadales; family Pseudoalteromonadaceae; genus Pseudoalteromonas; species Pseudoalteromonas sp. CO109Y. The sequence continues at coordinate 366,287 of NZ_SGPD01000011.1, forward strand.
GGCAATTTTTTCGATGTTTTGTTCTGCTGATTGATCTTCTGCTAACGCTTGCGTATTGGCGGCAAGCAGTAATGGCACGACTGCAGCGCTGACCCCTGATACTTTGATCATGTTATTATCTATCCTATCTACTTGTTTGAGTTTTATACTCAGCAAGCCTTGTTGATCAACAACCGCATCGAGCTCAGTGCCTTCTAGCATCGCATTCAGTGCTTCAAGTTTGGTGTAAAAGCCAAACACAGATTGCGCTTGATATTGCTTTGCTAATTCGAAAGAAAAAATGACTGTTTGTTCGGTTTGCTTTGCAAATTCGATTAACGCCAAATCAGCTCGTTGCGCTTTGATGTCAAATTGCAGCATCTGTTTTTCAGCCGCTATTGCTACTTGGCCTGCTGTGAGGCCATAAATAACAAAAGAGGCAGGTAACAACGGCAATTGCTTACTGCGCAATTTAAACAAACAAGTGAGGAAGAAAAATCCGCTATGTAAATTTAACTTTTTTTTAATTAATTTTTTGTGACGAGAAGGTGGCGCACAATTAACATCATTACATTGGCGTATTCTCATAGACAGAACTAACCTTTTGCAGCGATAGTTAAGCTAACACGATGTTCACCTAAACGTTGATGTTCTACACCTAAGTTGGCCTGTAAAGAATCAAGCAAACCTTTAATGTCGCCAGTTTTAAACACACCAGCCACTTTTAATGAGGCAAGCTCTGGATCATTTAATTCAAAACGTGTGGCAGTATAACGGCTTACTTCTTGTAGAGCTTCGCCTAAAGACTCGCCATTAAAAATCAGCATTTCTTGTTGCCATGCTAAATCACGTTGTACGTCATCAACCGATAACTGTTTAATTGGCTCTGTTTTACTTTGTTTTATTAGTGCTTTCTCACCAGATACAACAACATTAGCGCGAAGCGCTTTAATATCTGCACTGTTATCTGAGGCATCTTTTAAACGATTAAAGTCGCTAGCATCAACCAGAGTACTCGGATCAGCAATCATCACCTTGCCCTCAGTCACCACTAGCTCTAAGTCTGAAGCGGTATTTCGCTGAACATTAAACACTGTACCAAGTGCAGTAAATGATTTATCACCAGCAATAACCGTAAACGGACGGCTCGGATCTTTGGCAACATTGAAGCGCCCTTCACCGCGGCTCAAAATCAACTGCCGGCGATCGCCTGAGTAGGCAACTTCGAGTTTAGTATTGGTATTAAGCTGAACAATAGTGCTGTCTGGTAGCACAAATTCAGCTTGCTCACCCACTTTGGTGCGGTAAATTTTGCTAAATTTGGCGTAATCGTTTTCTTCACTTTGCCAATAGCTTGAATAAATAAGCATGATAGAACCAAGCAGCATCGCTACTAAAAAGCTGGCAGCGGTTGCCATACCAAACACTGCAGGTTGTTTTTGCGGTGCTTTATAAGGAAATAAGCTACTTAACTCGTTAAGTACACTCATTTCATCCCATAAGGTCGCAAGTTCAAATAATGCCTCTTGATGAGCCGCACTTTGGTGAGCCCACAAATGTAATTGGCTTACTTCATCTTTAGATAGGCCACGATCAATTGCACTGATCCATTGACTCGCCTGCTCTTGAATCATGTCTTTTGATGAAAATGGATGAACATTACTCATTTGTTCACCTCTTTTGCAGTGAACTCTGTGGTTGGGGTAAATGCCTGTGGTTGTACGTCGTGTGATTTCATTGCTCGGTGAACATGTAATAAGCCTTTGGCTATATGTTTTTCAACAGTACTTTCGCTAAGACTCATTTTAGCTGCAATTTCCTTTTGGCTTAAGCCATAGACTTTTTTTAAGATAAAACATTTTTTAACCTGAGGGCTTAATTCGTTAGTCACTCGGCAAAAAAACAAAAAACGTTCTTTAGAAGTCACTTCATCTTCAAGTGCCATTGAACGCATGTGATGCTCAACCTGCTGTTGTTCATCTAACGATTCTTTGTATTTATTGTCCCATTTAGCAATATGATTTAGCGCCAAATGCTTAGCCGTTTTCAGCATGTAACTGTGAGTATATTCGATATTTTGCTTAAGATCAGCTTCATAACTTTTTATAAACGTCTCTTGCACAATATCTTCTACATCATCAGGGCTGACGATACGTGATACAAAGCGCCTAAGCTTGCTCGATATCTCGGTAAAAGCGGTGATAACCCCAGTTTGATCTGTCATCCTTAACTCACCTTTATTATATTTTTATTGCTTTAGGGTACGAGATTTCAGTTTAATTACAAGCCATTTGTTAAGTTTTTGTACCTTAGGTAAACATAGATTTCATAAACTCATAAAAAACCTCTGTTTTGCGCGTCACTAGGCTGTTTTGTGGTTTTAAAAACCACACTGGCGCGTCAGCATCTACGAGGCTATTAGGGAGTATTTCGATTAACCGCCCTTCGGCTAAGTCATCTTTAATTGCAATATAAGATTTAATCGCTATGCCATGGCCTGCAATCGCCGCCTGTGTCATGTTATCTGAGTTAGATACAGTAAAACGCGTTCTCGCATTATAATTAACTATTTGCCCGCCTTCGTTAAATTTAAGCTGTCGCTGCCATGGCAAACACACCCAGTAATGGTCTTTAAGATCAGCCACCGATTTAGGTTGGCCATATTTTTCAATATAACTCGGTGCTGCGCACAAAATACGAGAGTTACTAACAAGCTTACGAGAAAGCAGGTTTGAATCTGCCAACTGACCTACCCGAATAGCCACATCTTGGGCATCATCCACAATATTCACAAATTGATCTGTAATCATAAAATCGAGTTTTAAGTCGGGAAATTGCTGTTCAAAGTGGCCAAGATCAGGCATCACAAATTTCGAAAAGACCCAAGGCGGCATAGTGACTCGTAAAAGCCCTGACACTGCTGAACCCCTTGCGCCAATTTGATGCTCAGCATCATATAAAGCTTCTAAAATGGCACCAGCTCGTTGATAAAACAACTCCCCTGCAGGCGATAAGCGTATTCGCCGACTGTCACGAAACAACAATACAGTACTTAATGCTTTTTCTAACTTACTTAAGCGATGACTTACCGTTGCAGGTGAGAGGCCCTGAGCTTTAGCGGCAGCAACTACACCTTGGTTTTCAACTATGGCAATAAAGGTTTCTAAATCACATAAACTGTACATGGCTTTGATTCAATATTTTCGAATTTAGGTTTCAGTTTTGTATTGTATATATAAAAATTTAAAACTCTATACTTGCTACAAATTGTAAAAATGATTGGAGTATGTATGTCTTTAAAAACCCAAATCGACGCATTTGAAGTGCAAAAGAAAGCCAATGTCCCAGCTGATATCTTAAATTTGATGGATGTCACGACTGAAAAACTGATTGCAGAACAATTAAGTAAACATGCTTTAAAAGTTGGTGATAAGTTTCCAGCATTTGAATTACCCGACAGCAAGGGCAAACAAATCAGCTCGGCTGAGTTGCTAGCGAAAGGCCCGCTTGTGCTGAGTTTTTACCGTGGTGGCTGGTGCCCGTATTGTAATTTAGAGCTACGTGCACTTAACAATATGCAACAAGCATTTGCTGATCAAAATGCACAGTTAGTTGCTGTTTCGCCGCAGTTACCTGATGAATCACTGTCTACTCAACAGCAAAACGAGCTGGCTTATACGGTGCTTTCTGATGTGTCTAACTCTTTGGCTAAAAAGTGTGGCTTGGTATTCACCTTAGATGAACGCTTGATCCCTGTTTACGATCAACTTGGTTTAGATATTCCAAAAGCCAATGGTGACGAAAGCTACGAATTACCACTACCAGCAACCTATGTTATTGATAGCCAAGGGGTGATTCAATTTGCATTTGCTCATGAAGATTACACATTAAGAGCAGAGCCTTTAGATGTTCTTAACGCTGTTAAGGCACTAAATCATGTTTAAAAAAGCATTTTTTAGTCTAGTTTTATTAGTAACCATAACTTACTCGGGAGGCACAATGGCAGAGTCTCAACACCAAGCAAAACCAAAAGTAATTGTGTTTGATGTCAACGAAACCTTGCTTGATCTTGAACAAATGCAAAGCTCAGTCGCTAAAGCGCTTGATGGCAATACCCAGCTATTACCGCTTTGGTTTTCGACCATGCTGCATCATTCCTTAGTGAGTACGGTGTCTAATGATTATCATGACTTTGCTGACATCGGCGTTGCTGCACTGATGATGGTGGCAAGTAATAATCAAATTTCCTTAACTAAAGAGCAAGCAAAGCAAGCGATTGTGCCACCGCTTTTATCTTTACCTGCCCATAGCGATGTTAAACCAGCTTTAGCGAAATTAAAGAAAGACTATAAACTAGTCAGCTTTACAAATTCGTCAAATAACGGTGTAAAAGCGCAGTTCCAACATGCTGGTTTAACAGATTACTTTACTCACCGTTACAGTGTTGAAGATATTAAAGTGTATAAACCCGATCTGCGCGCTTACAAGTGGTTGCTTGAACAATTAAATGTAGCGCCTCACGAAGCCTTGATGGTTGCTGCGCACGGCTGGGATGTTACAGGCGCTAAAGAAGCGGGTATGCAAACAGCGTTTATCGCAAGGCCCGGTAAAGCGCTTTACCCACTGGCAAAGCAACCAGACTACATTGTTAAAAACCTTGAAGAGTTAGCCTTATTACTGGCTCAAAAGTAAGAAGCGATTTAACCTGTCTATCAACGAAAAGCAAAAATGCTTTGCGTTTTTTTTACGCCCAATAAAAAAGTAAACTACAGGGTGTACCTTTCTCTTTTTTGGGTATAAACTAAACGCTAAATGAATATGCATAGTGACGTCTTTCATGCTGATGGACTACTTTTTATGTATACCTACTTAACAATTGGACTGTGGAGTAAACATGCGTCTGCCTTTCGCACCTGCCAAATTATCATTATCTGCGTTGTTATTAGTTTCTGCTCCTTTGCTACTGCAAGGTTGTTCTGAAGCGCCACAGCAACAACAGGGTCAAATGCACCCCGCTGCTGTCGCGACTATGACAATGGAAACTCACGATGCCCCTTTTACTATTGAGCTGCCGGCGACGCTGTCTGGTTCAAAAGAAGTTGAAGTTCGTGCCCGTGTCACCGGTATTCTTGAATCACGCAACTTTGAAGAAGGTCAGCGTGTAGAGCAAGGCCAATCACTGTTTACAATTGACCTAGAACCTTATCAACTTGCGGTTGATCGTGCGCAAGCAGCACTTGATGGTGCAAAAGCAGCGCTTGTTCAAGCTGATCGTGACGTTAAACGATTAGCTAAACTACGTGCCGAAAAGTCTGTTTCACAACGTGATTACGATAACGCAAGCTCAGCCAATGATATTGCTAAAACTGATTTGGCCGCTGCAAAAGTTGCCTTAAAAGAAGCGCAACTAAACCTTGAATATGCGCAAGTAAAAGCCCCTGTAGCAGGTGTAATGGGACGTGAGTTTGTTTCTGAAGGAACCTATGTTTCTGGACCAGATTTATTACTGACTCAAATGACTCAGTTCGACCCTATTCGTATTCGCTTTGGCTTATCTGAGCGTGAACAACTACAAATGCGTCAAGATGTTAAAAATGGCTCACTGACTTTACCTGAGCAAGGCCACTGGAAAACACAAATTAAACTTCAAGACGGCTCTTTATACGGACAAACCGGTGAAGTTAACTTCTCTGATGTGCGTATTAATCCAAACACAGGTACCAGTGAGTTTCAGGCAATCATTCCTAACCCTGATTTTCAACTTCGCCCGGGCCAATTCGTTCGCGTTGAGTTAAGTGGTGCAGTACGCAAAAACGCTTTCATTGTTCCGCAACGTGCAGTACTTGATAACGGCACTGGTAAGTTTGTTTATGTAGTAAGTAAAAACGAGCAAGGTATGGATGTCGCTTTACCTGCCCCTGTTACTGTAGGTGAATGGATCAAAAAACCAGAAAACGAGCAATACCAAAACTTTTGGTTAATTCGCAGTGGTTTAAAAGAAGGCGACCAAGTTATTGTTGATGGCATGGCACGTATTTTCTTCCCGGGTATGCCAGTCAATGTTGGCCAACCTGCCGCTAACCCAAGCCACGCAGAATAAGCACAGGGAGTCTTATGTTTTCTCGTTACTTTATAGACAGACCCATTTTTGCGTTTGTTATATCTATTGTTATTGTGCTTGCCGGCCTCGCTGCGATGCGCAGCTTACCTGTGGCGCAATATCCTGAAATAGCCCCACCGGTTGTACAAGTAACCGCAGCCTACCCGGGTGCATCTGCCGATGTGCTTGAGCAAACGGTTGCGACACCGATTGAAAATGCCATTACCGGTGTTGAAGGCATGATGTATATGTCTTCAACGTCAACCAGTGCAGGTTCAACCACCATCGAAGTTACTTTTGAAATTGGCACTGATGTTGACCAAGCAGCTGTAAACGTAAACAACCGTGTTAAACAGGTTGAAGCCCGTTTACCTGAAGAAACACGCCGCCAAGGTGTGGTGGTTCAAAAAGGTTCTTCTAGCTTTTTACAAGTTCATGCCTTTTACTCACCAGATGGAACACGTTCGAGTTTATGGACATCAAACTATGTCACTATGAACGTACTTGACCGTGTTAAACGCATTCCTGGCACTACCAGTGTACAAATTTTTGGTGCCAAAGATTACGCAATGCGTATTTGGTTGCGCCCTGATGTGATGAGCCAATTAGGTGTCACTGTTGAAGAAATTGCAGGAGCAATTCGCGTACAAAACTCGCAATACGCGGCAGGTAAAATTGGTGCGACGCCTACGACACAATCTCCTCAAGAGCTGGTTTACAGTGTAACTGCACAAGGGCGTTTGTCTGAGCCTGAGCAATTTGAAAATATCATTATTCGTTCAAACACAGACGGCAGTAGCTTACGCTTAAAAGACGTAGCCCGCGTTGAGCTCGGCTCAAAAGACTATAACTTCAAAGGAACGATTAACGGTAAAGAAGCGGTACTGTTAGGTATCTTCTTGCAACCAGGAGCAAACGCTCTTGATGTAGCTGAAGAAGTAAACAGTGTTATTGAAGAAATGAAAAGCCAGTTCCCTACCGGCCTTGCTCATTTAACGTCATACGACACAACCCGCTTTGTTGAAGTATCAATCCGTGAAGTTGTAAAAACACTACTTGAAGCCATGGTATTGGTATTCTTAGTGGTGTATTTATTCTTACAAAACTGGCGCGCAACGCTTATTCCAACCCTTGCAGTGCCAGTATCACTACTGGGCACATTTGCCGGCATGTATATGCTGGGTTACTCAATTAACTCACTCACCTTATTCGGTATGGTGCTGTCGATTGGTATTGTTGTTGATGATGCCATCGTGGTACTTGAAAACGTTGAGCGTATCATGCACGAAGAAGGCCTAGGTGCCAGAGACGCCGCTGTTAAAGCGATGGGCGAAGTAAGCGGCCCTGTAGTAGCCATTGTTTTAGTACTTTGTTCAGTGTTTGTGCCAATTGCGTTTTTAGGTGGCTTAACCGGTGAGCTATTCCGCCAGTTCGCTATTACTATTTCGATTGCTGTAAGTTTATCCGGTGTCGTTGCATTAACCATGACACCTGCGCTTTGTGTACTTATTTTAAAGCAAGAACACAAGCAAACTGCCCGCTTCTTCTTATGGTTTAACGACATGTTTACCAAGATCACCGGCCGTTATGTCGGTGCTGTTGGCTTTATGGTGCGCCGCGGTCTGTTAGGGCTGATCTTAATGACAGGTATGATTGCAGCAACAATTGGCCTTTGGCAAAACACCCCAGGTTCACTTGTGCCAGATGAAGACCAAGGTTATTACATCTCAGCAATTTTCTTACCTGACGGTTCATCACTTGAGCGCACAGAGCAAGTAACACAGCAAGTTGTTGAGGCCGTGCAATCAAACCCAGCAAACGAAAACGTTGTGGCGTTTACCGGTTTTGACTTTATTGGCGGTGGTTACAAAAACAGCGCTGCAACCTTATTCGTGACTCAAAAGCATTGGGATGAGCGTGAAGTTGATACCAAGGCGCTGGTGCAAGAGCTCTTCATGAAAACAGCAGGTATTAAAGAGGCGCTCGTTCTTGCCTTTAATCCTCCGGCTATTTTTGGTTTAGGTAACACAGGTGGCTTTGAATTTTACATTCAAAACAAAGGTGATAGCGACCCAGACAAACTTCAACATGCAATGCAGTTGATGACAGCTGAAGCACAAAAGAGCCCTATTATCAGTGGCCTGCAAACACTTTGGCGCCCTGATGCACCTCAGCTACGTGTTGATGTTGACCGTGAACAAGCACGTGCCATGGGTGTCGAAATTGATGATGCGTTCACTGCTCTTGCAGGTAACTTAGGCACTTATTACGTTAACGACTTCAATAAATTTGGTCGCGCATGGCAAGTACTAATGTCTGCAGACGCTGAATTTAGAATGAAGCCTGATGACATTGGCCGTATCTATGTTAAAAACAATCAAAGTACTATGGTGCCGCTTTCAGCCTTTACCACTATCGAGTATAGCCGTGGCCCAGAAAACCTAAATCGTTATAACAACTTACCTGCTGTTAAACTGATGGGTAATGCAGCGCCGGGTTACAGCTCAGGTCAAGCTATTGCTGAAGTTGAACGTATTGCACAAGCAGTATTACCACCTAATATGACCTACGAGTGGACAGGCTCTGCATTCCAAGAGAAACGCAGTTCAGGCACCACAGGAATTGCCTTAGGCCTTGCTGTGATCATGGTATTTTTGATTCTAGCAGCCCTGTATGAGCGTTGGTCACTACCACTGTCTGTGATGCTTGCTCTGCCATTTGGTACCTTTGGTGCGCTTATAGCAGTTTGGGTTGTTGGCATGACAAATGATGTGTACTTCCAAATTGGTCTGGTAACACTACTTGGTCTTGCCAGTAAGAACGCGATTCTTATTGTTGAATACGCCTTGATGAAACATCAACAAGGCTGGAGCGCAAGTACGGCTGCACTTGAGGCTGCACGGTTACGTTTTCGACCAATCATTATGACTTCGCTTGCATTCATTTTAGGCGTAGTGCCTCTAGTACTGAGCTCTGGCGCAGGTGCGGGTGCACGTCATAGTGTTGGTACCGGTGTCATGGGCGGTATGATGGCAGCGACATTCCTTGCTGTATTCTTTGTGCCGCTGTTCTTCTATTGGTTAACGGCGCGTAAGTTAACTGAAAAACGTTCAAGACAAGAGCTTGCTGATGAGATAGCAGAACATCATCAACAAGAACATGTTAAAACCCAAGAGGGTAACCTGTAAAAAATGAAGGGCAAACAATGAGTTTGCCCTTTTTTTTGATTATTTGATTACTAGCAATTTACTGCTTCGAACGCTAGTATTAAGGAAAGATGTGTGGAGTACAGCATGAATAATCAAAAATTAGCCGAATTTGAACAATATTTTCAAATCAACGAAAGCAACCGTGTCAATTTATATGCGGTTGAACCAAGTGCTGTGCCAAAAACCAATGCTGAACTTGAAGCGGATATCCCTGCCCTATTTAAACTTGCCAACGAAGTAAACGAACTTGAGCAAACAAGTTTGCGACCATTGCGTAATCTAGGTGATGTTGCACAAGAACTGGCAGCCTTTTTACAAGCACAGTCCCGTAAAATTGATTTAATCATGAGTCACATCTTAGCCTCAGAGCAGCCTGACGATAACGCAAACTATTGCGATAGTTATGGCGGTGGTGGTGTAAAACTTACCTCAGCTGATGTGTATGAATTAGGGCAAACATTTCGTACTAAGTTGTTCTTGCAGCACGAAGCATCTGCCATTTATTGCTATACCGAATTAGTCGCCATTGAAAAATGCGATGATGATAAATACCAATACACATTATTGTTTATTGCCATTCGCGATGCTGACCAAGATTTAGTCGTAAGAGCAGCCTTGCACGCACAAACACGCCAACTTAAAAAACGTCAGCAAGAAAACAATCAGCAAGACAGTTAAAAATCACGCTTTATCGCGCACAAAAAGCTGACATCTATGGCTAAAATGCTAAACTAGCCCCACCTTAGTTTGTTTAATACCTTCATGAAATTTAGACTTTTACCTGAATGGGCTGAGCAAGATGCCGTTATGCTCACTTGGCCTCATCAAGACACAGATTGGGCAGCAAATTTAACCGCTGTTGAGCCTGTGTATGTAGCACTTTGCCAAGCAATAAGCCAACAACAAGATGTTGTGATTGTAGCTCATGATAATGCCCTCAAAGCACATATTGCAGCTTTACTTGCAAATGCAGATGTCGATGCTAATCGCATTCACTTTGTGGTGACACCGTGTAACGATACCTGGGCACGTGACCATGGCCCATTGACCTGTGCGAATATTGATGACGCAACAGATTTAAAAGTAATGGATTTTATTTTTAATGGTTGGGGCAATAAGTTTGCAAGTGATCTTGATAATCAAATTAATCAAGTACTTGTAAAGCAAGTCGCGAGCCCTAAAAATAGCTATCAGCAAAGTGATCTTGTTCTTGAAGGCGGTGGCGTCGAAATCAATGAACACGGCGTGCTACTCACAACCAGCGAGTGCTTATTAAACCCAAATCGTAACCCTGAACTCACAAAAGCAGATATAGAACAAACGCTGGTTGAGCAACTGGGTGCTACGTCGTTTCTTTGGGTTGATCACGGTTACCTTGCAGGTGATGATACCGACAGTCATATTGATACGCTGGTACGTTTTGCACCAAACAACACGCTTGTTTATGTTAAGTGCGACGATAAAAATGATGAGCACTTCGCGGCCCTTGATGCAATGGAAAAACAACTGCAATCATTTAAAACAGCAGAGGGTGAAAACTACACGCTGATTGCCTTACCTTGGCCAAAAGCAGTTTTCGATGAAGATGGTGATAGACTACCTGCCACATACGCTAATTATTTAATTATCAATAAAACTGTTTTAGTACCAATTTATGGTGACGAAAACGACCAACTGGCGCTTGGTCAGGTTGCCAAAGCATACCCAGATCACACTGTAGTGGGTATTAATTGTGTGCCAATTATTCACCAATTTGGCAGCTTACACTGTATTACAATGCAATTACCGCGCGGCTTTCTAGCAGGAACAAACAATGACTAAACCAACGCATTTAAAGGTTGCTCTTGTTCAGCAATCAAACACCAGTAATGCTCAAGACAATATGGCTAAATCAATTGCTGGCATTCGTGATGCAGCAAGCCAAGGCGCTAAGCTAATTGTTCTTCAAGAGCTACACCGTAGCTTGTATTTTTGCCAAACCGAAGATGTAGACGTTTTTGATTTAGCAGAAACCATTCCGGGCCCAAGCACAGACACCTTAGGCGCACTTGCTAAAGAACTCAATGTGGTGATCGTGTCATCATTATTCGAAAAGCGCGCTACGGGTCTTTATCACAATACTGCTGTGGTACTTGAAACTGACGGCAGCATTGCCGGTAAATACCGTAAAATGCATATTCCTGATGACCCAGGTTTTTACGAGAAGTTTTATTTCACACCGGGTGATTTAGGTTTTGAGCCTATTCAAACTTCTGTTGGTAAACTAGGCGTATTAGTGTGTTGGGATCAATGGTTCCCAGAGGCTGCACGCTTAATGGCAATGGCCGGTGCTGAAATTTTAATTTACCCAACAGCCATTGGTTGGGACCCACGTGATGAAAAAGACGAGCAAACACGTCAAAAAGACGCCTGGGTTATTTCACAACGTGCTCATGCTGTTGCTAACGGCGTGCCGGTGATCAGCTGTAACCGTGTTGGCCATGAAAGTGATCCAAGCGGTCAAAGTGAAGGTATTCAGTTCTGGGGTAACTCATTTATCGCGGGCCCTCAAGGTGAAATCTTAGCCGAAGCGAACAACAGTGATGAGCAATTATTAGTTGTTGAATTAGACCAAGCACGTAGTGAAAATATACGTCGAATTTGGCCTTACCTTCGTGATCGTCGTATCGATCACTATCAGGACTTAACCAAGATTTATCGAGACTAAGCAGTAAAAACAGTTTAAAGGAGTAGTAAATGGCGTTTGCGCAATGGGCAGCATTGCCTTGGGTAAAATCTGAAAAAGATAAAATTCAATGGGGACAACTTACCGGTAGCGGGCTTAGCATCGCTATCGCAGAAGGTGTAAAACAACACAACGAGCTGGTTGTGATTGTCACCCCAGATACACCAAGCGCCCTACGCCTTGAAACTGAACTCGAATTTCTGTTGCCTGAAAACCCAGTCATGGTCTTCCCTGACTGGGAAACACTCCCTTATGATCATTTTTCGCCGCACCAAGATATTATTTCGGCGCGCTTAGCCACGTTAAATACCTTAAAAAAAGAACAACAAAGTGTATTAATCGTGCCAGTGTCGACCTTGATGCTGCGTACTGCCCCTGCTTCGTTTATTTATGGTTCAACCCTTAACTTTAAAGTGGGCGATACCCTAGATACCCACACACTGCGTGAAAACTTAGAACAAGCGGGCTATTTACATGTACAACAAGTGATGGAGCACGGTGAATACGCGATTCGCGGCTCTATCGTTGACTTATACCCTATGGGTAGCCCACACCCATTCCGTTTAGACTTTTTTGATGATGAGCTCGACAGCATTCGCTTATTTGATGTTGAAAGCCAGCGCTCAGATGAAAAGGTCGACAAAATTGAGTTACTGCCAGCCCACGAATTCCCAACTAACGACTCAGACATTGAGCGTTTTCGTATCAACTATCGTGAACAATTTGGCGCAAGCTCTGAACAAGACTCAATTTATATGCAGGTGACTAAAGGAACTTGGCCTGCGGGTATCGAATATTACATGCCCCTGTTTTTTGATGAATTGGCAACTATCTTCGATTACTTACCAAGTAATACAACCTTTATGCATTTTGGCGATATTGAGCATGCTGCTGATCAGTTTTGGCATGATGTGAATGTACGCTATGAAAACCGCCGTGTTGATCCGCTCAGACCTTTACTTGAACCTGTAAAACTGTATCAAAGCGTTAATGAGCTATTTGGTGAATTTGGTAAATACGCGCGCATTCGTTTATCGCAAGCAAAATTAGGCACCAAAGCGGGTCACACCAACCTTGCTAGTAAAGAGCTGCCAAATGTTCGTATTGATCATAAGTTACATGAACCGTACCAAGGTTTAATTGAATATGTTGCCAGTGAGAAAAAACAAAAAGGCCGCGTGCTGCTCTCGGTTGAATCGGATGGCCGCCGCGAATCATTACTCACTTTATTAAAGCCAAGTGGTTTAAAGCTTAAAGAATTTGAATCGTTTAGCGATTTTACCAATAGTTCGAGTGATGTTGGCCTAATTGTTTCACCACTTGAGCAAAGTGTGGTGCTAGACGGTAAGCCACGTTTAACCATTATCACAGAGCAAGAATTATTAGGCATTAAGGTCTCGCAGCGTCGACGCCGTAAACACAAATACGAAGCTAGCCAAGACGCGCTTATTCGTAACCTTGCTGAGCTACGTGAAGGTCAACCGATTGTGCACCTTGATCATGGTGTAGGACGCTATCAAGGCCTTGAAACCATTGATGCTGCCGGTGTGATCACTGAGTTTGTTACGATCATCTACGCCAACGAGGCAAAGCTATACGTGCCCGTTTCAGCGTTACATATGCTGAGCCGCTATTCAGGTGGCGAAGAAGCCTCTGCCCCGCTTCATAAGTTAGGCTCTGATGCGTGGGAAAAAGCAAAAAAACGTGCCGCCGAAAAAGTTCGTGATGTAGCTGCTGAACTCTTAGATATTTACGCTAAACGCCAAGCAAAGCCTGGCAATAAATTTAAGCTTGATGGCAGTGCTTATCGTCAGTTTAGCGACAGCTTCCCATTTGAAGAAACTGACGATCAACGCAACGCCATTGAGTCTGTACTCGGTGATATGCAAAGTAAGCAAGCGATGGACCGTTTAGTATGTGGTGACGTTGGCTTTGGTAAAACCGAAGTGGCAATGCGCGCAGCCTTTGTGGCAGTAAATGATAACAAGCAAGTTGCAGTACTTGTACCAACCACACTGCTTGCACAGCAGCATTATGAAAACTTTAAAGACCGCTTTGCCGATTTACCAATTGAGGTGGGTGTTTTATCGCGCTTTAACTCAACCAAAGAGCAAAAAGACACCCTAGATAAAATGGCTGAGGGTAAATTAGATATCGTGATTGGTACTCACAAGCTTATTCAACAAGATATTCAATTTAAAGATTTGGGCTTATTGATTGTTGACGAAGAACACCGTTTTGGGGTGCGTCAAAAAGAAAAAATAAAAGCATTACGTGCCGATGTCGATATTTTAACGCTCACAGCGACCCCTATCCCACGTACATTAAACATGGCAATGAGTGGCATGCGCGACTTATCAATCATAGCCACACCGCCTGCAAAACGTTTAGCGGTTAAAACCTTTGTTAGGCAAAGAGATGCTGAACTAATTCGCGAAGCAATTCTGCGTGAGATTAAACGCGGTGGTCAGGTGTACTTCTTACATAATAATGTTGAAACCATAGACCGAGTTGCTGAAGAAATCAGTGAATGGGTACCTGAAGCCAGCGTAACAACCGCACATGGTCAAATGCGAGAGCGCGAACTTGAGCAAATTATGAGTGATTTTTATCACCAAAAATATAACGTGATTGTGTGTACCACTATTATCGAAACCGGTATCGATGTACCGACTGCCAACACCATTATTATGGATAGAGCAGATAAGCTGGGTCTGGCACAACTGCATCAGTTGCGTGGTCGTGTAGGCCGAAGCCATCACCAAGCGTATGCCTACCTACTGACTGGTAACCCTAAATCACTCAGTAAAGATGCGGTTAAACGCCTTGAAGCGATAGAGTCACTGGAAGACCTTGGTGCAGGTTTTGCGCTCGCAACCCATGACTTAGAAATTCGTGGTGCCGGTGAGCTGCTTGGTGATGATCAATCAGGTCAAATGCAAACCATTGGCTTTAGTTTGTATATGGAAATGCTTGAGCAAGCGGTTAACTCCCTCAAAGAAGGTAAAGAGCCAACCCTTGAGAACCTACTCGGTCAACAAACTGAAGTTGACTTAAAGCTGCCAGCGTTATTGCCTGATGATTATATTCATGATGTAAACGTACGTTTAGGTATCTATAAACGCATTGCAAGCTGTGCTAACCTCAATGATATGGATGAGTTACAGGTAGAGCTGATTGACCGTTTTGGTCTACTGCCTGACGCCACGAAAAACTTATTCAGTTTGCAGCAATTAAAACTGCAAGCAAGTAATATTGGCATTAAGAAGATTGAAGCAAACCCGAAAGGTGGTTATTTTGAGTTTAGCCAGCATACAAAGGTTAACCCTAGCTTCATTATAGGTTTGATACAAAGTGCACCGCAGGTGTATAAAATGGATGGCGCAAACAAACTGCGCTTTGCAATTAGCGAAGCCAACGCTCGCGAACGCTTAAAAATGGTCACTGCAATGATTGCAGATTTCGAAAAAAAGGTTAGCCATTAATGTTGTTTAGAAATAGTTTACTACTGCTTTGTTGCTTATTTACAAGCTCGTCATTTGCAACACGTTGGTTCGAAATAGAAGTTCTTATTTATAAACAGCGCCCGGCTCCTTATTTACAGGAAGATTTCAGCCTAAAACACGATGAAATCAAGGCTAAGCGTAGCAAGGATTTATTATCTCCCGCATACACAGCACAAGCAAAACAGGCTTGTATTGAAGGTGATAGCCGGTTTCGCAGTGATTCTTTCACAGATTCTTTAGTCAATAGCAATCCTCACTCTAACGTGTGTGATGACAGTGTTGATTTTTTAGCTAGCTATAATCAACTGCCTGTGACACCCGTTGTTGAACCCCGTGAAGACACTGACGACATTTATTTAATGGCGCCAGAACAATTACAGTTTGTTGAGCAAAAAAATCAGCTTGATAGAAAAGGTTTAACCCCAATTTTACACACGGGCTGGCGTTTTCCTGAAATGAGTGAAAAAAGAGCTCCGAGTATCCGCCTCTTTGCCGGCGAGCACTTAGCAAAACACGCAAGTCCTGTAGAAGAAAACAACGATTTTATTAGTTTAGTCGGACCTACTGAGCGCTATATTCCCGACCAACTGCAAAATGTGCCAGAGTGGGAATTAGACGGTTTAATGAAGATTTATGTTCGTCACTACCTGTTTATAAACGCAGATTTTGATATTAGTCAGCGCTTAGAAACAGGTGATTACGAAAAAGCACGTTTTTCACAATTCAAACGTGTGATTAGTAACGAGATACATTATTTTGATCACCCACGTATGGGGATGATCGTGCAAATAAGACGCTACAACCATTAATGGATACAATTATGAAAAAATATATGGCAATTGCAGCAGCGGCTGCGGCACTTACTTTAGCTGGTTGCTCAAAAGTAAATTTAGAGAACTACGAAAAAATTGAAATTGGTATGGATAAAACTGAGGTTGAAGCTATTTTAGGTTCAGCTGATAAGTGTGAAGAAAAGACACTACACACTAACTGTATCTGGGGTAACAAAGATAAGAACATCGAAATTACCTTAGTATCAGACAAAGTGTCGCTTTACAGCAAAACAGGTTTAGACGCTAAATAAACCGAAATGGGTGGCCAAGGCCACCCTTTCATCTTTCATCTTTCATCTTTCAGAATGTCAGTTTGTGAGTAAATACGCTCAATATTAACAATTTTGCTGCGATTTAACGTAATCTTGTAGCGCTGATACAAAGTTTCATCTTCGCTTTGTGTAAACACTAATACCACATTTAACTGATAACGCCTCTCTACAGCTTTCTTAGAGATTTTATTACTATCTAGATGATAGAGCTTACCTTCACCCCGCTTTAAATAGCGAGCAAACGGTGCCAAGCTAAATTGCATGGTTTGTTGCAAGGTATCGTAGCCAGGTAAAAACTCTTTCGCGTTAACTTGTGTTTCGCTTGCAAAATGCAGCCACTGAGCAGCCTGTTTATTTTGATGACGTCGCTTCGAAAAAATTCTTCTTACCGCTTTAGGCAGGCGTTTAAAACTGGTGTATTCAAGCCAAATGTATTGGCTGGCAATTTTGTCTTTAGTAACGCTATTTTTAAATTGAAAGCGCCATTTTGGTCGCCCTCGTACGATAGCTCGCCAGATCACCCGTGTTATGTCTTCTTTAAATATTTCACGAAGACCATAAATAACACCCAAGATCAAAATCAACGTCGCTGTTACTTCGGTAAAGTTTGAGCGAGCATTTAACACAACCAACATCACAAAGGCCATGATCACAGCAGTCACCGTGCCCTTTACCATACGCTTTAAATAACTGTTTAAGTGACGCGTGCTACGTGTAAGTACCACTCCATGCTCAATCAAACGTTGCAATAGGCGCATTTTATTGGTGATACGGTTGGCATCTTCAAGTGTTGATTGCGAATTATATTCTTGCTCTTCACGGTAACTGTTTTCAGCTTTACAAAACTCTAATAGATCACTGCGCTCTTTTGCAAAATCACTACTGCGCGGCCCTTCATCCAGTAGTTTCAAAAATGACTGCTCTACATGCCAGCTTAAGTAGTTATCGGCGTTTTTATAAAATGGCAGTAGCTTTTCATCATCTGGGGTATAGCGTCTTAGCTTTTTCAACAAGCCTTTGGTTTGCTGGCACAACTCAATGGCTGCAGGGTAAAACTCATCGGCTTCTTGGTGTTTTAGGGTGTCTTTAATATCGGCATTCAGCGCGAGTCGAACTTGATAACAATATAAGTTTAAGTTTTGCCGATAATCTTGCTGTTCACCTTTGTTTTTACTAACAAAGCGGCTTCTCACTAAGGGTAAGTGAATGTTGTTAGCGTTATACGCAAGGTGCGATTTAAAGTTATTATTAAAGAATGATTCTTCGCTCAGTGTTTGTGGGTTAACACTCATTTCATTCGGAATGGAGAAATACAGGTCGAGTCGTTGCTCTGTGCGTGGTTTAAGCTCAGGCTCAATAATAAAAGATAAGTTTTCGTCTTGTTTAAGCAATATCACCTCGTTTGTTAAAAGTACCTCTATAGTTTACGCGTTGATAGGCTTTCAGACAATAAAAAAGGCCCAGTAAAAACTGGGCCTTAGTAATCATTTCAAACTAGATTAGAACTTGATGTTCATACCAGCGAAGAAACGACGACCTAGTACATCGTATGTGTACGGGTCAGTGTTTGAGTCATTGTTACCTGAGTAGTAAGGTGCTTGCTTATCGAATAAGTTGTTAACACCTGCAGAGAATGACACTGTGTCGTTCAGGATGTATGAACCGCTGATGTCGTGGTATACAACAGTACCAACGCTTGGTACTAGACACTCGCTGTCGTCAGCAAGACATGCGTAGCTGTCTAGGCCGTCGATCATACGTGCTTGGTATTGTGCATCCCAGTTGTCGCCAGACGCGTTAAGAGTGAAGTTAGACTTAACTTTCGCGTAGCTACCGATACCTGAAGTTACAAGACCTGTGTAATCGATTGTGCTTGTGCCTGAATCAACGATGTACTCATCAAGGATTGTTACATCAAGACCTGTACGCCAGTTAAGACCTGCAGCTTCAAATGCATACTTGAAGTTTACGTCGTAACCTTTAGTAGATTCATTACCAATGTTTTGTAATTGGTTGTTGAAGCTAATGCGACCAGTGCTTTGGTTGAAGTTGATTGCAGAAGACTGACATAAAGCAGTATCTTGGTTCTTGTATGCGCCAGTAGAAGCATCAAGACAGTTTTCAACGATGTACTGGTTGTTTACGCTTGAAATTGAGTTTTCAATTTCGATTTCGTAGTAGTCAACAGTCATTGAGAAACCGTCGAACCATTCTGGAGCGTATACGAAACCAGCAGTTACTGTATCAGCAAGCTCTGGCGTTAATTGGTCGTTACCACCAACAGTTACTTCAGCTTGGTCTTGTGCACCAGGGAAGTTAACTTGTTCGAATGAAGGTGATTTACCTTGGTAAAGCTCAGATACTGTAGGAGCACGGAATGCAGTTGAACGAACAGCACGTAGCATTAGTTCGTCGTTTACACGCCAAGTTAGACCTAGTTTCCAAGTCTCATCTGAACCAAATGTGCTGTAATCGAATGCACGAACAGCAGCGCTTAAGTCAACCATTTGAGCAAATGGTGCGTCAGCTAGAAGTGGAACAGCGAATTCAACGTAAGCTTCGTTTACGTCAAAACGACCACCAGTTGGTTCAACACGTGGGTCATTTGCAAGACCTTGTGAAGTTAGTGAATCTGGAACGTACCATGCTTTTTCTTCACGACGCTCGATACCAGCAGCGAAACCAACGTAACCAGCAGGAAGTTCCATTACTTCACCGTTAAGGCCAGCAGAAATAACTAATAATTGGCTACCACCTGAGTTGTTTTCAGTGTAGTTGTACTGTGCAAGGTTGCTACCTGACCAATCAGCTTGGTTAAGTGGGTTGAAAGTACCCTCTTCGATTGCGTCTTGGATTGAACCCATGTTAAGTAGGTTAGTTGCGCGGTCAACTGAGTCGTTACGACCGAATACTACTGAAGTATCCCAGCCCCAACCGTTGTCGAATGCACCGTCAAGACCGATTACTGCACGTACAGTGTCAACAACTTGCTCATAGCCACGAGGACCTACGTCAGTCATACGACGACCGTAAGAGATGTCTTCACCATCAGCTACACCGTGAGAAAGAAGTGAATCACCCATAGTTGCTGCATCGTAAGTGAAGTCAAACCATACTGGCTGTGGAGCCATTTGTTGAGTTGACCAACGCTTAGAGTAAGTGAATTCAGAAACTAAACGCGTTTCATCAGTTACGTCAAAGTGGCCGATACCTGTTAGGTTTAAACGACGCATTGGCGTGTAAAGGTAGCTTGTTGCTGAGTAGTTGTAAGCATCACCTGCTGAAGTGAAGTCGTGCCACTCGCCGTCTGCTTGACCTTGTAAGCTTGCATTTTCAGCCCAAACGTGACCGAAAGGCGTGTAAGAAGAACCACCACAGTAGAAGCTACCGTTTTCGTAATCTTCTTCGATTGGACAATCAGAGAAATCACGGTCTGCTTGAGAAGCATCACCACGGTCTGTGTATTGTAAACCAATTACAACGTTACCACGGTCAAAGCTTGAACCCATTGTGATATCGAAAGACGTTTCGTCTGCATCGCCTTCACCAGTGATAGCACCGTTAAGGTTCATGTCTAGACCTTCGAAGTCGTCTTTTAAGATGATGTTAACAACACCAGCTACCGCGTCAGTACCGTATACAGCAGATGCGCCGTCTTTTAGTACTTCAACTTGCTTGATCATTGATACTGGGATTGTGTTTAAGTCAACAGTAGATGCTGCGCCAGTACCAGAGTTGATCATACGACGACCATTTACTAGTACTAGAGTACGTTGTGCGCCTAAACCACGTAGGTCAACACGTGCGTTACCGCCTGAACCGTTGTTAACAGCAGGGTTAGTCATCGCACCGCTTGCTGCAGTCATTTTTTGTAGAACGCCATCGATGCTTGATGCACCCATTGCTTTGATGTCATCTGCACCAATTAAAGTTACAGGACTAGACGTCTCCATATCGGTACGCTTAATGCGAGAACCTGTAACTTGAATTTTTTCAATAGACTCTGCTGCATCATCAGCAGCTAAAACTTGCATGCTTGAGAACATTGGGATTGCTGAAACAACAGCTAAACCAAGAATTGATTTTTTCATGTGAAAACCCTACTTGTTGGAAATTTACCTTTAGTTAGGTAGCGCTCGTTATTATTAGAATCACGAGTCAGCGGAGGGCAACTTAGGCTCAGTTAACTGAACGAAAACTGAATGGCAGGTTAAAGAAAACACAACCCCAAAATAGTGTATCCATTTTAGGTAATAAGGTTTCACGATGTATCAATGTTAACAGAAAAAAACACTTCTACATCAGCAATGTAACATTATTAAGTAGCAAAAAAAACACGATTGAAATCAATTGCACGCACTTTGTAATCAAGTGTAACTAAAGCCCAATTAGTGCTACAAATGAAATTTTTACAAGTTGATCACACAACGTTATAAAAACCGTAAAAGCTTGGTAAGACTGCTAACCATAGTTATTCACTTAAATTAACTAAATAGACAAAGTTAGTCCGTTAAACAGTGTATTAGAGGAAGAATTTTTGTTTTTGTTCCGTCAATTTGTAATTCCGTATAAAGATACGGCTAATAAAGAACATTAAAGTAGAAAAAGATGACGTAGGGATGACGACAATCACAGCTTTTAAATAATCAAAAGCTGTGATCAACAATAATAAGGGAAGATGTTATCGAGTTTGCAGTGAATCGAAATAATAAAGCAAAGTTTGTGGTTGATTGTCACCAGTAGTATAAGTGAGCATCATTTTCCAGGTCATTACAGGCTCAGAGCATGCGCCAACCATAGTATCAGCAACCCAAACTTGCCCTGTCTGTTTAAACTGCAGTGGAATAAAACCCATATACATAGTGACCCCTTCAAGTTTTGCAGAGAGGTTTTTAGCATCTTTCGGCAGCTTTAGGTTGATTGCAAAAGGCAACTCAGGGCTGACATCTGGGTTGCTCAGCCAAACTTCTGCATTATTAGGGTAATAACAATGACTATTGTTCTCACAACTTGTACTTGTGCCGCCCTCTTCTATACTTTGGCTATCGCATGCAGCTAAAAATACACTGAAAAGGAAAACGGGTAATAAACTAGTTCGCACTCTATTTGCCTGTATAAAATAAAAGCGGATACTAGTGAGCTACCCGCGAAAAGACAACCATGCTAGATGGAATAAGCTAATAAAAATACAATCTCTGACAAAAAATAACCAACAAAGCGCTAAAATTTGATTGATGTCATAATTTTATGCAATTGACCTATCTTTTTAAGGTCAAAAATTTTATCATTTCCATCGCAAAAATAAGGGTTTCTCGAGTTTGTTTTCTGAAGCTAGCACTGCTAAGTTGGCTTTAGGTAACACGCTTGTGAAGTAATAGTAGGCCCCACTTTGAATAAAAGTGGGTAATTCATTTCTAAAACGCATTTATTGCAGCGGAAGCCAGAAAATGAGCCAAACAGTAGCATCACAAACTGAGTACAATTATAAAGTTGTACGCCAATTCGCTATTATGACAGTGATTTGGGGCATCGTTGGCATGAGTGTTGGGGTTCTGATTGCTGCCCAATTAGCTTGGCCAGCACTTAACTTTGATACACCATGGTTAACTTACTCTCGACTACGTCCGTTACACACGAACGCAGTAATTTTCGCATTTGGTACAAGTGCACTTTTTGCGACGTCTTATTACGTCGTACAACGTACATGTCAAACGCGCCTTTTCTCAGATAAACTAGCAGCCTTCACCTTCTGGGGTTGGCAACTTGTTATCGTACTAGCAGCGATTACCTTACCACTAGGTATCACCAGCTCAAAAGAATACGCAGAACTTGAATGGCCAATCGATATTCTTATCGCCGTTGTTTGGGTAACTTACGCAGTTGTATTCTTTGGTACGTTAATCAAGCGTAAAGTATCGCACATCTATGTTGCGAACTGGTTCTACGCTGGTTTCATCATTACTGTTGCCGTTTTACACATTGTAAACAGCATGGCAATTCCAGTTTCACTAACTAAATCATACTCTATCTACGCAGGTGCTGTAGATGCAATGGTTCAGTGGTGGTACGGTCACAACGCTGTTGGTTTCTTATTAACTGCTGGTTTCTTAGGTATGATGTACTACTTCGTACCAAAACAAGCAGGTCGCCCTGTTTATTCTTACCGTTTATCGGTAGTTCACTTCTGGGCTCTTGTTTCTTTATACATCTGGGCAGGTCCTCACCACCTACACTACACTGCGCTTCCAGACTGGACGCAAAGCTTAGGTATGGTTATGTCAGTTATCCTATTCGTTCCATCTTGGGGTGGTATGATCAACGGTATCATGACGTTATCAGGTGCATGGCATAAACTACGTACTGACCCAGTACTTCGTTTCTTAGTTGTTTCTCTATCTTTCTACGGTATGTCTACGTTCGAAGGCCCAATGATGGCTATTAAGTCAGTTAACGCGCTTTCTCACTACACTGACTGGACTGTAGGTCACGTACACTCAGGTGCACTAGGTTGGGTTGCAATGATTTCTATCGGTGCTATCTATCACCTAATCCCTGCACTATTCTCACAAGGCCGTATGTACAGTGTTAAACTAGTTAACACGCACTTCTGGTTACACACTGTTGGTGTTGTTCTATACATCGTAGCAATGTGGATCTCAGGTGTAATGCAAGGTCTAATGTGGCGTGCAGTAAACTCAGACGGTACGTTAATGTACAGCTTTGTACAGTCATTAGAAGCTTCGTATCCGTTCTATATCATGCGTTTCCTAGGCGGTGTATTCATCGTAACAGGTATGCTAATTATGGCTTACAACGTTTATCGTACTATTGCAGCGAAGAAAGATTCGCTTCAATTAGACGCTGACGCACAATTGGCATAATGGAGTAGCACGATGAGCAATAATAATTCACAAAACAAACACGAAATAGTCGAAAAGAACGTTGGCCTAATGGCTATCTTGACTGTCTTTGCAATCAGCTTTGGTGCGTTAGTTGAGATTACTCCACTAATGTTCCAAGACGATACGACTAAACCTGTTGATGGCTTACGCCCTCTTACAGCGTTAGAAATGGAAGGCCGTGATATCTACGTGCGTGAAGGTTGTTACAACTGTCACTCACAAATGATTCGTCCTTTCCGTGACGAGGTTGAGCGTTACGGTCACTACTCTGTAGCTGGTGAGTCAGTATGGGATCACCCATTCCAATGGGGTTCTAAGCGTACTGGTCCTGACCTTGCTCGTGTTGGTGAGCGTTACTCAGACGATTGGCACCATGCTCACTTAATGGACCCACGTGCTGTGGTTCCTGAGTCAAACATGCCAGCGTTTCCTTGGTTAGACGAAAACAGAGTCGATACGACCCATACACTTAAAAAGCTTCAAGTATTCCGTGATAGCTTCGGAATCGACAAAGCAAGCGACCGTTACGACGGTAAAGGTTACGGAAGTGACGAAGAGCTAAAAGCTGACATTGCGAAAATCGAAGCCATGAACAATGGTGAAGGCGCAACTGAAATGCAAGCTCTAATCGCTTACTTACAACAGCTTGGCACACACTTGAAGTAATTATTATGGATTACGGAACATACAGAGGCATTTTGACTCTGGTAATTTTAGTACTGTTTATTGTGATTGTTGTATGGGCATACAGCAAGCGTAGCAAAAGCCGATTTGATAACGCTGCTAATGCCATATTTGAAGATGAAAAAAAACACAACAACACAATCTCTAACGAGGAAAAGGAGTCTGAGAAATGACTAGCTTTTGGAGTATATGGGTTATCGTATTAACCCTAGCGTGTCTTGCTATCATCTTCGGCCTACTACTGTGGAACTTAAAAAACTACACAGGTGTTAAAGAAGGCGAAAGCTGTGGTCACGAGTTTGACGGCATTGAAGAACTAAACAACCCACTACCAAAGTGGTGGACTTACATGTTCTTCGCTACATTCATTTGGTCTGTATACTACCTAGCTGCTTACCCAGGTTTAGGTAACTGGGAAGGTTTAGGTAAATGGACAAGTTCTAACCAGGGTGTAAAATCTTTAGCAGCTTCAAAAGAAGCAACTAGAGTAGCCTTAGAAAATGGTGAGAACGTTCAATTAGACCAAGAGTTTATCGCTGCTGATGAGCGTTTTGGCCCAATCTTTGAGTCATTCGCAAAACAAGATATTGAAACACTAGTTAAAGATGAAAAAGCGCTTGAGATTGGTCAACGTTTATTCTCTCAAAACTGTGCACAATGTCATGGTTCAGATGCACGTGGTGGTCAAGGCTTCCCTAACCTAACGGATAACGATTGGTTATACGGCGGTACACCAGACAAGATCAAAGAAACACTTCTTTACGGTCGTGTTGCTGCGATGCCACCTTGGGGTGATGCACTTGGCGAGCAAGGCATTAAAGAAATGACTGCTCACGTACTTAGCCTTTCAGGCCGTACTGTTAACCAAAAAGACGCTGCTGCAGGTGCTGCTAAGTTTGCAATGTGTGCTGCGTGTCACGGTGCTGACGGTAAAGGTTCAGTTGCACACAATTTACCATTTGGTGCACCTAACCTAACAGATAACATCTGGTTATACGGTGGTTCTAAACGTGCTGTTGAAGAAACACTAATCAATGGCCGCGCCGGTGTAATGCCAGCATGGAAAGACATTTTAGGTGAAGATAAAGTTCACTTATTAACAGCGTACGTTTACAGCTTATCGCAAGATAAATAACCACGCGGTTAATAAAATGTATAAACAATTAATCTTTTAATTCAATAGATTAATTAAGATCAAAAAAGCCTCCATCTGGAGGCTTTTTTTTAGTCTTTTGCTTTTAAATCCGATAAAATGCGTACAACGTTTTTAAAGGTATAAGTACTATGAAACCCACTCCTTGGTATAAAAACTTTTGGCCATGGTTTTTAATCTCTTTTCCTCTTGCAGCCATCATCGGCTGTGCTGGTCTTATTTATATGGCGATTGGCAACGGCCCAGATATGGTTGTTGATGATTACTATAAAAAAGGCAAAGCAATTAACCTTGAACTCAGCAAATTTAATAAAGCAAAAGCACTTTATTTACATGGCGATTTAAATGTTGCAGGCGACAAAGTAACTTTCACTTTCACCAAGGGTGATGCAAGCAATGTTCATTCTTTAAAAATGTCATTTTATCATCGCACCATTAAAGCCAATGACTTTGATGTAAGCCTAATGAAAAACGCCCATGGCGATTTTACTGCCCTACTCGACACCCATGTTGACGGTGCATACACAGTGTTTATTGAACCAATCGATAACAGTTGGAAACTTAAAGAAGATGTAATTCTACCAACTGAAAAAACGATTTCGATTAGCCCTGAATATAAGTAGTAAACTCTAATGTCCGATAATTGCTTTCATTGTCTTGAAAGTGTGCCAAAAGGCTTTAATGCGACTGTCGAAATAGACGGTAAGGCACAACCTATGTGTTGTATTGGTTGCCAAACGGTTGCTGAGAATATCGTCGCCCAAGGCATGACCGATTACTATAAATTTAGAACTGTGCGCTCTGGTAAAGTTGAACAACTTGTTCCAGAGCAACTCGAGTTGATTAAAAGTTACGATAACGAAGATATTCAAGACGAGTTTATTTCAGCCACTAATGATTTATCAGAAGTGCTATTAACGGTTGAAGGCATCACCTGTGCTGCCTGTGCTTGGTTAATCGAAAAACAACTACTTAACTTAAAAGCAATCAAACGTGTTGATGTAAATACTTCGACCAACCGTGCCATGATCCAATGGGATAAATCGATTACACCGCTTAGCCAAATTATTACCTCATTACATGAAATCGGCTATAAAGCCTATCCGTTTCAGGCAGACCTTGAAGCAAGCCAAAAACAGCAAGCCGCAAAAGCCTACATCCGCCGTTTAGGGGTTGCCGGTCTGATGACCATGCAAGTAATGATGTTTGCTTTTGCCATGTATTTTGGCATGTTCTCTGGCATGGAAGAGAACTTCGAGCAGTATTTCCGCTGGATAAGCTTAGTGCTTGCTTCTCCAGTTATTCTTTACAGTGCCCTGCCATTCTTAACCAATGCCATTAATGGTTTAAAAGCCAAACAGCTGAATATGGACTTACCCGTCTCATTAGCTATTTTTGGTGCTTATGGGGCAAGCTGTTATGCCACATTAATGTCGGTTGGCGAAGTTTATTTTGAATCTATCTGTATGTTTACCTTCTTATTATTATTAGGTAAGTATTTAGAATTTAGAGCCCGTTTAAAAGCCAGTGAATTTACCGCTAATTTGCAAAAGTTACTGCCGCTTACAGCTCGTATTATCGATGAGAATAATCAAGAATCGATAATTGCCGCTAAAAAACTAAAACTGGGTGATGTTGTATTAATCAAAGCAGGCGAGACAATTCCTGCTGATGGTATTGTTACAAAAGGTCAAACAACCGTTGATGAAGCCATGATGACTGGCGAGCATCAACCCGTTAATAAGTTTGTCAGCCATCAAGTTTACGCAGGAACGATTAACCATGATGGCGTGATCAGTATTGAGATCAACAAAATCGGTCAAAATACCCTGCTTAATCAAATTATTAAGTTACAACACACAGCGTTAACCAAGCGCCCGCGATTAGTTGAGATAACAGATAAAGTAGCGCAGTGGTTTGTTGCCTGTTTATTAGTGTTTGCCTCAATAACAGCAATTGGTTGGTATCAAATAGACCCCGAGCATGCCTTTTGGGTCACAATTTCTGTACTTGTTGCAACCTGCCCTTGTGCGCTTAGCTTAGCAATTCCAACCGCTCTCACGTGTGCTGTAGCCAGCCTTACGAAGCGTGGAATTTTAATAAAACAAGCCCATGTGTTAGAAACGCTACCACAATTAACAGATATTGCTTTTGATAAAACAGGTACTTTAACGCAAGGTCGCTTTACCATTGAACGCGTTGAACTAGTTAACACCCAATACAGTGAAGCTGATGCATTACGCTTAGCAGCGCAACTTGAAAGTTTCTCTGAGCACCCCATTGCTAATGCATTCGCTGGTTTCAACGACACAGTGAACCCTATTGAAAATGTGACTATCGAACCGGGTAAAGGCATTACCGCTTTACTCAATGAACAGCACTTGGCGATAGGTAAAAGCGGTTGGTTTGATACCGAAAAAGCAGATGCGCAAGCAACCTTATATATCGATAAACAAGTCATTGCGCGCTTTTACTTAGCCGACAGCCTACGTAATAACGCAGAAAAATTGATTACTACACTTCATTCGCAACAAATTAAGTGCCATATGTTAACGGGCGATGCCTCTAACAGTGGTGAGCGAATTGCAAAACAGCTAAATTTAGATACCGTGCATGCTGCATGTAGCCCTCGCGACAAACAAACCCATGTCGAAGCACTTGCCAGTAAAGGTGCCATTGTTGCTATGGTGGGTGATGGCGTGAATGACAGCCCAGTATTTGCCAGTGCGCATTTATCGATTGCGATGGAAACCGGCGCTGATATTTCCAAAAACAGTGCCGATGTGGTATTACTCAATAGTGATCTAACCGCCATAGAGCATTTGCTTACTGTCTCGAAAAAGACGCGCCGTATTGTTAAGCAAAACTTGGCATTATCACTTATTTACAATGGTTCGATTTTACCATTGGCAGCCCTTGGGCTCGTTGCTCCTTGGATGGCTGTAATTGGTATGTCTGCAAGCTCCATTTTGGTTATTACCAACTCATTAAGGTTATTAAAACTATGAGTATCATCTACATGCTTATCCCAATTGCCATTTTATTTGTGCTAATTGCTATTGGGGTGTTCTTTTGGGCTGTAAAAAGCGAACAATTTTCTGATTTAAACAAACAGGGCCACAGTATCCTGTTCGAAGACGATAAAGAGCAGCACAACAAAAGTAATGATTGATCCGCTGTTTATTAGTGCATTTATAATGGGTTTGTTAGGTAGTGGTCATTGCCTAGCCATGTGTGGTGGCATTGCCAGTAGTTTACAACTTGCCGCCAACAAAAACCGTGCAGTGAGCTTTTCGGTTGCTTATAACCTAGGCCGCGCACTAAGTTACATGCTTGCCGGTGCTCTTGTTGCAGGAATTAGTAGTCGCTTTGCAGCGCAAAATACTTCTATATCGATAGCGTTGTCGTTTTTGAGTGGTATTTTTATGCTCCTTGTTGGGGTTTACATTATGCGTTTAGCGGCAACTCTACAGTGGCTAGAAAAACTTGGCAAAACCCTAGTATGGCAGCATTTAGCTAAACTTAATCGTTATTTATTACCGGTCGATACTACCCCAAAAGCCCTACTCTATGGCGCTTTGTGGGGCTGGTTGCCCTGTGGATTGGTTTATTCAGCGCTAACCTGGGCACTGACTAGCCCATCAGCATCACATGGTGCAGGTGTGATGTTATTTTTCGCGTTAGGCACCTTTCCTGCCATGATAAGCGTAGGACTCGTCAGCCAGAAAATAAACACTATTTTCAACCATGTTTGGACTAGGGTTATTCTAGGCAGCGTAATAATATGGTACGGTATATACTTATTAATTATAGCAACCGATAAGCTAATTCATTAATCTTACTGGTTGTTAACTTATTTGAATGGATTTGATGTATGGACTTCTCACAAAACAAGTCAAAAGGCTTATGCACAATTAGCTGTAATAATTGCAGTATCAGCCAGCTATGTTTGCCATTTTCATTAAACGGTCAAGAAATGGATCGTCTCGATGAAATCATCGAACGTAAGAAACCACTGCATAAAGGTGATTATTTATTTGAGTCTGGCGAAAGCTTAAATGCCATTTATGCGGTACGCTCTGGCTCGTTTAAGTCTTATACTTTGTCTGAACAAGGTGATGAACAAATAACTGGTTTTCATCTAGCTGGTGATTTAGTTGGTTTCGATGCTATTAACAAAATGGCTCATCAAAGCTTCTCACAAGCCCTTGAAACTTCAATGGTATGTGAAATTCCATTCGATACTCTAGACGAATTAGCGGGTAAACTACCTAAACTACGCCAACAAATTATGCGTTTAATGAGTAATGAAATTAACTATGACCAAGAAATGTTATTGTTACTCAATAAAAAGTCAGCTGAAGAGCGTCTAGCCAGTTTTATTTATAATCTTGCAGAGCGTTTTGGTGAACGTGGTTTCTCACGTAAAGAATTCCGTTTAACCATGACACGTGGTGAAATCGGTAATTATTTAGGCCTTACTGTTGAAACAATTAGCCGCCTTTTAAGCCGCTTCCAAAAAGCTGGTTTTATTAAGGTTGAAGGTAAATTTATCACCATTTTGGACCAGCAAGCGCTTGCAGCAACAGCAGCGATTAAATGTAAATAGAGTTTGATTTAACGCAACTTTATATTGTTTGCCCCTTTAACTGTTCTAAATTTAGGTTACACTCAAAGTACTACTTTTTGCGGAACAGTTAAGGAGCAGCACATGGACGCAATTAAACGAATTTTAGCAGTTATAGACCCAACCAAAGAGCAGCAGCATAGTTTAAGCCGCTCAATTGATCTAGCCAAAAAATCTGGCGCGACCATCACCGCTTTCCTCAGTATCTACGACTTCTCTTATGAAATGACCACAATGCTTTCTGCTGATGAGCGTGAAGCAATGCGCGAAGCCGTCATAAAAGACCGCCAAGAATGGTTAAATGAACAAATTGCCCTTTATCCAGAGCTTACCATTGATAGCTGTGTGGTTTGGCATAACCGCCCTTACGAAGCCATTATCAATACCGTGATCAACGATGGTTTTGACCTTGTTGTCAAAGGCACCCATCAACACGATACACTTAAGTCTGTTATTTTCACACCAACTGACTGGCACCTCATTCGTAAGTGCCCTGCTCCAGTTTTGCTTGTTAAAGAGAAAGAGTGGCCGGCAAAAGGCAATATTTTAGCTGCTGTGAACGCAGTGAGTGAGAATGAACAACACCTTGAACTTAACAAGCGTATTATCAATGACGCTCGTTTCATTTGTGATTTAGCCAACGCAACACTTAACCTTGTGAATGCTTACCCGGCAACTCCAGTTAATATCGCTATTGAAATCCCTGAATTCAACCCAGGTGTTTATAACGAATCAGTTAAAAAACATCACTTTGAATCAACGCTTTCATTAGCTGAAGGGTTTGATATTGACCAAGCTCATTGCCACATTGAAGAAGGCTTACCAGAAGATGTTATTCCTGATGTGGCTGCACGCCTCAACAGCGAATTAGTAGTGATAGGTACAGTTGGACGTACTGGCTTAAGTGCAGCGCTTGTCGGTAACACAGCAGAGCATGTTATTGATAGCCTTGACTGCGATGTTTTAGCACTAAAACCAGACGGCTATGTGAGCCCACTTGCTAAATAACCTTTTAAATATGCATTAAAAAAGCCCCAGTTTGGGGCTTTTTTTATATACAGTTTGGGGGTTTTTATATATTTGTTACATCAATAAATAATGATTCATCAATGTTTGTTGATGAGACCACCGCCTCGCTAAAGTCATAGCTTTCACGATTGCCTTCTCTATCAAGTGGTAAATTTTCAAAATCAAATAAGTTTCTGTCTGCAAGCTGGCTTGGGCTAACATTTTGTAAAGACTTAAAGATACTCTCAACACGACCTGGAGTTTTCTTATCCCACTCAGTCAACATGGCTTTGATTGATTGACGCTGCAAGTTTTCTTGTGAGCCACATAAATTACAAGGAATAATTGGGAAGTCTTTGTGCTCAGCGTATTTAATTAAGTCTTTTTCACGGCAATATGACAACGGACGGATTACCACGTTACGTTCATCATCAGAGCGCAATTTTGGTGGCATCGCTTTTAGTCGCGAACCATGGAACATATTTAAGAACATTGTCTCAACGATATCATCCATGTGATGACCAAGTGCTAGTTTGGTTGCACCAATTTTTTCTGCAAATGAATAAAGTGTGCCGCGACGAAGTCGTGAACACAGACCACAGGTTGTTTTGCCCTCTGGTACTTTTTCTTTTACTACTGAGTAAGTATCTTTATCAACGATGTAATACGGAATATTTAGCGTTTCAAAGTAATCAGGCAAAATGTGCTCAGGAAAACCAGGTTGCTTCTGATCAAGGTTTACTGCAATCACTTCAAATTTAATCGGCGCTGCTTTTTGTAAATTAAGCAAAATATCTAGCATTGCAAAAGAATCTTTACCACCACTGATACATGCCATAACAACATCACCGTCTTCGATCATGTTGTAATCAGTAATTGCGTTACCAACATGCCTTCTTAGACGCTTTTGAAGTTTATTAAATTCAAGAGTTTCTTTTCTAGTATCAGTTTGATTCATTTGCTCTGCTCATACAGGCTTTTGTTAGCCATGTTTCATAGTAAAAAGTTCGGCGTGGATTATACGGACTTTTTGAGCCAGTTGAAATAATTAGCATGGGATAATTAAAGCGCTTCACTCGTAGAGATACCACGTAAAGCACAGCGCTTAGGGAATAGGCCCACAGGTTCATCAATTTACAGGCTGAAAGCTCTAATTTTCTGACCTCTGTAAACTGACTGCTGATTTATTTTACAGTGCATTTGTAACGAGAAGCTGTACAAGCAAGGTCAGGCCAATCATCTCTGCCCCAACAGTATTTATCATTTCTAAGAGGTTTTAGATGCCAAACCACAGGCTTGCCCTTTTTATCTAAGCGGGTTTCATTTTCAAGCTGCACACGGATTAAATTTTTCTCTGCTGAGAGAATATTATAAACGAAGGTTTTTCTCGCTTCAGACGCGGAAATATAGCCCTGCTCATCATAAGAGATTTCTAATATTTTATTTTTAAACGTTATGGTATGAAAATTAGCTTCACAAACTGGGCTATTTGTAGACTGCCATGAGCCTTGCAACTTAGTTTGCATTTCTTGTTTGATAGGTGAATGACTGCTACAAGCTGAACATAGCAGTAAAATAACAAAAATAGGCGCTGAAGTTTTCATTAAGATGCTTTTAAGTCCCTGAAAAAGTAAGGTTTAGCATATCGAGAATCGTAAAAATGTCCAGCTATACGCTTAATAAAAAACAAAGGGCATATGAGCCCTGTGCCCTTTGTTAACTTTAAGCGCTTTTAGTTTTAGCTTTTTTATTCTTTGCCATTCGTTTAGCACGTTTTATTGCCGACTTTTTCGACGCATTTTTCTGCGCTATTTTTAACACTTTGGCCTCTTTTAATTGCTTTTTAGCTGCTTTCAAGCGCTTTTTAGCATTTTCGGCTAGGTTCTCTGCTTCACTAGCGCACTCTACAGCTGCTTGTGCTTTTAGTGCTGCATCTTTTGCGATTTCAGAGGTTCTAGCCACTTCTTTTTTACTCTTTTCGAGAATTTTTTCGAGCTTAGCAAGACGCTTCTCAAATACTGACTGTGAATTTTGCATAGTATTCTCCTTCACTGACGTGCAGACATGCGGGTAGGTTCAGTGACAATAAGCGGGTCGAGACGATTCACAATTTCGTGATCTTTTTCTGGATAATCCAAACAGCTTAAGAAATGACGCATGCAGTTGATACGCCCGCGCTTTTTATCATCAGAGCGAATTTGTGTCCAAGGTGCATCCTTAGTATGGGTATGAAACATCATGGCATCTTTGGCATCACTATAATTATGCCATTTAGCCAGTGATGCCATATCAACTGGGCTTAGCTTCCATTGTTTGAGTGGATCATTTTGGCGAGATTTAAAGCGTCTAAATTGCTCTTCTCTGCTGACCGAAAACCAATATTTAAATAGCTTTATCCCGCTATTCACCAACATACGTTCAAGTTGAGGTGTTTGACGCATAAACTCTAAATATTCGTGATCATCACAAAAGCCCATTACCTTCTCAACACCGGCTCGGTTATACCATGAACGGTCAAATAGTATAATTTCACCCTTGGTAGGTAGGTGGTTAATGTAACGCTGAAAGTACCATTGATCACGCTCTCTTGCAGATGGTTTTTCTAAAGCCACTACGTGCGCCCCACGAGGGTTTAAATGCTCCATAAAGCGCTTAATAGTGCCACCTTTACCCGCCGCATCACGACCTTCAAATAAAATCACAATTTGCTGGTTGGTCTCTTTTACCCAGCCTTGCATTTTTAAAAGCTCGATTTGCAGTTCGTGTTTATGGCGCTCGTATTCAACCACGTCCATTTTGCGTTTATATGGGTATTTACCGTCAGCATTCCACTTTAAGCTTGGGTTTTTAACATTTAGATCAAAAACCACACCTTGTTTCGCATTGGCTTCGGCTAATTTCTGTTGTTTAACTGATACAGGTTCGACATTGACTGTCTGCATAACGACTCCTTTTAAACTATAACTACCTATATTGAGATCTTTATAGTTTTACTTTAAGCCAGTTATTGCTAAGTAACTTGATCTAAATCTATATTTTTAATTCTTGAAAAATCATTTAAAAATAGAAGGTTAGCACTTAATAATTAAGTAAAAACAAGGATGCTAAAATAAAATTAAACCTTTTATCTATAGCAAGAAACAATCAGTAAAAACTCATATCTTCATACTGTTTTCAGATCTAAAAACACGCTAATTCTTAAATGCACAGCAATACAAATAGTTAGAAAAGATATGAATTAAGAGGAGTAATGTAGATAAAAGAAATAGTCAAAGTAACTGCACTGCTTACGATGAATTTCAGATTTTGATACTAAACCAAAATAACGAGGCAACTCTTTAAAAAAAGAGACATAAGAACTATCTGCTTCACAACGAAAAAAGGACCTAATAAGGTCCCTTTTGCCGATGTTTAAACGCTTTTACCAATATATGGTCGCTATTTAACAATCCACGGTGTGGCACTGATAAGCTCAGCATGACTGCTAAGCACTGTGTTATCGTCTTGCCAGTCGTCTGTTACTTTTATTGAACAACGCTGCTCCTTACAGCTAACGTCATTTGCCGAAATAGCATCTTGGCCGTTAAATTTAAGTACAACACCTTGTTGTTCAGGCAGTAAAAACCACATTAATTTGCTAACAAAAAAGCCTGATAAATCAGATAACAGCTCGTCAAATTCTTCATTTAACGTATATAAGTTCGCTTTACTGAGTTCAAAATCAGCCAGATCCGTTGCTTCAATTTGTAACTTTAATTGGCATTCATGTTTTGGATTTTCTGGTTGAACAACTATTACGGCTTTATCTGTATCAAGCTGCTTATCGAATGGTAAAAGTAGTTGAGCCTTATCTGTATAAGTTAAGTCAAACTCTTGTTTTTCTGTAATTATTTTACCTGATTTAATTGTGCATACTTCGTTGCTAGCAATATCAGACAAATAAAAGTTAACTTGAGCGTATTGAAACTCGCCTTTATTAACAACTTTTAAACGATCGTAAAAGCCATCATAGGCAACAACAAATTCTGTTGCAGCGGCCTTTGAAGCAACTGCACCTAGCGCAACCGCGATGGTTGCTGCTTTTAACCATGGAAGGAGTTTATTCATCAAAGTAAGCTCTGTTTTGATTTATCATTTTATTCAATTCTTCAATGTACGCTTCACGTCGTTCAGAGTAAGACAGTAAACCTTGTGTTAGCTTAGTTGCATCAATTGGCTTTTGCTGGCGACGTAAATCAGCACGAATTGATCTTAAATCTTTATACGCCGCATGGGTATTAATATTTTTAAAATAAGAGTTTACAGCAGCACGTACCGATTGAAATGCAGCCACTTCGTGAGCAGCTTCGTTGGCACGGCGACGAGGAACCATGCCACAGCCTTTTTTATAACACCACTGGCCGAAAAAGTTTAAGCCAATACGTGCAAAGCGTGACGTACCCCATGCTGACTCATTAGCTGCTTGCATAAGCGCAAGCTCTTTAGGAATAATATCAACACGACGAAGTGCCTGGGTAAGCGATAAAGTATCTATGGTGGTAGGCAACTTGTAGCTATTCAGTATTTTTTTAATATCTGATTGCTGTTTGCTACTTAGTGGCTCATTGTACTCCAGCATCATGCGCGCGATTTCTAAAGTCGCACGCTGCTGTAGAATCTTTTTATTTTCGGCCTCAACATGAGGGCGAATAAAATCAAAAAATGCATGTTTCTTTTCTTTCACATCAGTAAAAGCTGCAAAATCTGGCAGTTTCACATTATGTAATGGCTTTTCTTTTTTGATTACGCGCTGGGTCCCTTTTGGCGTTGTCTGCGATTGTTCAGACCCACTTTCTACTACTTCTTTATCTACAAATGGCGATAACAACGCCCATGCAAAAAAAGCAGCAAGTAAAGCTCGAAAAACGTAATTAAGCATGTATTCTCTCATATAAACTACTACTCATGTGCGGTAACGTCACGCACACACAAAGGCGAAGTATACCAAAACCGTCTATTTTTGGCGAATTTGCCCTAAGGAAATTACCTAAACCTTTACCAAAATAGCGTGATTTAGCGCCAATTTACTCGCAATTTTCAAGCGCTTGCGTATACTGAAAAGCAAGCAAACGAGAAAAAGGTAGGTTATTTTTATGTGCCAATCTTGGCAAGCTCGCATTATTGATCAGCAAAAATATCGTCCAAACGATAACCGCTCAGCTTGGCAAGTTGACCGCTCTCGAATCATCCACGCCGCAGCCTTTAGGAGGTTGCAGGCTAAAACCCAAATTATGGGTATTGGCTTAAATGATTTTTATAGAACCCGTCTGACCCATTCTTTAGAAGTTGCTCAAATTGGCAGTGGTTTATTACGTCATCTAAAAAAGCAGCACCCTGAATTTACGAATTTTCCGAGCGGTAGCCTACTCGAGACCCTATGTCTTGCTCATGATATTGGCCACCCTCCTTTTGGTCATGGTGGTGAAATAGCATTAAATTACATGATGCGCGAGCATGGTGGCTTTGAAGGTAACGCCCAAACATTAAGAATTGTGTCTAAGCTTGAGCCCTATTCTAATGGCTATGGCATGAACTTAACCAGACGCACCTTATTAGGCTTTATTAAATATCCAGCCTTTATTGATGATTTGTGGCACAGCATTCCACCTTTGAGTGAGCAACGTAGTTTTATTAAAGCTGACCATTGGCGACCAGCCAAAGGCTTATATAAAGACGATAAAGATGTTTTCGATTGGATCATTGAGCCACTGTCGAATAACGATAAAGCGCTGCTGAGTAGTCATTATAAGGTTGATGAGTTTAGAGCTAAAACCCATTACAAATCGATAGACTCAGCAATTATGGAATTAGCCGACGATATTGCTTATGCCGTTCACGATTTAGAAGATGCCATAGCTACAGAGGTTTTAACGCTGGCTGATTGGCAAAACCACGCCCTTGTACAATTACAAGAGCTCGATTCAGCGTGGCTAACTACCCATTTAAGCTCGATAACCGCCAGACTCTTTTCTCATCACGAGTATGAGCGTAAAGACGCTATTGGTGAGTTGGTTAACACCTTTATTATTAACGCTCAGTTAGTTGTACAAAACGCAGATTTCGAATCAGAAATACTGCAATACACAGTAAGCCTACCGGATGAATTTGCCGAAATTCTTAACGTGCTAAAACATTTTGTTTTTAAACGTTTAATTCGCGAGCCAAAGATGCAGCAAGTTGAATTTAAAGGGCAAAACCTGCTGATTGAGCTATTTAGTGCTTTTGCCAGCGACCCAATGCGCTTATTACCGGAAACAACCCAAGAAATGTGGCTAAATGCGCATCAGCAAGGTGATAATGCAATGCGCATAATATGTGACTACTTATCTGGGATGAGTGATGAATATGCTTATAAAACCTATCAGCGCTTGTTTTTGCCATCTGCTTAAGTAATTTTTGAACAGTAGTTAAAATTGTTCTAAAATCAAACAGGTTATAGTAATAACAATCTCACCCCTTGAATGCATTTTATTTAACATGGATTGAAATAATGCTCAAAAAATACCTGCTTATTATTGCTGCTGTAGCAAGCTCATTTGCTTGCTATGGTGCAGAATCACTTCCTGATCCGCTTCTTGAAGAACGCGGCATAATCATAAAAGATGCCACTCATTTCGATTGGGTACGGCTGAATTCGGGCGAATGGCTCAAAGGCGAGCTGGTCTCCATGTACGATAAAGAAATCGAGTTCGACAGTGATGTGCTCGACACCTTGATTATTGATCGCGAAGATGTCTACATGATTATCTCAGATCGTCACCATACCGTTCGCTTTAACGATGGTAATGAGCTAAGCGGCACATTAAATATCTCTGGTGGTTATGTAAAAGTTGGCGAACAAGAAGCTAAATACCGTTATCGCGATTTGGTCTCTATTGCTCCTTCAGTTGAAAGCGAACTCAGTGCATGGACAGTGAAAATATCTCTAGGTGCCGATATATCAAAAGGTAATACTGACCAAACAGAGTATTCGGCTCGTGCAGATATCAAGCGCCGTACGGCGTCTAGCCGTTTCCTCGCTGAGTTTTTAGGTTATCGCACCACCAGCGATGAGCAAGTCACTAAAAACAACATTCGCGCTAACGGTACCTTCGACTGGTTTCAGACCCAAAAAATGTATTACCGCCCTATCTTCTTTGAGTACTACCGTGATCCGTTTCAAAATATCGCTAACAAGTACACAGTGGGTGCCGGTGTTGGTTACTATGTAATGGATACCGATAAAACAGAATGGGATTTTTCAACAGGCCCTGCTTATCAAAAAACTGAGTTTGATACTGTCGCTACGGGTGAAGAAAAATCAAATTCATCTTGGTCATATTTTGTCGGCACTAATTACGAGCTAGAGGTCACCAAGAAAATTGATTTTACCTTTAATTATCGCTACCTAACTGCAAACAGTGATGCAGGTGGTGACTCTCAATATGCGATGGCTGCGTTTGAGTTTGAGATCACTGATGATATTGATTTTGATATGTCATTAGTATGGGACTATTTAGCTGACCCGATTGCCGATGAAAACGGTGTAGTACCAGAAAAAGAAGATTACAAAATGATTTTCGCGCTGGGTATCGATTTATAAACATCTCAATCAATCGATATAAAAACGCCGAGCTTAGCTCGGCGTTTTCATTTTAGTTAATAAATATCTTATAGCGATTTAACACCCATGTTATATAGGGTAAAGCCATAAATATCAGCGTATTGATCAATGATCTTACTTGTTGGTGTTCCTGCACCATGACCTGCATTTGTTTCAATGCGAATAAGATACGGATTTTGTTTCGCACCTTTTTCTTGTAGCTCGGCTGCAAACTTAAATGAATGCGCAGGCACAACACGGTCATCATGATCCCCTGTTGTTACTAAGGTTGCTGGGTAGCTAACACCCTCTTTTACATTGTGAACTGGTGAATAGCCTTTTAAGTACTCGAACATTTCTTTACTTTGTTCACTCGTACCGTAGTCATACGCCCAACCAGCACCCGCTGTAAAAGTGTGGTAACGCAGCATATCTAAAACACCTACAGCAGGAAGCGCAACTTTAAATAGCTCAGGGCGCTGTGTCATAACCGCACCTACTAATAAGCCACCATTTGAGCCACCACGTACCGCTAGGTAATCAGGTGAGCTGTATTGTTTTTCGTTTAAGTACTCAGCCGCAGCAATAAAGTCATCAAATACATTTTGTTTCTTAAGCTGTGTACCATTTACATGCCATTCTTTACCGTATTCGCCACCACCACGAATATTAGCAACAGCATATACACCACCGTGCTCAAGCCATGCCGCAATTGTAGGGCTGTAGCTTGGTGTTAGGCTCACGTTAAAGCCACCATAACCATATAAAATAGTCGGATTTTTACCGTTAAGTTCGGTGCCCTTTTTGTACGAAATTATCATCGGAACTTTGGTGCCATCTTTTGATGTATAGAACACTTGTTCAGAGATATATTCTTCGCTATTAAATTTAGCGCCCGACTTGCGGTACACATCAGACTTACCTGATTCAACATCAAACGAATAGGTATTGCCTGGTGTAGTGTAATTAGTAAATGAGTAATACAGCGTTTGTGCATCGTGCTTACCGCTAAAGCCATATGCAGTACCCACACCTGGCAGGCTGATATCACGCACCAATTTGCCTGATTTATCGTATTGTTTTACTTGTGAAATCGCATCAACCATATACTTAGCAAAGAAGTAGTCACCACCTTTTGAAAGGCTAAGCACATTGTCAGTTTCTGGGATTAAATCTTGCCAATTTTCAGGGCTTGGATCAGCTGCATCAACAGTTACAACACGTTTATTTGGCGCGTTTAAGTTAGTCACTAAATACAGTTTCGAGCCGTCATTATCAATAATTGAGGTATCTGAGTCAGTGTTATCTAAAATAGTCACTAGCTCGCTGTCAGGCTTAGTTAAATCTTTGATAAACAGTTTATTACCTGAAGTTGAAGTACTTGCAGCAATTATTAAATAACGATTATCACGGGTTACATCAGCACCAATATAACGATGTTTCTGAGCCTCTGTGCCACCATAAACTAATTGGTCATCTGCTTGTGCCGTGCCTAACTTATGGTAGTAAACTTTATGTTGATCTGTTTTTGCAGACAGCTCACTACCCTTTGGCTTATCGTAGCTCGAATAATAGAATCCTTCGTTGCCAAGCCAAGAAATACCGCTGAATTTTACATCGACTAATGCTTCTTCAATTGGTTGTTTAGTCGCTGTATCAATAATGATAATTTTACGCCAGTCACTGCCGCCTTCAGAGATTTGATAGGCCGCTAGCGTGCCGTCCTCTGTGAATGTTAAGCCCGACATTGAGGTTGTGCCGTCGCTACTGAAAGTATTTGGATCTAAGAACACCTCAGCTTCTGAGTCACCTTTTTTACGATAAACTACATACTGATTTTGCAGACCATCGTTTTTATAAAAGTAGGTGTAGTCACCCTCTTTAAATGGCGCTGTGACTTTTTCGTAGTTCATCAACTTTTCAAGCGTAGTTTTTAGCTCATCGCGATACGGAATATTTTTTAGATAAGAAAAGGTAACGTCATTTTCGGCTTTAACCCACTGGGCTGTTTCGTCGCTCATATCGTCTTCTAACCAACGATACGGATCGGCTACTTTCTCACCGAAGTATTCATCAACAACATTGCCTTTTTTAGTTTCTGGATAATTCACAGCAGCTTTAACCTCTGCAGTTTTTACTGTTTGTTCTGTTTTTGTTGGGGTAGATTCACCGCAGCCCGCCAATGCAACAACAATTGCACATGCTAGTGTTTTCTTGATCATAATAAATTTACTTTTAGTTATTGTTAATAAAATGAAAGTAAAATTAAAGCACTAGAATGTCTAGTAATTTGCGGTTAAACACAGGAAGTGCTGTAAACCAATGTAAAAACAAAAAAAGCCACGTAGTAACGTGGCTCTTCAAAGCATGTATTTGCTCAGCGATTATACTTTTGTTAACCAGCCATGAGTATCTGCTGATTTGCCCCATTGAATATCGTTCAATGCTTGGCGTAATTTAGCAACTTTCTCACCTGGTTCACCCGACCCCACTTTAAACTCTTGGTCGTTATGAATAAGTGTGCCAACCGAGGTCAGTACCGCAGCGGTACCTGATAACGCAGCTTCAGTACCTGGTTTAGCGGCTCTTTCTAGTAACTCAGACACAGTAAAGTTACGCTCAGATACTGTCATACCTAAATCTTTCGCAATCGTTAAAATACTATTACGCGTCACACCGTGTAGGAATGTGCTATCAAGTGCTTTTGTGATGATTTCATCACCATCAATTAGAATGAAGTTTGCAGCACCCGTTTCTTGTACATCACCACCAGGGCAGAATAAAATTTGGTCTGCTTGATGCTCTGAGCGAGCTTCTAAGATTGGACCTAATGCACTTGCATAGTTACCACCACTTTTAACCATACCCATGTGTGGTGCACAGCGCATGCCGTCTTCTTCAAGTAATACACGTAATGCTGTAGCACCGCCTGAGAAATAATCACCTACTGGCGAAAGCAATACGTAAAGCAAGGAACTCATTGACGGCGCAGCCGCTTTACCAATTGCCGCTTCTGTACCAATGTGAGTTGGGCGAATATACATTGAACCCGGCGGTGTTGGTGTTTCGTCTGCGTACTCTTTTACAATGTCTTTGATCATTTGCTCAAGCATGCTTTCGTCAAAGTCAGGTAAGTTTAGTAACTTAGAGCTTTGTTTCATACGAGCAATGTTAGCATCCATACGAAAGATATAGACCGAGCCATCTTCGTGACGAAATGCTTTTAATCCTTCAAAACAGGTGCTTGAGTAATGTAATACGTGAGCACCCGCATGTAATTCGATTTTATCAGATGGGACCAGCGCGCTTTCACTCCATGAGTTATCAGCAAAACGTGCTTGGATCATTTGTGGCATAAATACAGTACCAAATGCGGCCATTGTTGTTCTCTCTTGTTTGGACTACTTTTACCCCATTGTATGCTAATCCATCCCCGTTTAACCATAGCAAACTAGTGCCTTTTATCGATTAAAGTGATAATAATCCGACCATTTGGTACAAAAAATGCGCAACCCAAGTTGCGCATTGTTTACTGAGAATCATTCGCTAACAAATGATAATAAATTATCTATAGTTCATTTTTGCTGTGAGTCGATTAAAAAAGCCCGGAAAAAAACGCTTAATAGTCGGTGCTAAACCACTTATTCCTTCACCAATAACGACCTCATCTTTCTCGGCTTCAATGGCTTTGATCATTTTTGCAGCCGCTTTTGCCACATCCATGCCGTTTTCGATTGATTGTTCTGGTTTATTTTGCGGCTTACCTTGGCCATCTAACGAATTATGCGCAATCGCTGTTTTAATTGAACCCGGGCAAATAGTCAGGCAATTCACATTTTTATCGGCTAATTCTGCTCTTAAGCAATCCATAAAGCCAACAACCGCATATTTAGAGCCCGAATAACCAGTTCTGAACTTTGAACCGACTTTACCCGCCACACTGCTAATTGAGACCACCATGCCCATACCTTGGTTAACCATCTGGGGTACGACCGCCTTGGTTAAGGCAATTAAACCAAAGTAGTTTACTTCCATCAGTTGGCGATACACAGTGAATTCATTTTCTAAAAATAAACTGCGCTGCGACACTCCACCGTTATTGATAAGCACATCAATGCGGCCAATTCGCTCAATCACTGCGGGCATATCTTCAAGTAAGGCTTCAGGTTTCGCCAAATCAAGAGCGACCACGTGATGATTGCCACCGAGCCGTTTATTCAGCTTATTGAGCTTATCTTCATTGCGGGCAGACAGTATTAGCGTTGCCCCTTTAGCTGCTAGTTGCTCACAAAGTGCCTCACCAATCCCAGAAGATGCCCCTGTAACCCAAACTGTTTTGCCATTTAATTGCATGTGTGTTCCTTATTATTGTTGTTATGCTTTGTTAGGCCCTGCATGTTGTTCAATATGATCAGCAATATCTTTATAAAAACCAAGCATAATCAAGAACTCTGCTAATACAAATAACGGCCCTATGACCAAACCAATTAAATCATCAACAAAGGCTGGCTTTTTACCTTCAAAATAGTGACCAATAAACTGAAACACCCAACCAACAACGAAACTGCCAATGCTCACAGCTAGCCATAACTCTGTTGAAAGCGACACCACAGGCTCAGCAGCAATGCTTAACAAACTTAAGCAAACAGCCATAATTAACCCCATAGATAAGCTAAGCATTAAGTAATAAAGACAGGTGAGTACAATCACCATGGTTGCTAAAGAGATGACAGCAGGCTCTGAGATAAGCGTGACGCGTTGTAATAAACAAGTAATTGCAAACACAATTAATGGAATGCCAATAAAGTGAGTGTAAATATTGCGTTTAGAACGGTGATAGAGGGCGTAATTTGTCAGTTGTTGTTTTAATGTTTTCATTGTTTTTCCTGCCAAAACTGTGTTCAAAATTCAGATTAGCAGAAAATTCACCAACAAGAATGTCAACTAGCCGACATTTTAAGTTGCTAGCTTAAACTCACACATTAAACCAGCGCATCAATATCTTTGCCTTTTTCAGCTTCTGGTCGCATATCCATGCGTTCGCGACCTTTTTGATACTCTTCATCGAGCATCGCTTGCAGCTCATTCATTTTTTCTTGCAGTGCTTTAGTATCGGCACCTTGTTGTTGCATTTGTTCAGCAAGCTTCTCTATTTGCGCTTTTATTTCATCAATTTTCTCTTTATCAACCCCGAGTCGCTGATAAACCAAAGCTTCTTGTGCCTGCGCTAAAAAAGAGCTGGGCTCAGGCTGCTTTTGTAAAAGTTGTTGTGCTGAAGATGTAGGCGTATGTATGGCTTTC
The DNA here is from genome assembly GCF_004208935.1 of Pseudoalteromonas sp. CO109Y. Classification (NCBI taxonomy): domain Bacteria; kingdom Pseudomonadati; phylum Pseudomonadota; class Gammaproteobacteria; order Alteromonadales; family Pseudoalteromonadaceae; genus Pseudoalteromonas; species Pseudoalteromonas sp. CO109Y. Next base: position 410,207 of record NZ_SGPD01000011.1, read on the forward strand.
ACACCCTCAGTGCGAGCCGTTTGCGACAGCTTAGCTGTAGCCGAAGCGTGATAAGGGTTATATTGATTATGAAATGTAATTGCCACAAGTTGTCTTCCATTTAAGCTTGATTACAACCTTGTAGCAATTTTAGTTCCAAGCTAGCATTGAGATTGCAATTTATCGATATCAATAATCTCAATCGTTTGATATTTAAGATTAATAATTGAATCAGCTTGCAGAGATTGTAAAATTTGGTTAATGGTTTGCCGTGTTAAATAGGTCATATCGGCAAGTTGTTGCTGGGTAAGCGGCAAACAACTTTGGAGTGACGACTGATAAAGCATGCACAACCGCTTACTCACCTTTTGCTTTGCTGTAAGGAGTGCGTGATCTTCTAATGAGTCAAACAGGTTTCGCACTTTGTTGGTAAGCAGCAGACCAAAATCATGCCAATAAGCAGGATGCTCTTGTAATAACTGAGTTAATGCCCGCTCAGGTACGTGTAAAAGTCGTACCGCAGTTTGAGCATACACATCGTGGGTGCGCTTACCACCATCAAACAGAGCAACTTCACCAAACCACATAGCACTGGTTACAAAACTGAGCACGGCTTCTTTGCCTTGGCTATTAACCCCAGAAACTCTAAGCACGCCATTAATAACACAATACAGACCGGTATTTTCATCACCACGCAAAAACAATGCATCACCCGCATTTAAGGTGATTAATTTAGCATTTTTTACTAGCTTGTCCCTAAATAATTGTGTGCGATTTTTAAACCATTTGTCTTGGTTAATTACCGAAAGGTCTTGTTCATTCAAGTGTTTATCCTTTACATTGTTGTAGTGTGCATATATCCAAGCCACCTCAAAATGCAGAATTCAGCGTTTCACAGGTTATTTGGATATCTAAATAATAAAAGGATACGGGATGTTAAACAAACTACTTTCGACCAGCCTACTTCTCAGTGCTATTTCTACACCTGCATTTGCTAGTGATATTAATACTGAACTTAAATCTGCCAATAAAAGCGTCAGCGAAAAAGTCATTAAATGGCGCCGTCATTTACACCAATACCCAGAGCTTAGTAACCGTGAGTTTGAAACAGCCAAATACGTGGCTAAGCATTTACGTTCGTTAGGCCTTGAGGTTCAAACAGGTGTGGCTCATACCGGTGTGGTTGCCAAACTTAAAGGGGGCAAAAAAGGTCCGCTCATTGCGCTACGTGCAGATATGGATGCACTACCTGTAAAAGAGCAAGTAGACTTACCTTTCGCGTCAACTCAAACAACAGAGTACAAAGGCAATACCGTTGGCGTAATGCATGCCTGTGGTCATGATAACCATGTGGCTATTTTAATGGCAGCCGCTGAGTCTTTAGTAAAAATTAAAGACCAACTAGCGGGTGATATTCTGTTTGTCTTCCAACCTGCTGAAGAAGGTGCTCCTGATGGCGAAGAAGGTGGTGCTGAGCTGATGCTTAAAGAAGGCTTATTTAAAGAAAAGCCAGAAGCCGTATTTGGTTTACACGTAACCAGCTCACTTAATACCGGACAAATTGGTTTTCGTGAAGGGCCGCTAATGGCCAGCGCCGACAAATTTACAATCACAGTAAAAGGTCGCCAAACTCACGGCTCACGTCCTTGGAATGGGGTTGACCCAATTGTGGCGTCATCACAAATTATTATGGCAACACAAACCATTGCCTCACGCCAAGTTGATGTAACCAAAGCGCCTTCTGTGGTTTCATTTGGTGCCATTAACGGCGGTGTGCGTAACAACATCATCCCTGATGAAGTTGAAATGGTTGGCACAATCCGTACCTTTGACCAAGAAATGCGTGCTGACATTAAAAAACGTTTAGCTAAAACCGCTGAGATGGTAGCTGAATCAGGTGGCGCAGAAGCCCATGTTCACATTGATCATGGTTACCCAGTAACAGTGAACGATGTTGAATTAACCAAGAAAATGACACCAACTCTTGCTGGTGTGGTTGGCAAAGAAAACCTGATCACAACGCCACTTATCACAGGTGCCGAAGACTTTAGTTACTACGCCTTAGAAACACCAGGCATGTTCTTTTTCTTAGGTGTTACACCAAAAGGTCAAGATGCAGTTACAGCACCTAGTAACCATTCACCACACTTTTTTGCAGACGAAAAAGCTTTACAGCTTGGCGTAAATGCAATGACGCAATTAGTGGTTGATTACCTAAAATAATAAAAATTTTCTTACCGGCGGGTGACATCACTACCCGCCCTATTTTCTTAGCTGTTCAGCATCAATAAAGTTCATTTTGCTAGGGTTAGATTACTATAAACAGGTAAGGAAACCCCATGACATCAGAATACTTTCATTTTTTAAGCATTATCGGTGTAGCGTTTTTTGCTATTTCTGGCACCTTGCTGGGCCATGAAAAAAGTGTCGGTGGTTTTGGTGTGGTGGTTGTTGCCACAGTCACAGCTCTGGGTGGTGGCACACTTCGAGACATATTGCTCAACAAACCAGTATTTTGGATAGCTCAGCCCGATTATTTGTACGCAACTTACATAGCCATATTCGCGTCTATTTTATCTATTCGTCACTTACCCGATTTAAGTAACACCACCATGCTATTAATGGATGCCGTAGGGATGGCTATTTTCAACATTATTGGTATCGAAAAGGCACTGATCGGCGGCGCAGATATGGTTGTAGCCATCACCATGGGTATGACCACAGGTATTTTTGGTGGCCTGATGCGTGATGTGATCTGCCGAGAAGTGCCTTTAGTAATGGGCGAAGAACTTTATTCAACCGCTTGCTTATCTGGCGGGTTAACTTACGCGGCTTTATTCACCCTTGAGGTGAGTTATATTTGGTGCATTCTTGGCGCATTTGCTGTGACGGTATGTTTAAGATTAGGCGCCATACACTTTGGCTGGCAACCTAACCTGTTTCGTAAAAGCAGCTTTAAACGCTCTTAGCAAGTCATATAAATACAGCCATCGAGTGGCATGTCCGCTGGATACTGGGTTTGTATAAAACCCAGTTTTTCATAGGCTGTTTTAGCAAGGGTATTGTGGCTATACACAAACAACGACAAACTATCGCAGTTCAATTGCTGTTTGCCCTGCTCTCCTAGTAAATTAATCAACACTTTTGCAAGACCTTTACCACGTTCACTTGGCGCGATAACTAGCCGCCCTAAATGGCAACGACCTTCACGTAAATAGAATTGACCAAACCCTAACATTTGGCCTTCGTCATTAATCAACGCGAAGGAATTCAGCGCATCTAGGTTTAAATCATTTTTAAAGCTTTGCGTATCAAATGGGTAATTAAAAAATGGCCCAGACCAAATACGCAGTTCAGCCTCTGAGTTAAACCAACCCATTAACTCGTTGAGTTGGTCACTCGTTACTTTAACTAGCCTCATGTTTTAACCTATCGTATAAACCTGATGCACGAGTAACAGATTTATTCATCGCCATAAGCAATACATTTTTATCGGCCACCAGCTCAAATGTGGTTTTCGCGCGGGTGATCCCCGTGTAAACCAATTGTCTGTTAATGCCCTGATTAGCCTGTTTTATTGGCGGTAAAATCATTGCTGTGTAAGCAAATTCAGAGCCTTGCGACTTATGAATTGTCATAGCATACACTTTATCGTGAGCAGGTAAACGTGCGGGCGAAAAGGCACGAATATTTTCTTGTTCATCAACAAACATGGCTTTTAACTGACCTTGCTCATCGTGCATTAAAATACCTATGTCGCCATTAAACAGTTTTAGCTGGTAGTCGTTTTGGCTGATCATAATTGGCATACCCACGTAATGCCTTTGATATGGCGAGATTAAACCTTGTTGAGCCAGTGCTTTTTCAATACGCTGATTAAGGCTATTTACACCGTAATCACCCTCTCTGACGGCAGCTAGCAACTGATAATGCGCAAATGCTTTATGCACACTGGCAACACTTGCCCCTTGCTGGATAAGCTGCAAATAATCGTGATATTGCAACGCCGCTTGTTGCACAAATTGCTCAATCGGTTTACTAATTACGCTGTAATTAAGTTTAAGGTCTTTAAAGCCACCTTGATTAATCGTTTGCTCAACGTAGCCCAGTAAGCCACTGTTATTGGTATTTACAGCTTGTGCTAGTTGACCAATGCCGCTGCTGCCATCAAAACGATAACTTTGCTGTAAAAACGCAATACAATCGTTAAGTACAAAATGACTGCTCGCCGCGGGTATTTCGCTCTGATTATTAAAACAAACGCGATTAAGCTGCGCTGCTCTTTCACTACTGTAATCAGGCATTTTGCCAAGCTCTAACCCTTGGCATAGGTCGCTAAGAATACTGCCCGTATCAACCGAGGCTAATTGGTCTTTATCACCCAGTAAAATAAGCCTTGCATGGCTTGGTAATGCCTCGATTAGTTTTGCCATAAGCGATAAATCTACCATCGATGCCTCATCAATGATCAGTACATCTAAATGCAGCGGATTACGCTTGTTATGGCGAAACTTATTGGTATGCGGAATAACGCCCAGTAAACGGTGAATCGTTTGCGCGCTTTCAGGAATAAGTGGCGCGATATAACCAGGGATCATACTAAGCTTTTGCTTTGCCCCTAAAATCGACTCGGTTAAACGCGCTGCCGCTTTACCTGTCGGTGCAACCAGCTTTATTGTTAGCGGTGCACTGGCATACAAAGATTGTAATATTGCTAGTAGCTTAGTTACTGTGGTGGTTTTACCGGTACCCGGGCCGCCAGTGATCACACTAAAGCCTTTTGTTGCGGCAATCGCACAGGCTACTTTTTGCCAGTTTAATGTTTTAATAGGATCGCTGGGGTTTGTTGTATGTTCACTATTAGGAAAATACACCTCAAGTAATGCCGTTAATTCGGCTTCATCAAGGGTGAGTTCTTTCGTTGCTAAATGATGTAAACGCGAAGCCAGTGTGGTTTCGTACTCTGCCAATCGGGCAAAGTAAAGTTTATTGGCAAACAATAGCAGTGGTTTGTCGTCCCCGACACACTCAGCATTCATTAGTTTATTAACAGCCTCATTCAGGCCAAATTCCATATCAAACGGGGTTAAAACCTCAGGGGCTGCAATGCTGGCATCAGCTAGGCTTTGCTCTCTTATTTCAAACGGGTTTTGCCAGTTTATATTCACCAGCTCTAAACAGCTGTGCTGACTTTGCTGCGCAGCCGCAAGTAATAAAATCAGGTAAAAAACCTCATTGTGCGCTGCATCGTTATTCTCTATCAACGATTGTGAACCGGCTACTGTTTCTGTACCTGTCAATAGCTCTGCGAGTTTCACATCAACTAAGCGAATACGTTTTGCCTCAAGTAAATAACTCAGTAATGGCTGCGTTTTAATCTCTTTGGCAGGCAACACTGAGTTACTCTCAGCATGTTGTGCTGGCTGCTGTGGTTGCTTATTAATTGGCTCGTTTTGCTCATGGTCATCAAAGCCGAATGTCATTTGACTCATAGCATGGCTCCTTGTGCGAATAAGCTATCAAGCTCAGTTATTTGCTGTTTAGTAAGCTGATTAAAGTACACCCCTTGCCCTTCGCTCATACCACGTAAGAAGGTGTAGTAAACACCGCCTAAATGCGTGTCGCTATCGTAATCATGAATACGTTGTTTTAATAAACGGTGCAATGCCACGGTATATATCAAATACTGCAAATGATACTGGTGACTGGTCATGGCTTGTTCTAGTTGCTCATGTTGGTAATCAGCCGCACTGTTACCTAAAAAGTTCGATTTATAATCAAGAATATAATACTTACCCTGCCAGCAAAATATTAAATCTATAAAGCCTTTTAGTAAGCCTTGTACCTCACTAAAATCAAGCTGCCCGGGTAAATTAAAGTGCTTTACCAACACTTGATTAAGCTTATCGCTTGAGAGTGACAACAGCGGTAAGTTAAATTCCATTTCGACCAAACAGGTATCAGGCTCAAGTACTGATAAACTAAGCCCTTTATCGTTTAATGGGCAATTCAGTGCAGCAAGGATCCACTGCTCGGTCATTTCCTGCCAACTATCGTCAATATGGTATTTTTCGAATAACGTTTTGATCACTTTATCTAGTGCGTGGTCGTCTTGCTCACTCGCTGGACGCTTTAACGCATAAGGGTCGGTAAAGTCTAATTGCTCAAATATTTCATGCAAACAACTACCTGGCTTTGCCCCTTTAGGGAAGCTGTACGGTGTTAAAGCATTGGCATTTTGGGCTAAAAACTCATCCTTTTCGTGATCTTCATCACTGCGACCAAGCTCAATATGATCAGTATGCTTTTTCAGCGTTAAGCTACTAAAGCTGGTTGAGCGCCAATCACGCTGAATGTCTGCTTTAACAGTATTAACTTGATAGGCTTGCTCACTGTCAGCGCCAGCAAATGTTAACTTTTCAAGCTCATCCGCTTCGCTAAACGCCTCATAGTACATGTGTGCAGAGCCTTCACAAAATGTTTGTAACAATGCGCGCCATTCATCGCCCGATTTAATCTCTAACCCTGCAAATAATACGTGGCCAATGCTGGTACTTTGAATACCAGGGCGAGCGCTACGACCTTGGGCAATGTTATACATACCCACAGAACAAAAATGCACGGCACGTGTCAATGCCACATAAAGTAAACGTAAATCTTCAGCTAAGCGCTCTTGCTCTGCTTTTTGCATTGCGTCGTCACTTTTAGCAAGGTCATAAATAAGCTTACCGTCTTTATGGTAAAGGGCTTCTTTGCTTTCACGGTAGCCACAGGCAAACGGCATGAATACAATCGGGTACTCTAAGCCTTTTGAGGCGTGCATAGTGACAATTTTCACCAAGTTAGCATCGCTTTCTAGGCGTACTTGCACCGCTTCACCATCTTGTTGACTGACTTTTTGTGCAAACCAACGCAGTAATCTGTGGGTGCCCTCAAGCTCAATTTGCTTTTGCTGCAAGATTTCCCCTAAATGACGGAAATCGGTGAGCCAGCGTTCAACGTTGTAGCCTAAGCCTTGCCAACGCGCTGCGAGCTGATTATGGCTTAATAAACGCTCGAGCATCGCCATAGCGCCTTGTTTATGCCAAATGTGGGCAAGTTGAGCAAAAAAGTTTAGATGTTCTTGCCATGCACTTTCATTTTCGTGAAGCTCATAAATACGGTTGTAGCTTAAACAAAACAATGGCCCAGCAAGCACACCACGCAGTAATGATTCATCATACTGTCCATGCAATGCCGTTAAAAAGTTCAGTAAATGATGACTAAGCTCTTGGTTAAACACACTGTCACGGGACAAATACACGCTGGCAATGGCGGCTTCTGCTAGTGCGTTTTTCATCAACTGTGCTTCGTTGCGGTCACGCACTAACACACAGATATCAGCGGCGGTGAGAGGCTTTCCTGCAATGGTTGCAGCGCCTGCATTAGCTTGCTTGAGTAGCTCAGTAATTTTTTTCGTATACTGCAAAGCCAGTGCCTGTTGAGCCACCCCTTTGCTGGTTGGCTTGTTGTTGGCTTCGGCGTACTCATCAACAAAAACCGAAAATTCAAACGCACTGGGCATTTCACCGTTTATTAAAAACGCTTTGTCTTGCTGTTTTCCTTTGGCATTGACCTTTTGAAATGGAATCGCATCGTTGTAAATAAAGCTATTAGCATTTTTAGCAAATAAGCGGTTTACGCTATCAACAACCCCTTCACTTGAGCGGTAGTTGGTATCTAGGGTGTATTGCTTGTCATCTGAAACGGCTTGTTTTGCGCCAATATAAGTAAAAATATCTGCACCACGGAAGCCATAAATAGCCTGTTTTGGATCACCTATCATGGCAAGCGTGGTGTTTTTAATGCCATAAATGCGGCTAAAAATGCCATATTGAACTGGGTCGGTATCTTGGAATTCGTCAATCATGGCAACCGGAAACAAAGCGGCAATTTTTTCACTTAATGCTTGGCCTTGCTCACTTAAAAGCGCCTGATGCAAGTTACTCAGTAAATCATCTGGAGTAATAACGCCTTGCTCTTGCTTGCGTTTAGCTAATGCATTTGCCACCCATTTAGCTGCGTATTGAACTATCGCAATATTCAATCCGTTATTGATAAGGCTACTGAGTTTAGCCATTTCATCAAACTGAGCCAGCATTTCGTGACTGAGTAAGCTACCGTTTTTCTTATAATTTGCAGGGTCGCTTAAATTCTCTGTGCTCCACACTTCAAACGAGTATTTATTGGTACCAAATACAAAAAACAACTCGTCATTGCTTAAGTATTCTTCAAGCGCTGCAAGGCTGTTTTTTCGCCCTGGGGTTTTTGAACCACTTAAATCTGATGCTTTTACAGCATTAATAAACTCACTCTCACGGCACGCCGTTTTAAATGCCGGTACTTTTGCCACAAAGTTGTCGCGCGCTTGCCATATATCGTCAAGGTCGTACTCAGGGGTAATTGTTGCCCCTTGTTTATTGAGTAAACTCACTACCTGTGAATACAGTGACGCCGGCACTGGGAAAATATCGGTAATTGCTTGCGTGCGCTCTTTTGATTGTGGGTAAACAAAGGCACGCCAAAAGTCATTAAGGGTTTCTTGAATAAGCTCACGCTCATCTAAAATAAACTCTAAGTTAAACGCCACCCCTGACTCAAAAGCATGTTGTTTCAGCATTCGCTGACAAAAGCCATGAATGGTGAATATAGCGGCTTCATCCATCGACTTTGCTGCAGCGTCTAGCAAATCAAATGCGGCGTGTTTGTCAGTTACCTCGTTAATTACTTGTTCAATCAGCTCATCATCTGGCTTTTTACCAAGCAGTGCATCTCTGGTATTGATTATACGCGCCCGTACACGGTCTTTAATTTCTTGAGTTGCAGCCTCAGTAAAGGTCACCACCAGTATTTGCTCAACACTCAGCGGCGTATTTAATTGTTCATCTTCAACGGTCGCTTTTTGTAAGCCCAACAAATACCGCAAATACAAACCTGTGATGGTGTAGGTTTTACCTGTACCGGCACTGGCTTCAATAAGGCTTTGCCCACACAGCGCCATACTCATTGGATTAAGCGTTTGCATGATCTGCCTCCTGTGCTAATTCAACAATTGGCGATAACAGCAGCTCGCTCCATTTTATAAACTCTTCTTCACAGTCTTTAAGGCTTTTTATGGTTAAGCGAATGTATGGGTTTTCACCTTCACCTATGCCTATGTATTGCGGCGTGAATTTATTGTTTGCTTTGACCATGTCTTTATCTGTTTTTATGTACTCGTAACCACTGACCGGAAAAAACGCCACTGGGCGAGTTAAAAGCGTTTCATAAAGCAAAAACCAATCATTTAAATAGCTGCGGGCATCGTCTTCTGACAAGGGGGAAAAACTAATTTGCTTGTCTAAACCAAGAATAAGGGTTTCAACAGGTTGCCCCATTATTTGCGCCGCTAAATGATGCACAAAGCCGCGAATAACATCTTTTGCTTTAATGCTGGCGGTGCGATAAAACACCTGTTTTTGACCATAAATATGATTTAACCAACCTTCTAAAGTGGTGTTGGCTATTTTAATATTTACTTCAACGGGTAATGCTTCATCACCTTGAATATGCGCTTTTACTTGCCCAGCAAGCGCATCAACTCGGTGCTGCATACTTTCAAATACAAGATCGCCAACATGGGCTTGGGGTAATTCACCGCGCTGCATTATTTGCGCTTTGTTAAGCGGTAGCTCTTGAATGCTAGCTTCGAGAATTTCGTCAAGGTAAAAGTAGCGGCGTAATGCATCTAAACTAAATGGCTCTTCATCTTTAGCGATATCGTTAAATTGCGGTAGGCGTAAACCCAAACTTTGCTGATAAAAGCTCTCGTGCGGCTGGCAAATACTGCGAATAAACTGAGTTAACTCAACACTACTTTCTGGCTGAACACTAAGCGCTTGCTGTGGCTCAGGGTTAACAGCTTGAGTTGGCATCCACACAGGGTTATAGCTGTGTAATTGTGTGGCTAACGGTTTGTTTGCTTTTTGCTCGTCATCAGTTTGGCTTTTATTACCTTCTTTGTTAGTGGTCAGATAATAAGCCGAGTTAAATGGCTGTAAGTGCTGATAATTAATCAGCGCCTCTGGTAGCTTTAAGTGAGTGTCTTGATCAGCAAACTCAAAGCTACGGGCTATGTATTCCAAAAGCTCGCTCACTAAAGTTGAGGGCATTCTTGGTTGGTTATCAAAACAAGAACGGCCAATATAACTGATGTATAAATTCTCACGGGCACTTAAAATCGCTTCTAAAAACAGGTAACGGTCATCAAGTTTGCGAGAGCGGTCGCCTTTTTGGCGTTTTGAGAAAGGCACTAAGTCAAAACCGATTGGCTGAACGGTACGCGGGTAATCTGCATCATTTAAACCTAGCATGCACACCACTTTAAATGGCACTGCACGCATTGGCATCAGCGTACAAAAGTTAACTTGCCCCACTAAAAAGCGCTGTCCTACGCCTTTTTCTTGAATACCTTGTTTTACAAGGTAACTAACAATGCGCTGCGAAACAGCTTGTTGGTAATCGCCATTGTCATAATGCTTAATCAGTGTATCGAGCACTTTTTGCAGCACTAATAAATCCCAGCTTTGTTCGCCTTCATCGCTGTACACATCGTTTAATAATTCTTTTAGAATTTCTGCTTTTTCGTTAAGTGGTGCATCAGCTTGCAGCTTGGCTTTATAACGGGCCAGTACATCAATAAATTCAATGAGTTTATTTAAGGTATTTAATGCCATGCCCTCAACTTCATCGGCACTGTAAATCCCCGAAAACGGCAATTGTTCATCACGTTGTGCAACGCCAAGTAACAAGCGGTTTAGGCCATGTTGCCAAGTGTTTAAATCTATTGCGGGTAAGCCAAAACTGTCTTTGTGGGCGGCATCTAAGCCCCATTTAACGCCAACACGTTCAAGCCAAAAACCAATTTGCTCATATTCATGGGCTTCGAGGTTAAACTTCTCGGCAATTTGTGTGACTTGCAGTAAATCAAGAATGTCAGATACACCGAAGCGTGAGTATGGTAAGTCAGCTAAACTAGCAAACGAACTAAGCACAGGTTTTTCTTGCTCTATGGCTAAATCGGCTAACGCATAAGGGATAAAGCGTCGTCCTTCTGCACCACCAAACACCGCCTCAATATACGGGCTGTATGTGCCAACATCCGGCATCATTACAATAATATCTTTTGGTGTTAGCGCTTTATTTTCATTGAATAAATTGAGTAAATAATCATGTAGTCGTTCGACTTCACGAAGTGGCGTGTGACAATCGCTCAGCACAATACTGGTGTCATCAGCCTGAATTGGCAATTTGCCTTCATCATTAATAAACCATTCTTTATCAGGCGTTAGTGATTCACCCTTAAAAGCTAATTGGTAAATTTCAGACTGAATTTGCGATAGCAAGCTTTGATCAAACTCGTTATCGAATCCGTCAAGCCACTGCGCGTCTAGTTGTAGTAACTGCTCAAAATAGTCTCGGCCTAATTTACCCCACGACGATAGTAACGGGTTACCAATAAAAAAGTACTCGTGATCAGGGTTTTTAGCGCTGTCTTCAAGCGCTTGTAACTGCGGGCGTTTGGCATATTTAGCAGCAATTTTGGCTGCTGTTTTTTCATCGAGTGTGTCGCCCCAGTAATGTTCACTTGGGTTAAAGAAAAACAAAAACACCTGCGTTTTTTTCGCAATGGCCTGAAACACTTCAAGCTGGCTACTCGCAATTGCAGAAATACCAAATAAGCTAATACGCTCAGGTAATTGGCTTGCGTCCATTTTTTCAAGGGCTGCAAGGAGTTTGTCTTGCATATTGGCGCGGTGATATTGGCTTTGCCCTAGTTCTTTACTGTGCGCCACCAGCTTACGCCAGAGATCTGGCTGCCATGGCGCAATGCCCACATCAACATCATCAAGTTCATCGATGCCCTGCTCCCAAGTGGCAATCCAATTGGGGCGATACATTAAATATTGGTCATAAACGTCGGCAATTTTCTCGCACAAGGCAAAGGTTTTTTGCCCTTCACTGTCACCATCCAAATAGGTTTTCAGCGGTAAGTACAGCGGCTCATCAATGCAGTTTGGTAAAATAGCAAACAGCTTCCAAGCAAGGTTCGCTTTGTTATACGGTGATTCACTGGGTACATCTGGCAATAATTGTTGGTAAAGCTGCCATATAAAACTCGAAGGTAGCGGAAAATCAACCTGAGCGGCAATCCCTAAGTGTTCACTTAAACCTATTTTTAGCCACTGCGACATACCTGGTGACTGCACAAGCACAATTTCTTTTTTAAAGGGACTCGTTAATGGATTAACTTTAAGAAGAGCGTGAAACCGCGCTTGCAGTGCTTCCATGCGATTTGATTGAATTATATTCAGCACTCTACACTGTCCTTGCTTGAAACTAACTAATTGACACAGTGTAAGATATTTTAATTAGATGGGATAGAGAGAAATACCCGCAAACAAGGCTTATTCCATGTTTGCGGGCATGAGCTGCGGGCATGTGTTAAATATATGCGCAGCTGGCAATATTTACTGGTATGGGCTTATCGTCGATAACGCGAACTCTGTGTGCATTATCTCATCACCCTTGATACCTTTAAGCGCAATACGAATGGTAGGGTCTGCTTTTTGCCAATCGATTGTTAAATCGCCGTAGTTAACCTCATGAGTGTAATCACCCACACGGTGTTTATTAGGGCTAACATCTTTCCACTTTTCTGTAAGCCCCGAGCTGGTCATTTCATATAAAGGATAATCTAGATTTTGTTGATACTTAGACAGCTCACCCCAGTGGGTATCACCACTGACAATAATCACACCATTTACTTTATGCTTTTTAATAAGCGCAAATAAGCGCTCACGATCAGCCGGATAATTAGCCCATGACTCCCAACCTGTAAAATCAGCCAATAGCTGTAAGCTTGAGGCAATGATTTTTATCTTTTCGTCTGACTTAAGCTCTTGTTCGAGCCATTGCCATTGGCTTTCGCCAAGCATAGAGGCGTTTTTATCAGTTGTTGGGCTATAAGGCCCTTGTTTTGCAGGCTTTCGTTCCAGTTGATAGGTTATCGCCGATACGTGATTCAACGGTGCGCGATTAAAACGCAGATCAGGCATGATGACTTTTACTGTTTGCTCACCTTCACCGTACGTGTACGAAGTGTAAATACCATCTTCGCGAGTTCTACGAGCAGAATCCGCAGGCTCTTGCCAAAAGTCGAGCATGATTTTTCGTGATTGCTGTTTTTTTGGGTATTCGCTGCCAGCGTCATTTTCGCCATAATCATGGTCATCCCACATGGCTATTATTGGTGTATTTGCACGTAATGTTTTAAAGCCCGGCTTTTGCCCTAAACGTTGATATTTATCGGCAAGTACCGACATATCTTCGGTATCTCCATAAATGTTATCGCCAAGGAACATAAATAAATCGGCTTGCTCTTTGTTGATAGCATCAAAAATTGGAATAGCTTTGTCTTGATGACCACATGAGCCAAACAAAATTTTACTCGGTGCGGCAATCGCACTCGCACAACTAACCAGCATTAATCCAGATAAGGCGCTTCTAAAAAAACTAAGCGTTAAACTCATTTTAAAATCTCCTTAATCGGCGCGGCCATCTTCGGGTTAACTTGCTGACTGTTGATGCCTAAAACGCTCAACACGGTTGCAGCCACTTGCGCTTGTTTAAGTTCATTTTTGGGCTTTATTAAGCCTTTTGCTTTTATATCTGGGCCAATGGCCGCTAACCAAATATGCTCAGAGCCAACAATGCCGTTTGGAAAACGTTGCTTACCTTGCTCTGAACGTGCCAAAGCACGCTTCGAACTATGATGCTGCCAATCATCTGCATGACTGCCACGGCCATGATCGGTGGTAATGATCATTGTGGTGTTGTCTTTATAGCCCGGTGTTTGTTGAATTGTTTGCCAAAGGTCACGAATAAACGCATCACTTTGTTTAGCCGATTTTAAATAGGCATCGTATTTACCGTTATGGGCAAAGTCATCGGTTTCACCCAAGCTAATAACAAGCAAACGCGGCTGTTTATTTAATAAATATTGTTTGGCAAATCGGTAGGTAAAGCTGTCGAGGCGAACATTGTGCCAAGGACTTGGGATCTCGCTTTGCATTTGGTTTAGCAGAGTCACTTCCTTTGACTTCACAGCATCAAAAGCTTCAAAGCCAGCATTAACATAAACCCCACTGCGCTCACGATTTACAATATAGGGAAACACATCCCAGCTACCAAAAAGCGCGGTTTTATCTTTAAACTCTGGCTGAGTATTTAAACTCTCTAAAATGGTTTTATTGGGGTTAGGCACTTTATCGTTACTATCGATATTTTCATCTACTATACCGGTTAAAATTTCACTGTAACCTGGGTATGAGAAATACCACGGGTTGCTTACCGACATCAATGAGCCTTGCGTTCTATCGCCAATCAAAACGCCTTGTTTTGCCAATGTTTCGCTAAAAAATGGCATTAACGCTTGAGTTCGCTGTGCTTGGTCATCTCGCCAAAAAAGCGCCTTTAGTTCATCTGTATCTGCAACAAAATCAGTGTTATCGATTAGGTTTTTATCTGCACCAGAGAACACTTCTTGCCAGCGAAGCCCATCAAGAGTTACGAGCACAACATTGTCGGCAGCTTTACTGTTTAAGCTTAATAGTGATGCCGCTACAACCGCCGTGGCTAAAATTAATTTTTTCATATTTCACCTGTAAAAAAGCCCATCAACGATGGGCTATTTAAAACTTTAGCTTATTACTTAAAACTGCGCTGTAAGTGTTAAAGCTGCGGTACGTGGTGCACCAATAAAGTAGGTTGAACCATTACCTGTACCACCCGCTAGATATGATTTATCAAACAGGTTATTCACCACAAATGCAAGGTCGATTGATTTAAACACGCCTGCATCAAGACTGGTGTTATAACCAATGTTTAAATCAACCAAGGTGTAACCATCAACCTCGTTACGCGAACGGGTTTGCTCACCAGTCCATGCACCTAAACGCTCACCTGTGTATTTAGCCGATAAACCAAAGCGGAAATCACCGCTGTAGTAGTCTGCCGATACCACAAATAAATCTTGTGCTGAGTCAATCACTTCATCACCCGCTTTAAAGCTGGCTGATGCCTCTTCAAGTAACTCACCCTCGCTGTTGTAAGCACTTGGATCGTTCGATTGATACTCAGAGTTATTGTAGGTATACGATGTGTAAAGATTCCATTTGTCAGTCAGCATATAGGTTGCTGAAAGCTCAACACCCGTTGACTCAATACCACCAACGTTGATGTAAGAACCGTTCGTGCCAATGGTGTAGTCAATACCATCGGTATCACTGCCCGGAGCAATAAAGGTAATACGGTTATCAAATTCGATGCTGTAAGCGGTTGCCGTTAAACGTAAACGGTCATCACTGTAACGTACACCTAGGTCGATGTTTTCAGCTGTTTCAGGTTCAATTTCGGTCAGTGTTGATGAATCTCGTTCAAGTACACCATCTTTAATTGCTGCAAAGTTTTCGCTGTAGCTGGTAAATAACTCTGTGCTTGCAGATAGCTGATAAAGCACACCACCGCTGAATAGGACGTCTGAATCACTGTCGATTTTATCTGAGTATTCATCTTCAAAATGATTATAACGCTGCAGCTCAACAAGATACTGTTTAGCACCTAAATTAAGTGTGAAGTCGCCTAAACTGATTGAGTCTTGTACGTACCACTTGAATGTATCTGTTTCGAAGGTGTTTTTATACTGTGTCCAATACGGCGTATGGTCAAAGTGATGATAAATACGGGCATCAATAACTTTATGCCAGTCACGTGACTCATCACGGTCTGTTTGCTCAAACCAAAAACCGGCTTCAATATCATGATTGCCAAGGGTTACTTGGTACTCACCGGTCATACCTAAGCGGTCTTTTTTGTAGTGAGTATGACGATACGACATAACCGGAATAGCATCATCTGGGTAACAGGCTGGGTTTAAGCCAGGGCCTGAAGACCATGGCCATTCTAAACTTGCAGTACAACCCGCAGCTGGTGCAAGTGGATTACCGTCGCTATCTGTAAAGCCGTAGCTGCCAGCGTTTTCGCCGCCAATTGTTGTTGGATTGCCATCGCCATCAACCGGTGACGTTAAATAAGGCGGGATCCAATCACCACGACCTGAATTTTTATGATAGTAAGGTGACAAGCTTAAGTTTGAAGTGGCACTTAACGCGTAATCAAACTTTACATACGCAAGGGTATTTTCACGCAGTGTACCCCAGCCCTCAGCAAACATTTGATCAAAATGCGGCACGCCAGTCCAATTCCAAGTTAAACGATCCCAATCAGGGTTTTGTTCAAACTCACTAATGCTGATGCTGTTATAGTTAATTTCGTGAACATCATCATACGAAACACGACCTGTTACAGTTAAGTCACTAAAGTCTGATACAAACTTCGCTTCGATGTGCTGATTGTCTTTACCACCATTGCTGCCATCACCAACCCAGCGGCTAGTGTCTGTTTGCGAATAGCTGATATAGGCTTGCGTGTTATCAAACACAGTGCCGGTTTCGTGCTTCACAAAGTAGCGGCTAGCGTTATGATCGCCCGTTGTGTAAGCAAACGTGGTGCTTTGCTCGGTACTCGGTTGTGCACTCACAAAATTGAAAGTACCGCCTAATGCTTCGAGTGAGGCTGAGGCAATATCAGACGTACCTTGCCCTACTTCAACTGTTGCTAAGTTTTCGCTGTCTAAGTAACGGTTTGCTTTTGCACCGCCACCATAGTTAGAACCACCATTAGGAATACCATCAATCGTCATTCCTAATTGCTGTTGATTACCATCAATACTAAAGCCACGCATAGTAATGGTGGTTGACCAATCGTCACCACCAAACGCATCACCTTCGTTGATGCTGATACCCGGTAGGTTATCAATCACGGCTAACACGCTTGATACTGAACTTTGTTGCTCAAGCATGGCAGGTTCAATAACGTTATTTGCATAACTGGTTGGCTTTGCAACAACGGTAATTTCTTCAATTTCGTTATTCGAGTTTGCATTTGCCGATGTTGCTAAAAGCGTTGCGACTATAAGGCTTAGCTTTGTTTTTTTAGTTACTGTGCTCATTGTTTTTCCAAGGTTACGTATTTAAAAGCGGGCACAGTATGCAGAGCGTGTATGACATTTAGGGTCAAAATTTTTGACACAACAATTAAACAATTAATGCATTTTCATGGCAGATTTAAGACTTAACTGTTTAATAAATAAGAAAGTATTAGAAAAAACGCCCAGTTAAATTAACTGAGCGCTTGTTGGTTGGACAATATTATTAGGTTTGCTTAAATCAGTTCAGCCAGCATTTCGTCGCTGTATGGTGTTAACGCTTCACCATTTTTAACTTTACTGATGTAATCTGGGTTCGCAATGAATGGGCGACCAATCGCAATTAAGTCAAATTGGTTATTATCGATAGCTTGATTAGCTGTCTCAAAGCTATAGCTGCCTACCCCGACTAAGGTACCTTTGTATGCACCGCGCATATATTCAGACGCCGACTTATCACCTAAGCTTGCAAAGCGCATGCTGTCATCAAAAATACCAACATGTAAGTACGCAAGGTTACGTGTTTCAAGGGCTGGTAATAGATAATCAAATACCGCCTTATCACCGTCACTTTCAGTCATATTAAAATACGCGCCTGGCGATAAACGTAATGCAGTTTTATTTGCACCAATTGCTGCCACTACTGCATCAACGACTTCAAGAGCAAAACGCGACATGTTTTCTGGTGTTTGACCGTATTGGTCTTCACGTTGGTTGGCAGCAAAGTGTAAGAATTGATCAATTAAGTAACCATTCGCACCATGAATTTCAACCCCGTCAAAACCCGCTTCAATTGCATTTTCCGCCGCTTTTGCGTAGTCAGCAATCAAACCTTGGATGTCTTCGATGGTTGCCGCTTTTGGAGTAACGTAAGTTAATTCACGCATTCTTGGTACCGAACCTTCAATACCAATTGCTGATGGTGCCAGTACATCACCACCAAAAAAGTGAGGATGAGCAACACGACCTACATGCCAAAGCTGAGCAAACATTTTGCCGCCTTTGGCGTGCACAGCATCGGTCACTTTCTTCCAACCTTGAATTTGTTCACTGGTAAATAAACCCGGCGTATTTGGATAACCTTGGGCATCTGGGCGGATAATCGTTGCTTCACTAATAATTAAGCCCGCATCAGCACGGCGTGCATAATAATCAACCATTGCTTGTGTAGGTACTAGGTTATCGTCGCTCATACAGCGCGTAAGTGGTGCCATTAGTACTCGGTTTTGCAGCTCAATGCTGTCGTTTAATTTAAACGGAGAAAGTAAATCGGTTGTCATGGTTTTATCCTTATCTTGAACATACATTCAAGATAAGGGCGAAACATACACACTTCAAGGTTTATTTTGAATAATCGTTCAAGATTACGTAAACTTCGTTTATACCAATTCGCTTAATTAAGTGGTCTATTTTGAGGCAAGAAAACCTCGTTGATAACAAGGCAAAAATTTCGTTATTTAGTTGTGCTCGGCAATTGCTCCTGCATTGCTCTACCTTCTGCATCCATGCAGTCGTAAATCAGAAATTTTAACGCGGGTAGCGACAGGTTTAATCCCTCAAAATGACTAAGTATTATTGCGGATTGGTATTATATACCGTGAGGAGCTTTAATGAGAACTGCTGAATTTGATACTGAATTTGTACTACGCCAAGCCATGCATGCTTTTATGCAATATGGCTATGCGAAGACCAGTATGCAAAAATTAAAAGAAGTAACTCACCTTCATCCGGGTTCTATTTACGCGGCTTATGGCAACAAAAAAGGCTTGTTTTTAGCCGCTACGGAGCAGTATCAAAAAGATAGAAACCAACAATTTACTGCCCTTTTCAATAACCAACAATCAATTTTATCGACCCTCAAACATTACTTAACTGTGATTGTCGATGAATGTATTGAAGGTGAAGTAGCTAAAGTGTGCTTGCTTACAAAGAGTATTTCTGAGGTTGAAGGCAACGACCCACAAATTTGCACTGTGCTGCGTGGTAACTTAAACGCTTATGAGCATGCTCTCGCCGAACAACTTCAAAAAGCGCTAGATAACAACGAATTTGTAAGTAGCAAGTCAGCGCAACAGTTGGCGCGCTTTTTAGTGATGGGCATATACGGTATTCGTACCTATGCGCTGACAAATCAAGACCCTAAATCTCTGCAACAACTTGCTGACGATCTATTTGCTGCATTAGTAAATTAATTTAGCTATTAACTTTACTTGTCATATTAATTTATCACCTTATGATTAAGGTGTAGCTGTGTATAACTAAAAGAGTGAGCCTGTCATGAATAATGCAACTGCTAAACGTGTTGAAACTGAGTTTGATGCTGTACTCGCCTTAGGCGCTAAGAAACGACTCGCTTATATGTTTGAAACGGTTCAAGAGTTTAAACAAGTGTGGATCCTCAATGATGAACATGGCTGCGTCATGCTCTCAAACGAAGACGACGACTGCGTGCCTGTATGGCCTAGCCGTGAATTTGCCCAAAGCTGGGCAACCGGTGAATGGCAAGACTGCACCCCAAAAGCCATCCCTGTAAAAGACTGGTTAAGTCGCTGGACACCTGGCCTTGAGCAAGATGACTTACTCATCGCTGTATTCCCAACAGACCAAGACGACGGCACAATTTTATTCCCCGATGAGTTTGACTCACAACTGAGAATGCCAAAAAGACGATTTTAAGTACAAGGGAGCCAAGCGCTCCCTTTTTTATGCGATTTGTTGTAACCGCAGTGCCGAAATATCTTTTATCGGTGGCTTGCCAAAAAAGCGTGTGTATTCGCGGCTAAACTGGGATGGACTCTCATAGCCCACTTTTAAAGCCGCAGAGCCTACATCAATTCGCTCATTCAGCATTAATTGCCTTGCCGCCTGCAACCGTAGGTTTTTTACGTATTGCAATGGGCTCATCTTTACCACATCACGAAAATGTAGCCTGAATGTCGACGGACTCATGTGCGCATCACGGGCTAAATCATCAATTGAAAATTGACTCGTGTAGTTTTCTTTTAACCAGCATAAGATCTTGGCTATTTTTTGATGGGCAGAACCAGACATCACAATTTGCCTTAAATAAGGGCTGTGTGGACTATTTAACAAGCGCAATATAATTTCTTTTTTAATAAGTGGCGCAAGGTTAGCTTTTAATTGAGGCTCTTTGTCGAGTTGAATAAGCCTAAGTAAAGCATCAAGCAGGCCATTATCAGTATCAACCACCGACATAGCTTGGTGTTTAGGGAACTTGCCTTGCCCAGCAAACTCCATTTCAGCAACAATGTGGCTGATCTCATGGGCATCTAAGCGTAAGTAAATGCCGTAAAATGGCTGCTCTTTACTAGCACGCGTTATTTGTGAAGCTACGGGCACATCGACTGAGGTCACCAATGATTGGCCGTCAGTGTAATCATAACTATGTTCACCCAACACAACTCGCTTTGCACCTTGCAAGCTAATACCCAGCCCTAACTCATACACGCAGGCCATCGGTAATGAAACTTCGCTTCGTCTGAACACCAATAACTCAGAAATCGCCGTTTCAAAATTACCGTCTGAAATCGCTATCGCTTTAACCGCTTCTATTAATGCCTGACGCATTTAGATTACCTCTAAGAAATACTCAATTAAGTGTATCACCGTAATTTGAGGTTAGGACCATTTTGGGTAACAGTTCGTTATTTTAGGCAAAAATTAAATCATTTATGGCAAGCAGAAATCGCCATCATCAACCATAATGTATTTTCAATTTTTCGATTGCATGCTCTTTGCAATCAGCCAAAGCTACAAAACCTCAATACATTCAATATCTAAAATCAAAAGAGAAATTATGAACCATAACAACACGGATTTATTTGTGTTTGTCGCGATCGCTGCTTTGGTCACCGTTCATGACAAGCCTTTGTTAAAACGAGCATGTCAGCACGCATTGAATGATGGCGTTTCAATGCAAGAGTTGTGTGATATTTTACCGCATATTAGTGTGTATTCTGGGGTGCCAAAAGCATTGCTGGCGCTAGAGATTTTAAAGTCCCTTGATGATATTCAGGGTTCAAATACGTTGCTTATCAAGCGCACAGAGCAACAGCTAAAAACCGCACTGACATTCGGTCAGCTGCCGTTTGGCATAGAGCAGCAAAACAACACAGTATTTGAGCTTGCCTCTTTAGGCGCTTTATTTGCCCTAGACGATGCCAGCAGCTTAGTTAGCGAGCAACTTAAACGCTGTGTATTGCTTGGTTATAGTCGTGAACAACTTGAATTATTAGTAATAGAACTTGCCAGAAAGGTCAGTAGCCACATAGCAATGCGCGCTAAATGTAATCTTGAAAAACACTTTGCTAAGGTGGGTTAAGAAAAGCGTATAAGTACTCTATTTTATCCGAGAACTTTGCTGCACATTGAAATTTGTCTAAGTTTTCGGATAGTTAAGAAAACGCCTCTGCTAAGCTTCAACTAAATAAATTATAGAGTATTGAAATCACTTGATTAACCCGCCTTAAGTTATAAAAAATAAAAATACTACTAAGATGAAAAAACTATAAGTTTGTCTATATTTAAGAAGATATTACTTAAATAGTGAATTGTATTAATGAAATCAACGATTTTGATAAAGCTCAACTCTTTTAAAAGTAAAGGGTTCACATTAGTTGAGCTTATGGTGGCTATCTCAATTATAGGGATCTTATCCTTAATCGCCTTGCCTAATTATCAAGGCTATGTAAATGAATCTAAGGCAGCCACCTTATTATATAGAATCCACTCTATTGGCCTTGCTTATCAGGATGTTATTGCAACTTCACCTGATGCATTAGCAAAGCCAAATCAGCTTTCGAGTTCAAGCTTTGGTCAAGCCCCAAGCTATTTACCTGGGCTTGCCAATCAATTTTCAGAAGAGTTTGGTATTCAATTTTCAGCTCAGTTAGTTAATCACTCTGGTTATTTTAATTTTACGGGTCATGAGGCTTTTCCTGTTTTATTTTTAAAAGCAAATAGTCAAAACGGATTGAATGTACTCAATGCCTTGGATCATGTAACTGAATTAAAACATTCTTTTGTGACTCCTAATATGATGATTATTGCATTAGCAACACCTTATGAGACTCACCAAACCAATTTAATACCTTCAGAAACAAATACAAACCCTCCCAAAATAAATCAACCACCAAAATTAACTGATGCAGGGACTAATCAGCAACCTGATGCTAGCAATACAGGTAATACTCAACTTCCTGACGCAAGTAACACAGGTAACACCCAACCTCCAGATAGAAATAGTGGAGATAGCAACACAGGTAGCCAAACGAGTACAAGTACAGAAACTAGTACCAATGGTGATTCAGAATCGGGCAGTCGAAGCAATGCTGGTTCTAACTTGAATTGGCCTCCTGGCTGGGTAAAACATCCAGATCAACATATAGGCCAACAGCATGGGCATCATGATTAAAAAATTAGGAAGATAAAAATGATTTCAACCAATAAACGATGGCAAGAAAGTATCGCGGAAGCGATGGATGAAACGCAAAATAATCAACGAAATAAAAATAGAGCTTCCATTGTATTACCTAGCTGGCTTCCTTATGCCGCATATATTGCTTTTGGATTTTTGTTAGCAAAAACTCTACTAATTGGCCATGAAACCCACCCTGTAAATTACGACAGAGATTATCAAACAGGCAGCTCAGTGGCATTATTAATGATTGCAGAAGATGTTGAACATTACCGCACAACTTACGGAGAACTGCCAGACGATTTACCAAGCCCTATCGCGTCTGTCATGGATGTAACTTATGAAAAAATTACCAATGAACATTTTCGCTTAACCATTCCACATGGTGATTCAACAATCACGTTTGATGCCAAAGACGACAAAATATATATGGAATGAGTATGATAGATAAAAATGAGGTACACAGAAGTAATGCCACTTTTAACTGGCTAAAACGATTTTGCATTGAAAAATCGACTAACAGCAATATTAATATTGAAGAAATGTATAACGGTGAGTCAGCCATTTCAGCATGGAAAAGTGCAGAGGCAATTTTGCAAGTCGACAGCAAAGTGTTAACAGCAATGATTGCAAAAAGTTACCAGTTAGATGTAGCAAAACCTCCTGATGATATGTCAGAAGAATTGCTTCATTATGTTTCTTTTAAAGTAGCTAGAGAGTATGGAATTTTTCCTTTAGGCTTTACAAATGGCTTATTAACAGTAGCTTCCCCTCATCCATTTGATACTGATATGGAATCAATGGTTGAATTTTTAACGACCCTTCATGTTAAATCGGTATTGGCATCACCCGAGCTCATAGCAAAATGGACGGAAATGTTTTATCAGGAGCAAATGCTATCTGAGAATGACATTATTATAAAATCAAACCAACTCAACACACGAACAAAACAAAATGAGCCCGACTCTTCAAACTCAGCCATAGTTAAAATTGTATCCGAAATGCTGTTAGAAGCGTTTATATTCAAAGCCAGTGATATTCACATTGAACCCTTTAATAATGGCGGCATAATTCGTTACAGAATAGATGGTATGTTAAGGGTCATATCAGAATTACCAGCACAAGTTTTTATTCCAATAGTACAAAGAATAAAAGCATTATCTGACCTTAACTTAGCAAAAAAAATGGTTCCACAAGATGGAAGTGCTAGTTTAGAGCTCAAAGGTCAGGATGTGGATCTACGGGTATCGACACTACCAGTTAAAGGGGGAGAAAAAGTAGTCATCCGTCTACTGATTAAATCTGTTGTAAACAAGTTAGATGATATTGGTTTACAACAGCAAGAGCTCAATACATTTAAAAACTTACTGCAAAGTAGCGAAGGTATCTTTGTAATAACAGGCCCTACTGGGTCAGGAAAGACAAGTACGCTTTATGCTGCTCTAAAAGAATTAAACACTCCGGAAAAATGCCTTGTAACTGTTGAAGACCCAATTGAATATGAGATTGAAGGTATTGCCCAGGTTAATATTAACCCACATCAGAACCTCACCTTCTCCAGCGCCCTCAGAAGCATTTTAAGACAAGACCCCGATGTAATATTAATGGGTGAAGTTCGCGATGAAGAAACGGCAGAAATGACCTTTCGCGCTGCAATAACTGGGCATTTTGTGATGACCACCTTACATACAAGTGATGCAATTACGACTATTTCAAGGTTAATAGGTTTAGGTGTGTCACGTCCTATTATTGCAGACTCCTTAAAAGGTGTTGCAGCGCAGCGATTAATTAGAAAGCTATGCCCTAGTTGTAACCTAAGTGGCCCGTTGTCCACAGATACCTATGGTAAACGTTTTAAAAGCATCTTTCCTGATATAAATATTATGTCGCCATCAGGTTGCGATGACTGCGATCAGTCTGGTTACAAAGGACGTATTCCTCTGTTCGAAATAATCACTATTGATTATCAACTAGCCGATGCAATTCGTGCTGGAGAAAGTACCAGTAAGTTAAGAGAGATTGCAGCTAAATGCGGAGCGAGATCTTTACATAAAGTAGCCTTAGAAGCACTTTCAAAAGGCCTCACTTCAGTAGAAGAAATAAATAGAGTATTAGGACAGTCTTTTTGGAAAGAGTGTGAAAGAAATAACAGCTTAGATAATTAGACAAGCTAAAATGCGGTTTAAAGTATTTGTAAATGACTAAAGTTAGCTTATAAGATTAGAAATGGCGGTGACGGAGAGATTCGAACTCTCGATACGTTGCCGTATACACACTTTCCAGGCGTGCTCCTTCAGCCACTCGGACACGTCACCTAAGGCGCTTAGAGTTTAGCGCGGCGTTATAGTATGAAAACAACCCTACAGACGCAAGGGCTTTTTAAAATAGTGCAGTTAAGTGATTAGTAATCAAACAAAAAAGGCAAGGTAAACACCTTGCCTTTTGTATAGTCAATTCGTTCTTAGCGCTGAAGCGTTGCTGAAAAATCTAACATACGGTTAAGCGACTTTAATGCGCCTTCGCGCAAGTCCATATCAACAAACACCTCTTTACCTTCAGGGTCTGTCAGTGCTTCTTCAATCGCTTTTAAGCCATTCATTGCCATCCACGGGCAATGCGCACAGCTTTTACACGTTGCGCCTTCACCTGCTGTTGGTGCTTCAAAGAATTCTTTCTCTGGGCATAACTGCTGCATTTTGTAGAAAATGCCTCGGTCAGTCGCTACGATGAACTTTTTGTTGTCCATAGTTTGCGCTGCTTTGATTAATTGGCTTGTTGAACCAACCGCATCAGCTAAGGCTACAATCTCCGCAGGAGACTCTGGGTGAACCAATACAGCCGCATCTGGGTGTAAGGCTTTCATATCCTTAAGTGCTTTGGTTTTAAACTCGTCATGAACGATACAGGCGCCATTCCACATGATCATGTCTGCACCTGTGTTCTTTTGAATGTAAGAACCTAAGTGTTTATCTGGACCCCAAATGATTTTTTCGCCTTGCTCATCAAGGTGCTCAACGATTTCTAGGGCACATGAAGAAGTAACGATCCAATCTGCACGCGCTTTAACAGCTGTTGATGTATTTGCATACACTACTACCTTGCGATCAGGGTGCTGATCACAAAACGCTGAGAATTCTTCAATTGGGCAACCTACGTCTAATGAACAAGTTGCAGCAAGCGTTGGCATAACAACGGTTTTATTTGGCGTTAAGATTTTTGCTGTTTCGCCCATAAAGCGAACACCGGCTACCACAATTACATCTGCGTCGTGCTTAGCGCCAAAACGCGCCATTTCTAGCGAGTCAGCAACACAACCGCCTGTTTCTTCAGCTAGAGCTTGAATTTCAGGATCAGTGTAATAATGGGCAACAAGAACCGCGTTCTTGTCTTTTAATAATTGTTTGATACGTGCCTTATACTCAGCTTGCTCGTCTTTTGATAACGGAGCTGGCTTTGGAGGGAAGATATAATCTTCAGGCATAATTTGTTCAGCTAGACTCATTTCTCGACCACTTAGTCCACAGTGCATTCATGGCGCGAATTATACGAGAATCTTAAGCTAAAGAACAGTATTGCTGTGAGCTGTTAAGATAAATAAAGGATAACTTAGAAAGAAAAGATAAATCAGCAATGGTGGGTCATGATGGACTTGAACCATCGACCAATGGATTAAAAGTCCACTGCTCTACCAACTGAGCTAATGACC